>CAYWCJ010000127.1:0-11568 GCA_964456595.1 uncultured Gemmatimonas sp. | reverse complement strand
ATCGTACAGGGCGCCAAGCCGGGCGAAGGCGGTCAGTTGCCGGCACACAAGGTGACGGAGTTGATCGCACGACTGCGACACGCGACGCCGGGCGTGCAACTCATCTCGCCGCCGCCGCACCACGACATCTACTCCATCGAGGATCTCGCGCAGCTGGTGCTCGATCTCAAGAGCGTCAATCCGCGCGCGCGCATCGGTGTAAAGCTCGTTGCATCGGCAGGCATTGGAAACGTGGCGGCCGGCGTGGCGAAGGCCTTTGCCGACTACGTGCTGGTCGCAGGACACGCCGGTGGCACGGGTGCCTCTCCGCTATCGAGCATCAAGCACGCCGGCGCCCCGTGGGAACTCGGTCTCGCCGAGGCGCAGCACGTGCTCGTCGCAAACGGATTGCGCCATCGCGTGGAAGTGCGCGTCGACGGCGGCTTCCGCACAGGCCGCGATGTCGTGATCGCCGCGTTGCTGGGCGCCGAGTCGTATGGCTTCGGCACCGGACCGTTGGTGGCGATGGGATGCGACATGGCGCGCCAGTGTCATCTCAATTCCTGCCCAACGGGGATCGCGACACAGCGTCCGGAGCTGCGCGCGAAGTTTCGCGGCAATCCCGATCAGGTGGTGGCGTACTTCACACACGTCGCACAACAGGTGCGCGAAATACTCGCCAGCATCGGTGCTCGCACGATCGACGAAATCGTGGGCAGCGCAGAGCGACTGCAGCGCGCCGATCGACCGGAGGTTCCGCGTTCGGCGATGCTCGATCTCTCGCTGCTGCTCACGCCAGCCGTGCGTGCCGATGAACCACGGCGCCGCATGGCCGATCGCAATGTGCGACGCGGTGTCGTGTCGCTCGACGAAGCCTTGTTGCACGATGCATCGGAGTCCATCAAGCACGGCACGCCCTTCGACGCCGACTACGAGATCCGCAATCACCACCTGGCCGTCGGTGCGCGCGTCGCTGGCGCGATCGCCGAACTGCACGGCGATGCCGGTCTCGCCGCTGGCACGCTCACCGCGCGCTTCAGCGGCAGCGCAGGGCAGAGCTTTGGCGCATTCGCCATTCGCGGCATGCGGCTCTCGCTCGCAGGCGAAGCAAACGACTATGTGGGCAAGGGACTCAACGGCGCCGAGATCAGCGTGCGCCCGTTCCCGTCGGCGCGCTATGTGGGCGCGAGTCACCTGAACATGATTGTCGGCAACACGGTGTTGTACGGCGCAACGGATGGCTTGCTGTGCGCGGCGGGGCAGGCGGGCGATCGCTTCGCGGTGCGCAACTCCGGCGCCTGCGCCATCGTGGAAGGCGTCGGCAATCACGCCTGCGAATACATGACGGGCGGTGTGGTCGCCGTACTCGGACGCGCAGGGCGCAACTTTGGCGCCGGCATGTCCAACGGCGTTGCGTACGTACTCGATGAGGCGGGCACCTTTCCGAGCCGTCTCAATCACGAAATGGTCTTGCTCGCGGATATCGACGCCGACGATGATGCGTTGTTGCAGCGACTGCTGCGCGTCCATTTCGCGCGCACTGGTAGCGCGCGAGCGCGCGCCATCCTCGACGGCTGGGGGCGCACCTCGAGTCAGTGGCGAAAGGTCAAGCCGCGCGGCGCGATCGAGCCCGTTGCCGAGATCCGCGAACGCTGGACGGCAAGGCTGCAGACGCTACTGGAGAGCGACGGTGGTGCGCCAGCGCGCATTCCGGCACAGCGAGTGTAGACCCTGCCGATCGAACAGCGCAGGGAGAATTGCACGAGAACAGAGGGAGAGCAGCAGGAGACGGCGAACCGGAACAGCGTACGGAGAACGGCGGGAGAATCCAAGGAGTACCGCAGGAGTACGGACAACCACCACGGCGCTGACACCGCTGAAGCAACGCGCTCGGTGGACCGTCCAATAACCGAACCACCAAGAATTCTTGCGGTTCTCCCGTGTGCTCCCCGTTTCTCCCATGGTCTCCCACAAGGCTGTTTGTTGATGCCGTTGCGGTTGCACCGGCGCTGGTCGGTCACGCCGTCGCGCTGTTACCCCAACCGTGATCTGAGCAACGCCACGAACTCCGCCGGCGCTTCTTCGTGTGGCCAGTGTCCCGCCCCGGCGAAGCGGTGAACGTGGGCATGCGGGAACGTCTGTGCCCAGCGATGGAGCACCGGCAACGTGAATGCGGAATCCTTCACACCCCACGCGATCGTCATGGGGATCTCGCGCAGCCGCTCCCGACGACTCCACGGGGACGCATCGAACGCGCTCGAGCCGAGCAGCACATGTTCGCGCGAATCTGCATCGGGAAATCGACGCAGATACTCGGCGTGTATCGCGGGCGTCAATTTGCGCCGGTCTCCGTACGCCGACGGCATGATCAGCTTGAGCGACGCGTTGCCGTAGCGGTACAACAGGCGCCCAAGCACACCCGACGCCATTCGCGCCCGCCTGGCCATCAGCGGGTCATCGTCGAAGGGCCACATCCACGTGTTGACGATCACCAGATGTCGCACGCGCGAGGCAATGTCGAGAATCCAATCCAGCGCGATGGGGCCACCAAAGTCGTGCACGACGATGTCGAGCGATTCGTTCGGCACGAGCTGGTCAATCGCCTCACGAAAACGCGCGGCATGGGCTTCGGGAGTGTACGACGCGGACGCAGGGCGATCGGAGAGTCCCAGGCCCAGATGGTCGAAAGCCATCACGCGCCGCGATGCGGACAGCGCGCCGAGCGCATGCCGCCATTCGAAGCTCCAGGTTGGCGTTCCGTGCACGAAGAGCAGCGGCACACCGTCGCCCTCGTCCACGACGCTCAGCGCGCCATCCGACACTCGAAGCGCGCTGGTCGCAAACGGCCACATCGCAACATCAGGAACGGTAGGCCGCACGCGACAGGCTACTCGCGCAGTGCCGGCAGCGCCTCACCGGTGGGAATGAACTGGAGCGCCACGCCGTTGTTGCAGTACCGAAGTCCGGTCGGCTTCGGACCATCGCGGAACACATGCCCCTGATGCCCGTCGCAGCGGGTACAGTGATACTCGGTGCGCGGCAAAATGAGTTTGTAGTCGCGCTTGGTGGCCAGCGCCGACGGTAGAAAGTCGAAGAAGCTCGGCCAGCCCGTCCCGCTGTCAAACTTCATGTCGCTCTTGAAGAGCGGTTGGAAACAGGCGGCACAAACGAACGTGCCTTGGCGTTTCTCCCGGTCGAGCGGGCTGGTGCCGGCGCGTTCCGTGCCGTGCTCGAAGAGCACATCGTACGCACCCGGCGTGAGTAGTGACTGCCATTCAGACTTCGACTTTTGCAGCGTCGGCACGTGTGTCTCGCAGGAAACAGGTCAAGAGCGGAACCCGTAGGGACGAACGCATTACCTTACACCATAATCTGGCGCCTGTACTTCCAATTTTCACTGGAGTCTTCGTGACGATCTGGACCTCCTCCCGGAGCGCTGCCCGTCTCGCAGCGGTGGGGCTCGCTGCCGCGACGAGCGCCCTCACACCGCAGCCGGCGCGCGCGCAGGCTCCGGCACCGCTGTCCATCGATAGCTACGTCCTCCCCAACGGGCTCAAGGTCATCCTCGCCGAAGATCACGCGGCGCAGGTGGTGACCGTCAACGTGTGGTACAACGTTGGCTCACGAAACGAGCGCCCGGGGCGCACGGGCTTCGCACACCTGTTCGAACACATGATGTTTCAGGGCTCGGCGAATGTGAAGAAGGGCGATCACATGGCGCTCGTACAACAATCCGGTGGACAGATGAACGGTTCCACCGCCGACGATCGCACCAACTACTACCAGACACTGCCGTCCAATCGGCTCAATCTTGGATTGTGGCTGGAAGCGGACCGCATGCGGTCACTCGCCATCACCAAAGAGAACTTCGAGAATCAACGCGAGACGGTGAAAGAGGAGCGACGGCTGCGCATCGACAATCAGCCGTACACCGGTGCGTTTCTGTCCTCACTCACCAGTGGCTTCAATCCGACGTCCTGCTTTGCCTACGCGCACGAAACCATCGGTTCGATGGATGATCTGAACGCGGCAAAGCTCGAGGATGTGCAGCAGTTCTTCAACACGTACTACGTTCCCAATAACGCGACACTGGTCGTCACGGGTGATTTCCAACCGACTGAGACGAAGCAGCTGATCGGAACGTATTTCAACACCATTCCACGCGCGGCCGATCCGCCGTCGGTGGCGTGTGCACAGTCGTTCAACACGGGCCTGCAGCGACGCACCGTCACCGACAGCAAGGCGAACCTGCCGGCCGTGCTGCTGCTCTTTCGCATTCCCGAGTATCAGAGCGCGGACACCCCAGCCCTCGAGTTCCTGAGTACGATCCTCGGCAGCGGCGAGAGCTCGCGACTGAATCGTACCGTGGTGCGCGAAGCGAAGGCTGCCGTCGCCGTGCAGACAATTGCCGGACTTGGTGCGCGTCGCGGTCCGAATGTTTTCGCCACACTCGGCATCGCCAATCAGGGTGTGTCGACCGACTCCGTCGAACAGCTGTTGTCAAAGCAACTTGCCGACGTGGCGGCCAATGGCGTGAGTGAGGCAGAACTCGCCAAGGCGAAGAACGCGTATCGCGCGGCTCGCATCGGCGAACTGCAGACCTCGATGGGGCGCGCGGAAGCGATTCACACGGCCAACATGTTTCTTGGCGATCCCAAGGCCGTGAACGCCGATCTCGAACGCCACATGGCCGTCACCATCGCTGACATCAAGCGTGTTGCGGCGCAGTATCTGCGTGCCGACAACAGCGTCATCACGCTCATCAAACCCGAGGGGAAGACGCCGTGATCACGTTCGCATGCACGACACGCCTCGCCGCACGCGCTGCGCTGCTCGCCGCGATGTGGGTCGCGAGCACCATTGCGCTCGGCGCGCAGTCGTATCCCACCACGCCTCCCGCACCCGCGCCACTCAAGCCCGCTACGCTGCCTCCGTTTCAGGAAACGGTACTGGCGAACGGCGTGCGTATTGTGCTCGTCGAAAATCACAGCAATCCGGTGATTGCGTTCCGACTCGCGATTCCGGCTGGTGGTCTCTACGATCCGAAGGACAAGATCGGCGTCGCGAGCCTCGTGGCCACACTGCTCACCAAGGGTGCCGGTTCGCGGTCCGCCGACGACATCGCAGCGGCGATCGAGAGCGCCGGCGGCTCACTCGGCGCCTTCACCGACGATGACTTTCTGAGTGTATCGGGCAGCGTGCTTTCGAATGCGTCCCCACTGGCGTTCGCACTGTTGGGCGACGCCGTCGCGCGACCGACGCTGAGCGAGCAGGAGTTCGAGCTCGCACGCACGCAGGCGCTCTCCGGTCTGCAACTGGACCTCGCGAATCCGGCGGCGTTGGCGACCCGCTTTCTCGCCTCGGGGCTGTACGGATCTCATCCGTACGGTCGCAGCATGACCGCGGCCTCCTTGCGCCGCATCACGCGCGCTGATCTCGCAGCGTTTCAGAAATCGCGCCTCAAGCCGAGTGGCGCCTTGCTCGTGGTGGCCGGAGACATCACCATGAGTGCGCTCACGGCACTCGCCGCCAAGGGCTTCACCGGTTGGACGGGCGCGCCGGCCGTCGCGCCCGCGCCGACGTTGGCGCCTGTCCGCACGAAGACCGAAATTCTGCTCGTGCATCGCCCTGGCTCCGTGCAGTCGAACGTGCTGGTTGGCAACCTCGCGCTCGGCCCTGCCGATCCGTTGCGCTTCGCCGCCCTCGTTGCCAATCGGGTGCTCGGTGGAGACAGCGATTCCCGACTGTTCGTCACGCTGCGGGAACAGAAGAGCTGGACCTACGGCGCGTATTCCAATCTCTCGCGTCCACGCGGCATCGGACGTTTTGAAGCCAACGCGGAAGTGCGCACCGAAGTCACCGACTCCGCGCTGGTGGAGATGCTCGCGCAGTTGCGTCGCATCACGGCGGAGCGGATTCCGGACTCCGAGTTGGAGCCGGCGAAGAATGCACTCGTTGGTGTGTTTCCGCTGACCATCGAAACGCCGCGGCAGTTGGCCGAACGTGTCGCTGCGGTCAAACTGTACGGGCTCCCGCCGAACTATCTGCAGACCTATCGTACGCGTGTCGCGGCGATCACCGCGGCAGAGGCGCAGCTGGGTGCCGCGCGCGCGATTCAGCCAAACAAGGCGCTGGTCGTCGTGGTTGGTGACGGTGCGAAGTTGCTGGCCAAGTTACAGGCCATCGCACCCGTCAGGATCGTGAGCGTCGACGGCGATCCGATGACGGCGACGGATCTCACGCCACGATCGATCGGTCTTCCCGCCGATTTCAGCAAATTGACGGCGCGACGCGACTCGTTTGTCGTGATGGTACAAGGGCGCGCACTCGGGTCGTCGGTCTACGCCGTCGAATCGCGCGCCGGTGGTTGGACGCTTCGCGAGTCGACGAACATCATGAGCGGCATGATCGCCCAGAGCACGACGCTCGAGACGGATGCATCACTCGCACCGACGCTGCTCAACCAGACCGGATCCATGCAGGGTCAGGCGCTCAAGACCGAGATCAGCTTCGGGAGTGGGCGTGCCAAAGGCAGTGCGATGACCGCTGCGCAGGCGGGTCCGACGACGATTGCCGTGGACACGGAGCTGCCCTCCGGCACCATCGACTCGGACGCGTTGCAGTTCCTGCTGCCGCTGATGCGCTGGCAGCCGGACGCAAAGTTCACCATCAACGTCTTCAGCCCAGGCAAGGGCACGGTGTCGCCCGTCACGTTGAGCGTCGTGGGCAGCGAATCGGTGACGGTCCCCGCTGGCACGTTCGACACGTGGAAGATCGAGCAGAAGGGTGGTGAAGGGTCCGTGATGCTCTTCGTTGCCAAGAACGCCGAGCAACGCCTGGTGAAGATCGCGCCCGTCGGACAGCCCATCGAACTGCAGCTCGCGAAGTGACGGCACGCACGACCGACGTCACTGCATCGTTCGCGTTCAGCGCGTCGCATCACGACGGCACGGCACGGCTTGGGCGTTTCACGACACCGCACGGTGTCGTGGAAACGCCGGCGTTCATGCCCGTCGCGACGCACGGCACCATCAAGGGGCTGTCGATGCACGAGGTGTCGGCGGCGGGAGGGCAGATGATGCTCTCCAACGCGTATCACCTGTACCTGCGCCCCGGCGACATGATGGTGCGCGCACTGGGAGGGCTGCACGCCTTTACGCGTTGGCCGGGTCCGATGCTCACCGATTCCGGCGGGTTTCAGGTGTTCTCGCTGGCCAAGCTGCGCACCGTGCAGGAGCATGGCGTGGAGTTCCGCAGTCATCTCGATGGCTCGTTGCATCAGTACACGCCCGAGAGCGTCATGCGCATCGAGCGCAACCTCGGCGCCGATGTCATCATGCAGCTGGATGAACTGATTGCCGGTGGCGCCGAGATCGAGGCGTCGCGCTCGGCGATGGAACGGAGTCTGCGCTGGCTGGAACGGTGTCGCCTGGAGTTTGATCGCATTGAACGCGATGGGCGCGAGTCGGCACCGGAATTCACCGTCTCGCCCGGTGCACCGCCACTCGACACGTTCGATGCCGTGCTCGATCTCGTGCCGCCGACGCAGGCGCTCTTTCCGATCGTGCAGGGTGGCACGCATGCGGAGCTGCGGCGCGCGTCGTTGCGCGGCATTCTCGATACCGGTGATTGGGTTGGCGTTGCCGTGGGTGGACTCTCCGTTGGCGAGTCGAAGCCGGATATGTACGCCATGCTCGAGGTGTGCGAGCCACTGCTGCCGCGTGAGAAGCCGCGCTATCTGATGGGCGTAGGATTTCCGGACGATCTCGTGGAAGGGATGCGTCGCGGCATCGATCTCTTCGACTGCGTGGTGCCAACGCGCATGGGACGGCATGGCACCGCGTTCACGCCCGATGGCACGGTGCAGGTACGACAGAGTCGCTTCCGTACTGATCGTCGGCCGTTGGTGGAAGGGTGCGGTTGCCCCGGGTGCACGCACTACGATCGCGCTTATCTCCGGCATCTCTTCGTCAGCGAGGAGATGCTCGGACTGCGACTACTCGCGTTGCACAACGTGACGTTTCTGCTCGATGTGACGCGTGCTGGTCGTGAACACTTGCGCGCGGGCACGTTCACGTCGTGGAGTACCGAGTGGCTGGCGCGCTATCGCGCGAAAGGAAAGCGCATCGTCGAATCAGACGACGAGTAAACGCGCGAGTGGGGAGCTGCGCCGTCCTGCACAGCTCCCCACAGCAGCGTCGAAGGCAGCGCGAAGGCGACGCGAATGCAGTCGCAGACGTAGAAATCAGACCCCCGCCAGCGTCTCCACCACCCGCCCGTCAAAGAGATTCACTTCGCGGTCGGCGTGCTGCGCGTACCGCGAATCGTGCGTCACCATGCAGATCGTGGCGCCGTTGCGATTGAGCTCACGCAGCAACTCCATCACCGCTTCGCCGTTGGTGGAGTCGAGATTGCCCGTCGGTTCGTCGGCCAGCAGGATGGCCGGGTCACCTGCAACGGCACGCGCGACGGCCACGCGCTGCTGCTGACCGCCGGAGAGCTGCGCGGGATAGTGCTTGGCGCGATGCGACATCGCCACGCGCTCGAGCGCGGCGTTGACGCGACGCTTGCGTTCGGCGGCGTCCATGTTGCGATACGTGAGCGGCAGCTCGACGTTCTCGAACACGGTGAGATCGCCAATGAGATTGAAGGCCTGAAAGACGAATCCGATCTGTCGATTGCGCACGCGCGCGCGATCGGCCGGCGCCAGCGACGCCACCGACTCGCCGTCGAGCATGTACTCGCCGCCGCTGGCCGTGTCGAGCAACCCAAGAATGGCGAGCAGCGTCGTCTTGCCGCAGCCCGAAGGCCCGGAGATGGCGATGTACTCGCCCTTCTGGATCTCGAAGTTCACATCGGCGAGCGCGTGCGTCTCCACCTCTTCGGTGAGGAAAACCTTCTTGATGCCCGACAGCCGAATGAGTGCGTTGTCGCTCGTTGCCATTGCGTGACCTCGATTGCGTGGAAGAAGGGAAGTGAGCAGTGAAGCGAGCAGTGAAATCGTGGTGCGCAGTGCGCTACTTGATGCGGACGCGATCGACACCGGCGTACGGCGTCATGTCCGACAGGATGACGCGATCGCCCACCTGCAGACCGCGCACGACTTCCACGGTGTTGACCGATGTCCGACCGAGTTCGACGGGCACGCGAATGGCCGCGTCACCGCCGTCCACGAGCTTGAAGAGTCCAACCGTACCGCCCGAGGCGCCAAAGGCCGGACGCCCGGTGTAGAGCACGTTCACCATGCGCTCGATGGTGATGGTGCCGTCCACGGTGAGGTCGGGTACAGCGCCGGCAGGCAGCGGACCATCCAGCGCCACGTCGATGGTGACCGTGCCGCCGAGCGCCGACGGATCCTTGCGAGCGACGTGGCCGGGGATGAGACCGTTGCGCGTATCGATGGACGCCTTCTGTCCGATCTGCACATCCTTGGCCTGCGACTCGGGAATGCGCAGTACGGCCTTGAGCTGCCCTGGCTGCACCACTTTCGCGAGCGTCGTACCTTCGGGCACCCACTGCCCAAGCTGCAGCGTGAGATCCTGCAGCACCCCGGACTCGGGCGCGCGCACCTGCAGCGAACGCAAGCGGCTCTGCTGATTGTCGGCGATGGCGCGCAGCTGCGTGACACGCGCTGCCTGCACCGTGATCTGCGAATCGATGGCCTGTGTCATGAGTGCCAACCGATCGCGTTCGATGCGCAAGCGCGTCGAGAACTCATCCGCTTGCGCACGCGCGTTGCTCGCCTCGAATGGCGACATCAGCTTCATCCGCAGCAGCGAATCGGCCGCGGTCGCGACCTGCGACGTGTTCACGAACTGCGTGCGCATCGACGCGACGAGTCCTTCCTGCGTGAGGATCTGACTGCGCAAGTTCGTTTTGAGATTGAGCAGATCGATCTGCGCCTGCTGCACCTGTTGTTCCGCCTGCATCGTCTGGATCTGCAGATCCGGATTGGACAGTTCCAGCAGCATGTCGCTCGACTTCACGTTTTGTCCGGACTCCGACGTCAGTCGCTCAACGCGCGCAGACGCCTGCGCCGTGATGAACCGAATGTGCTCGGGAACCAACGTGCCGGGTCCGCGTACATCGCGCACGACATCGCCACGTGTGACGGAATCAATCAGTGCCGTGGTACGATCGAGCGTGGGCGACGCGGGCCCGAGTCGAGCGAGCAGCACCGCCGCAATCACGACGGCGACGATACCGCCTGCGATGGCGAGGTTGCGACCGGTCTTCTTGCGTGGTGCTCGTGCGACGTCCATGCAGGTGTCGAAAGGGAAGCGAGAAAGAACGGTGCTGAACGCGAGCGTTCACACTCGAATCGGGAACTGGGATGACGGTGCTCAGTCGTAGCGAAGTGCCTGCATCGGGTCTACCATCGCCGCGCGGCGTGCGGGCAGGAAACCAGCGCCCAACGCCACCGCACTGAGCAGCACGACGGCGATGGCGAAGACGAACGGATCATGGCCTTCGAGCTGATACAGCTGTGACTGCGCGGCTTTGCCCAAGCCAAGCGCCGCCGCGATACCAACGCCGCCGCCGATGACGACCATCATACCCACCTGACGCAGCACCATCGAGCGCACGTGTGCCGCATCCGCGCCCAGCGCCATGCGCACACCGATCTCGCGCGTGCGCTGCGCAATGGAGTATGAGAGCACGCCGTACAGGCCGACGCCAGCCAGTAACGTCGCCAGCAGGGCGAATGCCGCCGACAGGATACTGATGATGCGGTCGAGGAACACATTCTCGCGAATCTGCTGTGCCATCGTCTTCACGTCTTCCAGCGGCAGCGTCGGATCGAGCTGTTTCACCACCGGCGGAATGGACTTGAGCAGGTGCTCGGGAGGCAGTGAGGTGCGCACGTAGAAGTTCATGGAACTCGTGCCGGCATCCTGTCGCCACGGCGTGAAGAACAGCGGCGGCGCCTCGTCCTTCACTTCGCTGTACTTCGCGTCCTTCACGAGGCCGACGATCTGGATGTTGAGCGAGTCGTTGCCATCCTGTCCCATGAACTTGCCGACCACCTCCTTGCCCATGTTGAACTTGCGCGCAAACGCCTCGTTCACGACCGCCACACGCGTGGAACCGAGTTGGTCCGAACCGGTGAACTCTCGTCCGGCCAGCATCGGCACGCCCAGCGTCTGAAAGTATCCGGCGCCAATCCGATTCAACCGCGAGTTGCTGTCGATGTCGGGGCCGGACTGGAAGCCCTGCACACGCACGTCCGTGCCCCGATTGTCGCCCGCCAGGATCGGCACCAGCGACGATGTCACTCCGGTCACCCCGGGCATCGCGGCCAGCGATTCTTCGACGCGCCCAAGCAGGACGGCGGTGCGCGTGCTGTCGTAGCCGTTGCGGCCAGGCGAGATCGCGAAGGTGACGACGTTCTCCACCTTCAGGCCGAGGTCGACGCGACTGATGTTGGCCAGACTCTTGAGAAAGAGACCGGCGGAAATGAGGAGCGCCATCGAGAGTGCGATCTGCACCGTGACCAGCGACGTGCGAAAGCGCGAGGCGGTGCGTCCACCGGTCATCTGACCGGCGCCTGCGCGAATGACGGTGATCAGATCAGGGCGGGTACTGTGC
>CAYWCJ010000126.1:7482-11591 GCA_964456595.1 uncultured Gemmatimonas sp. | reverse complement strand
GGAATCGGACATGATCTGATCGGTTGAATTTCGAAGAGGTGCGCGCGCGCGCGCATCACCCGTTGGACAGTACGACGCCAAGAACGACGATCGACATCCACAATAGGAGACTGGTGAGGGCGGCTGAGCGAATACGACTCCATTCCTTCGTCGGAAATGGAGTAGCGCCTTCCTCCGGAGTGACGATTGTGCCGCCAACGGTCAGCAGCACACGCTTTTCGACGCGCTGCATGCGCAAACCGTTCAGAAGCAGTGTCGCGAATGCCGCCATCTTGATCCAGAATACCCGCGAGACCGCAAAGTTGGACACGTCGGACGTGAGGAGCGCCAACCCGGTGCTCACCGTCACAATCAGCGCGCCGATGACCACGGAGTGCGTCGTGGAGAGATCGGCGACGACGGCGCGGACGGCATCGGAGGTACCGGGCCTCGAGCGCAGGATCGTGCGATCGGCGGAAATAGCCATGCCGCCGCCGACGAACATGCCGAGGATATGTGTCGCGAGCACGCCCGTAGAGAGCGTGGCGTTTTCCGCGTAGAGGTCGGCCCATGGTTGGACGAGCGCGGCAACCGTGTCGATCAGGGACGCAGTCTCGAGGATCAAGAGCTCAGTTTCCCAGCAACATGATCAGCCAGCTGCCCGTCGATACCCCGATCGATCCGAGCGCCACGTTGCGATGCTGGCGGCGCTTGGACTGCGACTGCTCGGCGTCCTCGGCGAGCTGCGTGCCCGCATACACGAAGCCCGCACTGGCGGCCGTGAAAAGCACACTGTGCAGAATCTTGCGTTTGCGGTGGTTGGGGTCGTGTCGCCCTTCCCACAAATTCCAATAGCCGGTGATGCTGTTGGCACCAAAGAGCAGCGCTGAACCGGTCGCCGCTGGGCGATGCAGGCTGCGCGCCCAACTCGGCGCGTCCGAAGATTTCCGGAGAATCTGGTCGCCGCTGAAGTACGAGACCGCGAAGAGCGGCAGCATGGCCCAACTCAGTCGACGGTGCAGGGTGAGTCGTGTGCCGTACGCATCACTGTACGCGAAGGCGCGTTGCCGTGGTCGTCGGACGGTGTCGGGCTTTGTGATCGTGTCGGTGTACAGGAGGCTGTTCCGTTGTATCGAATTCAGATACGACAGTCCTGTCGGCGATGCGGTAAGTCGGGAGCCGGGGAGCGGCACGGAGACGGCGCTGCTGGATGATGCCGAGTCGCGGGCGGGCAGCGCTGGCGTCACGACGGCTGCCGAGTCGATTGCGGGCGCACGACGGGACAGCACCGTGTCCTGCGGCAAGGCGACAAGCGTGTTCCATGCGACGAGCACCGACAGGGCGGCGCCGGACAGTGGCATCATGCGATCGAATCCAGGGGAGGAGGGAGTGCGAATCGAAGCCGGAAGCTAGCAGACCGGCCTGCACCGACGATGAACGAATGCTTCTCGCGCGCGCGATCCACCATCACGATCACGCGCAACGCGCACACAACGTTGGTCCACCACAAGACGGTCCCGTCCCGTCCTTTATTCCGCTGCCGCCAGCGACGCATCGATGGCACGTGAAATGTTGCCCCCTTGCACCGTGACCCGCGAGACGCGATTGGCCCGTACTCGCCCGTGACCTGCCCGTGATCGTGCGCTTGAAACACGGCACGCGCATGCGGCCCCGTCGGGAAGTGCGCCGCGACGAGCGGTCGCGGCACCGTCGCGAGCGGATGGGCAGTCGGCGGGCTGCGGCATGGTACGAGGAAGTGGAGCGCAGCGACTGCATGGCGAGCCAGCGCCCCACTGGTGAGATTGCCCCTCTGATGCGCCTTCCCCATCTTTCCCGTTTCGTGCCGATCGCGCTCCGCCCTCGCCTGCGGATTGTCGTCGTGACGATGCTCGTCGGCTGGTGTCTCAGCGCCGAGGTGCTCATGGGGCAGTCGACCCTTCGGTGCGCGCCGAATCGACGGGTGCGCGCGGTGAGTTTTACCGGCAGTCCGCACTTCGATGCGATCACACTTGCTGCGGCGATCGTCACGCAGGATCCGTCATTCTTCGCTCGTGTGCTGAAGGTTGGATCGTTGGCGTGCGCCGATACGCTCGAGATTCAACGCGACGCGTTGCGAATTGCCGTACTGCATCGCCAGGCCGGCTGGTTTCAGGCGGCGGTCTCGGCGCGCCTCGACAGCGCGCGCAACGGGCTCCGCATCAACTTCAATGTCACGCCGGGCCCGGTCGCCATCGTCGACACGGTGCGACTGCGTGGTCTACCCGACACCACGGGAGGCGCGCCGGCGTTCGACGCGCCCTTGCGTGCGCTGCAGGGGAAACGGTTCGATCGTGTGCGCGTGGATTCGGCGATCGATGTGACGCTCTCCAGAGTGCGTGATGCGGGATATGCGCGCGCGGCGCGGCCAGCCAACACCATCGCCATCGATAGCGCGACGGCGCGGGTCACGTTGGATCTCGCCTTCGCGCCTGGACGCGTGATCACCATCAGCGCGCTCCTGATGAACGTGCAGCATCGTGATTCGCTCAACCCGCGCGTGGACTCCGCCGACGTGCTGCGACTGATCCGCCTGCGCGCCGGTCAGCGATTCAGCGCCAGCGCGATCCTCAACGCGCAGCGCGACCTGTATCGCACTGACGCCTTTCGACTGGTCCTCATCGATACGCAGTCGGTCATTGGCGCGGGCGCCGATTCGCTCCTCGAACTCAAGGTGGGCGTAGCGGAAGCGCAGGTGCGCGACGCTCGCGTGGGACTGGGCTGGGCGACGCAGGATTGCATCCGCGTTCAGGGGCGCATCACCGATCGCGGATTCCTGGGCGTCGGTCGTCGCGTAGAGCTTTCGGCGCGTGCTTCCAAGATCGGTGTGGGTGCACCCACCGACTTTGCGCCGTCGCTCTGCTCGGGCGCGCTACGCACCGACCCCTTCAGCGAGAAGCTGAACTACTACGTCGGCAGCACCGTCTCCAACACGCGCCTGTTCGGCTATCCGCTGTCGCCCCGACTGACGATCTATAGCGAGCGTCGCGGCGAGCCGTTCGCGTATCTGCGCGAGACGACGATCGGTTCGCTGGTGGAAGTCGGCGGCTCGCTGGGTCGGCGCACCAGCTACGCCAGCGGCTTTCAGTACGAGAATGGTCGAACGCAAACGGATCCGGCCGTGTCGTGCACGCGTTTCGGTCAGTGCCGCCCGGAGGATTACGTGCTGTCGTTCTTTGGTCGTGGCGTTGGCATCCTCAGCACTACCGTGTCGCACGATCGCAGCAACGACGCGGTGAATCCGACGCGTGGTGCGCGGTTGCGCAGTGAGCTTCGCGCGGGGCAGACGTTCTCGGAGATTGTGTCATCGCTGCGCTTCTACCGTGCCACCGGCGAAGGGTCGACCTACTTCCGATTGCTCGGCGGCACGATCGCGACGCGCTTGCAGATCGCGCGTGCCTTTGCGCCTGGCGCAGAGCTGGTGGACGGGTCACCGCTGATTCCGCAGCAGGAGCGGCTGTTTGCTGGCGGTCAGAACTCGGTGCGAGGCTTTCAGCAGAACCTCCTTGGTCCCGTGGTCTACGTGGTCTCCGATGTACAGGAAACCGTGGCGCGCACCGGTGTGCCCATCGTGGAAGTGCGACCGGGTGCGGGATACGATCGGGTGGTTCCGCGAGGCGGCACGGCGCTGATGGTCGCGAATTTTGAGTGGCGTCGCGCGGTGCCGTGGGTCGTGCAGGCGCTGCAGCTGGCTACTTTTGTCGATGTGGGCAACGTGTGGGAGGGGGGCTCGGAGCCTTTTCGCTGGAACAATCTGCGCGCGACGCCTGGACTCGGACTTCGGCTCACCACACCGGTCGGTCCGTTTCGCGTGGACGTTGGCTACTCGCCGTATCCGCCGCGAGCGGGCCGCGCGCTCTACTTCACCAGCAAGGATGCCGACGGCAACAACGGCACGATTCAGTGCGCCAGTCCTGGAAACACCGTGTCGATCAGCGCCGTCGATCCGGGCAGCATCTTCGATTGCCCGTCGTCCTATCGGCCGCCGACCTCGCGCGGTGTGCTGTCACGACTCGCGTTTCACTTCGGCCTGGGTCAGGCCTTCTGATGACCGCTCGCCAACGCCGATTCTGGTGGGCTGCGGGGCTGCTGGC
>CAYWCJ010000126.1:0-7472 GCA_964456595.1 uncultured Gemmatimonas sp. | reverse complement strand
CGTCTCGCTGTCGTACGTGATCGCCCCCAACACCGACACTGGCCGTCGTTGGTTGCTCGGCGTGGTGCAGGAGCAGGCGAGCGCAATTTTTGGTGGGCGCGCCACGCTTCGGATTGGTGGACTGCGCGACATCGGACTGGGTGGAATGAGTGCGGTGGATGTGTCGCTACTCGATTCCGCGGGCGTGGCGGTCGTGCACGCCGACAGTCTGGATGGCACGGTGAGTCTTGGCGGAATTCTCTTTGACAAGGCGATTCACATCACGTCGCTGTCGTTGCGCGGCGTACGCCTTGATCTCCGGCAGGATTTCGGCGGACGCCAGTGGAACATCGCATATATCATCGCTGGTGATAAGCGCAAATCGCCGCCGGGACCACCGGGGTACGGTGACAACATTCGCATCGATGCGCTGTCGCTGCGCAACCTCGACATCAGCACTGTCGCGCCGTGGTCGCCTCACCCGATCTTCAAGGGTAGTGCCCGTGACAGCGTGATTGCGGTCCGCGACAGTCTGCATGACATCACGCGCACGCCGCAGGGTTTGCTCGAACGTCGGCGTTATGTGTTCGAGCGCGCCGTCGCCCGCGATGCGATCATCACGCAGCCATCGCGCAAACCATCCTCCATTCAGCTCGATACCCTCAAAGGCACGATTGCCGATCCGCCGGTGCGGCTGTTGCACGCCTCGGGTGAGATCCGCTGGACGCCGGATTCACTTCAGCTCAACCTGCCGAGTGTGCGTCTGCCCGCATCGACGGGAAGTGCCGTCGGGTCGGTGTCGTGGGCGACGAAGGGACCGATCCGCTATGACGTGCTGGTGAAGGCCGAGGCCGGACTCTCCGATCTCACGTGGATCTGGGATGTGCTGCCGACCGCGGGAGCGGGCACGAGCACGGTGCGCATGCGTACGCTGGACGATGCGTACGACGCCGAGTACGCGCTCACCGATCTCGATGTGCGCGCGATGGATTCGCACCTCACCGGCGGCATCACCGTGGTCGCCAGGCCCGCGGAGCTCTCGTTGCACTCGGTGGATCTCGTCTTCGCGCCGATGCAGAGCGCGCTCATGCGTCGACTGAGCTACGACGTCGTGCCAGCAACGGTGCAGGGGACGATCGAAGGAAGGCTGGTGGCCAAGGCGGGCGGCCCACTCACCGCATTCGCGATCGATCAGCTGACGGCGCGCTTTGTCGATGCACGCATTCCCGGTGCGGTGTCATCCATCGCGATGAACGGAATCGTGTCGATGGGTGCGCAAGCGTCGGCACGAAATCTGAACGTGCAACGCATGCTGCTCGACCTGCGCTCCGCCCGCGCGATCGACAGCACGCTGCCCATGCTCGACGGCACGTTGTCGGGCCGTGCACTGGTCGCCGCCGCCAGTCTGAACGGTGCGACGGTGCAGAACATGGCGCTGGTGTGGACCGATGCGTTGGGCAACCGATCCGCACTGCGCGGCAACGCGCGCGTTGGTTTTGGGAATGGCAATCGCAGGCTCGAGACGTCGCTGCAACTCGATCCGATTTCGATGAAGGCACTCGCGCGCTTCGACACGACGCTTGCCGTGCTGGCGGATGTGAGCGGTACGGTGAACACGAGCGGTTCGCTTGATGCGTTGACCTGGAGCGCGAAGGTCGGCGCCGTTGGCGACGGCTTGCTGGATCTGAAAGGCACGGCCTCGTTGATCGGTTCGAACTGGCGCGTTGCCGCCGATGGATCGGTGAACTCACTCGACGCGCGAACGTGGCTGGGGAAGAACACCACGCCGTCAACCGACATCAGCGGGCAAGTGCGTATGAGCGCGGCAGGCACACGCGCCGAGACCGGCTCGCTGGCCTTGGGCGAGGGCACCGCGGTGGTATCGTTGTCGCAACCGGCGGCGGATGCGCGTGCACCCTTCGACGTGGTGGCCAGTGCATCACTCGACTCGCGTCGTCTGCAAGTCGATTCGGCGATTGCACACGTGGGTGGCGTCACCTTCGATGTGCACGGCGCGCTCGCGCGCGACTCGTCCAATGCCGACACGCTGCAGGTGTCGGCGCGCGCCGATACGCTCGAGCGGGTGCGCAGCGAACTCACCAGATTGGCGGCGATGGTCGAACCGGCCGACTCGGCGACGGCCGCGACCCTGCGTGGTTACGCCGCCGATACGTTGCGCGGCGAAGCATCGGTCTCCGGATTCCTGCTCGGCTCCCTGCAAGACTTCAGCGCCACGCTCGCACTTGGTGCGCGTGATGCGCAGGTCAGCAACATCCGATTGAATCGGATCTTCGGCTCGTTTCACGCGGAGCACCTGCTCACCAAGCCCACGTTCCTGGGCGCCGCCACGGCGGACGGTGTCGATGGCATCGGTGCCATTCGCATCGCGTCGGCCGAGTTCAAGGTGTCGGAGGCCAGTCCTGATAGCGGCCGTCTTGTGCTGGATGTGAGTTCGCGTGATGCGGCGCATCTCGTGCTCGGCGGCGGCTTCACGCGTCGGGCCGACGTCGTCGAAGTCGGGCTGGACTCGCTGCGCTTTGTATACGACAGCGTGACCTGGCGCAACACCGCGCCGATGCGCTTGGTGTCCGACGATGCCGGCGTGCGCATCGACTCGCTGGAGTTGCGATCCAACTTTGACGGTCTGCTCGGACTGGTCGCCAGTGTACCCGAGAACGGCGCCGTGCGCGCGATGATGCGGCTCGACCGGTTTCCGATCGGCGAGGCGGCGACGTTCGCGCTGGGTACCGCACCCGTGGACGGGTTGCTCAGCGGAAGAGCCGAGTTGACGGGTACGCGAGACGCGCCGCTGCTGTCATGGATTGTGCGCGCCGATTCGCTCGGTATTCCCGGCACGCATCTGTCGCGGGTGACCACCGACGGTTCGTACGCGGATCGCAAGCTCGTTGCTCGCGCACGCATCGCACCCGATTCAGCGGTGGCGGATGAACGGGGTGACCTTCGTGCCGAAGCGCGTGTGCCGCTTGACCTGTCGTTGCGCACCGTCGAGAAGCGCGTGCTGTCCGACGCAGTCGACGCGGAAATCGTCGCAGATTCACTGCAGCTCCGCACGCTCGGTCTCATCATCGATGGCGTGAGCAATCCGACCGGCATCATCAACGGACGATTGGCGATCGCCGGCACGATGGATCGACCCGTGGCGACGGGCACGATGACGATGGACCAGGTCGCGGTGGTGATCGGCGTACTCGGTATCGCACCAACCGAGGGAAGGGTCGTCGTTCGCGCGGCGCAGGATTCGCTCATTCTCGAGTCGTTCCGCATACGCAGCGGCGGACCGGCGGACACGCTCAGCGCAAGCGGCGCGCTTCGCTTTGCCGCGGATGAGCCGGTGACGATGCGCGCGCAGCTGGCTGCGAACAACGTCGTGCTGTCGCGTCAGCGCGATGGCACGGACCTGAACTTGAGCGGACGCGTGGACGTGGTCGGTCCGCTCAAACGACCGAATCTCAGCGGGTCCTTGTTCGTACCCGTGGCGAACCTGGTCATCGATCCGCTAGGCGCGAGCACGGCGCTCGATCTGACGTCCGACGCATCGCTTGAACTGCTGGGCGTCGATGAGGTTCCCGTTGCGGCCAGTGCGGCGCAGTCGTTGTCCCGACTGGGGCGGTTCCTCAGCGTGTCGAATGCGCGTATCGATCTTGGCAATGAGGTGTGGGTGCAGACGCCTGAAGCCAAGGTCAAGATCAGTGGCGGTCTCGACATCACCATGAGTGGCGAAACGCTCGCTCTCGAAGGGGAAATCACAGCCAATCGAGGACAGTATCGTCTCGACCTCGGCGTGGTGAATCGCAGCTTCGCCGTGGACTCTGGAAGTGTTCGCTTTTTCGGCAGCGACGCCATCGCGCCCACGATCGATATCAGCGCGACCAACGTCGTGCGATTGGCCACGGGCGGCGAAATACCAGTACGCGTACACATCGGCGGCACGCTCGCAGTGCCAGTGATCTCGCTCTCCAGCAGCGATCCGTTGTTCGCCAGCGCGCCGGAATCTGAAATCATCTCGCTGCTGATCTTCGGCGCGCCGACATTTGCGCTGGATGGTCAGAGCCAAAGCACCGTGAAGGCGGTAACCGGCGTGCTGCTGCCCTCACTCGGCGGCGCCTTCGAAGGGGCGCTGCAGCGTCTGCTGCCGTTCAAATTCAATACGCTCCAACTCAACACGGCCGGCGGGCAGACGCGGGACGACCTGACGGCGCTCTCGTTGCTCGACAACCTGAGCATCACGGCGGGTAAGCAGCTTGGTACGCGCGCCTTTCTGCGCCTGAACACGGGCGTGTGCCGTGGCAGCGGGCAGGGGGCGTCGCTCTGGGCAGGCATCGCGGTCGAGTATCGCATCGCGCCTGGTCTCTTGGCACAGGTGGGCGTGGACCCCGGTTCCGCGCCCTGCACACGGCTCGGCGGCGACGTCTTGCCCCGCACCCAGTTTGGCTTTGACCTCTTCCGCGAGTGGATCTTCTAGCCGGACAGGGATCTGGAGCGAGCGTGTCCCCCCGCGGAGCTGCCCACGTCTGGGAATGTGACCTTTCGGCAGCACTCTTATTGTTGCGCTCGCCTGTCGAAAACGAGCCACAGTGCGACAGTTTGCTTCAGGTCTTTGGTCGAGCTCGCTGTCGCGCACCCGATGAACTACGCACGTAAGCTATTGTTGTGTAGTGACTTACGTGGATCGTGCGGACATCTGTTCGTCTGGCATCCGCCTTGCAACCGAACTGTGCCATAGCAAGCACAGTTATGCACACTCTACCGGTTGCCTCCAATGCTCTCACGTCAGCGTCTGCTGTCACTCACATTTGCCGCCTGCGCCGCCATTCCTGCAATCGTGCTTCCGTCGCTCGTCGCAGCCCAAGCGCCCGTCTCGGGTGTCGTGAAGTTCAATGGCGACGCCGGCAGCAACGGAACGGTCGGCGGTTTCAGCGTCGGTCCGTATCTGTCGAATCTCACTGGCTTCAACACGCAGATGGGCGTGTTGGGCAACGCCACGATCAACAACGCGATCATCTGGTGTGTCGATTGGCAGCATTCCGCCAACTCGAGTAACGACTCGTACTACTCGACCGCGTTCACCAGCAACGTGAACGGTATCGTCGGCAACGGCGACTTTTCCGAGACGCGCCGCAACAGTGAGGCCGACTATCGGAAGGCGGCATGGTTGATCGAGCAGTACAATCCGCTCGCCGCCAACAGTGGCCTCGGTCTGTACAACGGCGAGAACATCCAGGGAACCATCTGGAACCTGTTTGGCGGCACGTACAACGGAAACGGCGACTTCTACACGCTGACCGTTCCGCAGACGTTCACGCTGACGCGCAACTGGTACGTGCTCTCCGATGACGACCTGCCAGGCGAAGCCCTCAGTCAGGAGTATCTGACGTCGACGGCGCAGGTGGTGCCGGAGCCGTCCACCTACGTACTCATGACGGTCGGCATGCTCGCCGTGTTCGGCGCAGCACGTCGTCGCAAGGCGAAGGCGTAACCCGCAGGATTGTTCGACTGGGGGGAAGCCGTCGCACGCCCCGGATGCGTGTGACGGACCAGGGAAGCGGGGAGCGATCATGTCGATCGCTCCCCGTTTCAATCTCCCGCGCTCTGGACGTGAAATCCGAATCCCGTCCGATGAGCCGATTCTTTGCGAATTGGGGTGATGGTTTGTGATGGGTTCCGCGTTGTCCCCGTCCAGGTTGTCTTCTCATTCCGGAGTTCCGCGCCATGACACGCATGCCCCGTATCGGCTGGTCCGCAGTTCGCGCTTTCGCTGTCACTTTGCTCTTCGCGTCGACCGCGCACGCGCAGCAACGGCTCGTCAAGGTCACGATCAACAACGTCGCGCCCACGAACAGCGTCAGCTTTGCGCCGCTGCATCTTGGCTTCCACAGCGGGGTCTTCGACGCCTTCAACAATGGGCAGACGGCCGCCGCCGGTATTGTATCGGTTGCCGAGGGTGGCGTTGGCGATGTGTGGCAAGCGGACTTCGCGGCGGCCGAACCCAACGCCACACGTGGCGTCATCGGCATGCCGCTTTTTCCCGGGCAGTCGCGAAGTCAGACGTTCGTGGTGAACGCGGGCCTCAACCCGTTCTTTACGTTCGCCACCATGGTCATTCCGAGCAACGACTTGTTTCTTGGCAATGACAATCCGATGCGGTACCGCATGTTTGACGTGATGGGCAACCTGCTCATCAACAACATCAGCCAGTCAGTCGGTCAGATCTGGGATGCCGGTTCGGAAGTTGCTGACCCGCTGAACGCCGCCTTCGTCGTCGGCGGCAATAATTCCGCGCGCACGCCTCAGAACGGCGTGGTTTCCTTCAGCGCCTCGGAACTCGGTGTGTTCAACGGACTGACCACTGCAGCGGGCTATGTCTTCAGCGACAGTCAGCTCAATCCGAGCACAGCAATTTACCGCCTCGATTTTGAATCGACCGTTGTGCCGGAGCCGAGCACGCTGTTGCTGCTGAGCGGCGGTTTCACAGTGCTGCTCATGGCGTCCCGCCGCAAACGCACTCGCAGCTGACCGCATCGACGCAGACGACCGCCTGTGCCCGGTAGCGCCGGAAAACGCGACGATGCCGACCGCGAGGTGCTTGTCGGCCACCTGCGCCACGACGGTCGCCACTGGTCGTACTCGCGGGCGAAGCGGTCGTTGTACACCGCCTGATGCGAATCGCTGGAAGATATCGACAACGCCTGCAAGATTCGACGTGTGAAGAAAAACGGAGTCATGCTCGCGGCGCGGGTGCAGCGCGTGTTTGGCCGAACCCGCGTGCGGCCGTCAAGCCGTATTTCGTGGGGCGTGACTCCGTTCATGCGTTTTTTCTTGCCGTTGAGCTCTTGCCGTCGTGCGTGAGTCGCGTAGATCTACCGCAGCGTACGCTCTCGCGTTCCCTCTCCAACTGATCACCCGGTGCCATCTGACACACCAACCGTTTATGCGGGCATCATCATTCGCATGGCCGATGCGACCGAAAGCGTCATGTTCCCCGCGCTCGTGCAGGAGGCGTTAGCCAAGATCGCGACCACGCCAACGGGCCTGTTGCTTCTGAACGGAATCGTGAGTGCGTTGGGTAAAGCCAAGTTCGGTTACACCGTGTGCGTCATGCGCGCCGACATGACTCACGACCCTGGGTGCGTTCAGAAGTGGAAGGGCACCAACGTGGCGAGGCGCGGCGACGAAGCAGCTGCAACGACCGTAGGGTCGTCTTCGGTCACGGCCGTCAAGTACAACGCCAACATGACCGATACGCCCGATGGCAAGCGTCCGTCGTGGGTCGGCTTGGCGCACGAGTTGATTCACGCCTACTACAACCTGAGGGGGGAGGGCTCCCCCGCGGGCGTCACGCAGATGAACGTCAGCGGCCCGGTTGAAAAGGAAGAGATGCGTACCGTCGGTCTTGGCCCCGGTCCTCACCGAGGGATTACCGAGAACATGATTCGGGGGGAGGCAAATCTTCCTTTGCGAGTGACGTACGGGGG
>CAYWCJ010000125.1:0-11636 GCA_964456595.1 uncultured Gemmatimonas sp. | reverse complement strand
CATCAGTACACACTCGGCGAGTTGCTGATGGGATTGCAGCGCTGGCCGGCGGCGGTTCGGGCGCCGCTACGAAACAACGGCGGCGGTCATGCCAACCACGCGATGTTCTGGGGGTTGTTGGCCCCGCGCGCGGCGACCGCATCAGCGCCGAACGGACGTTTGGCGGCGTCCATCACGCGCGAGTTCGGTTCGCCAGAGGCGTGCGCGGCCGCGCTCAAGACCGCCGGTCTGGGGCAGTTTGGTTCGGGGTGGACCTGGCTGGTGAAGACCGCCACGAACCGTGTCGCGGTGCGGGCGCTGCCCAACCAGGATACGCCGCTGTTCGACGGTGAGCTGCCGATCGTGGGGGTGGATGTGTGGGAGCACGCCTACTACCTCAAATATCAGGACCGTCGGGCGGCCTATCTCGACGCCGTGCTGGCGCGCATCAACTGGGATGCAGCGAGTGCGATTTTCAACGGCTGAGCTTGAGCCTGGTGCGCCACGCATCGCTGTCGAGTGGTGCGCAAGGTCGACGGAATGGTGGTGTGTGGCACGCGGCGTGCTTGTCTGAGGGACCAACGGCGGGCGCACGTGGCGCTCGTCGGTTGAGGGCTGCAGTTTCCCGCACACAAGAGGCGTCATGAAGGGGCTGACGGTGGTTGGTATCGTGTTGTTGCTGGCCGGCGGATTTGTGCTGCTGCGCGGGTTTTCATTCACCAAGGACAAGACGGTGATCGATATGGGGCCAATTCAGGCGTCCGTCAGCGAGAAGCAGGCCGTGCCTACGTGGGTTGGCGGTATCGCCATAGCCGCCGGCATCGCGATGATTGGCGTTGGCATGCAGAAGTCGCGCGCCTGATGCGCGGCGCGCTGTGGTGTCGCGTGCGATCACTTGGCATCGGCGTACAGTTGGCGGTGCGCGGCATCGTATTGCCAACCGTGCTGACGGGTGCGCTGCTTACTGGCGCACCGCTGGTGAGCGCCGCGACACTACGCGCGCAGGACGGTCCGTCGCTGGTGATTCTGGTTCGGCACGCGGAGAAGGCGTCGCAGACGGAGCGCGATCCGTCGCTGAGCGAAATCGGGCAGTCACGCGCGGTCGCACTGTCGCAGGCGTTAACGCACATGGCGCCCAATGCCATTATCGTCACGTCGTTCAAGCGCACGGCGGAGACAGCAGCCCCCACGGCGGCGAAGTTCGGCATCACGCCCACTGTTGTTCCGATTGCGGGTTCGTCGGCGTCACACGTCGCCGCGGTGGCCGAAGCGGTGCGCAAGCAGCGCGGCGTGGTGCTGGTGGTTGGACACAGCAATACGGTGACGGCCATCGCGAAGGCACTCGGCGGCCCGTCGTTGCCGGATATCTGCGACGCGTCGTACGCGACGATGTACGTGCTGGAACCGGCAGCAGGTGGAAGCGCCGTGAAGCTGCTCACGGCGCAGTTTGGTGCAGCAGACGCAGTGGGCGCGACCGCGTGTGCGGGGATGGCTCCCAGGTAACGCGCACGTGCACAGGTGGCGCAGTCACATGACGCGGTCGCCCGATGCAGTCATGTTGCGCAGTCACCTGGCGCGGTTGCACAACGGTCACGCGATGCGGTGACATGACTGAACGCCCGTTTTCCGATCACTTCGCGAGCGACTCGACCGGATACGCCGCGTTTCGTCCGTCGTATCCGGCGTCGCTGTTCAAGGCGCTCGCCAACGCGGCACCCACGCGCACATCGGCGTGGGATTGCGGCGCGGGCACAGGGCAGGCGAGTGTCGCACTTGTCGAGTGGTTGGACGAAGTGCTCGCTACCGATGCGAGTGCCAACCAGATCGCACACGCGGTCGCGCATCCACGCGTGACATACGGCGTCGCCAGAGCCGAAGAGAGCGGCCTTCCTGACGCGAGCGTGTCATTGATCACCGTCGCGCAAGCGCTGCACTGGTTCGATGTCGATGCGTTTCACGCCGAGGCGACGCGGGTGCTTGTGAAGAACGGTGTCATCGCGGAGTGGACCTACGGACTGATGATCGTTCGGTCGGCACCGGCGGTGACGCGATTCGTGCAGGACTTCGATGTCGCGATGCACCCATACTGGCCGCCGGAGCGCCGCTTCGTCGACCGACACTATCAGGACTTCGCATTTCCGTTTTCGCCAATCGCGTTGGGCGACTTCGCGATGCATGCGGAATGGACGGTGGAGCAGTTGCTGGGCTACCTGCGCACCTGGTCGGCGGTTGCGCGCTGTCGCGTACACAACGGAAGCGATCCGATCGAACCGTTGGTCGATGCATTGCGCACGGCGTGGGGTTCAGAGCGGATTCGTGAACTGCAGTGGCCGCTCACGTTGCGGGTGGGCACGAAATAACGGGCGTTCGGCGACGTTTGCGATGCGCTCGTCATGCAGACACGCACCTTCGTCCCCACGCGATAGACGGCGTGTGGGACGCGCGTATGTTTGCCGCATGAAAACACACCAAACCACTCCGGGCTCTGCTTCCGCACGCGCCTGTCCCGCACACGCACGTCGCGTCGTCACCGTCGCGTTGCTGTGCGGCATGACAGCGTCGCAGGTCAGGCGGCGCGTGCGAACGTGCTGACCCCCGACGAGTATGTCACGCGAGCCGGCGTATCACTCGAGCGCGACGGCTTCTTCGAGCGCGAGATCGGCCGCAGCGTGGACACCTTCGGTCGCATCACGCAGGTGTTCAGCGCGTACGACTCGAAGCGCACGTTGGCTGACGCGAAGCCGTTCGCGCGCGGCATCAACAGCATCCAGCTGCTCAACGACGGGACACGCTGGTGGGTCGTGTCGATCTACCGGGAATCGGAGCGGCCGGACAATCCGATTCCCGCGCGATACCTCGGCGCGGGGCGGTGACGGAACGGGAGGAGCAGAGCCGTGCGGCTGGAGGTGCGGAACTGCAACTGACTGACGCGGATGAACGCGGATCACAGCTCAGATTTTCGCGAATACTGCGAACTGATGAAAAGGAAGCAGGATCCCGAAAATCTTCGACGTTCCCGGAACGTTCGACTTCGGGCCCGTGATGGGCTACGCGATGCAACAGGCGCCAGAGTTTGCGCAGTGGATGCAACAGTCACTGGGAACATCCACATCTATGCAAACATCAGAAAGCTGGCGGCGCCCGGCGAGCGCGTGCTCGTCATCCTCGATGCAGGTCTCTCTACATCGGCGACGTCCGACAACGCGCGGCGAGAAATCCGGTGGCGGCGTCGAGATCCAGATCCGCCACCAGCAACCCCGGCTGCCCGTAGGGCTGGAAGCTGTGCAGCGTCCCGTCCGGCCGCGCAATCGCCGACGTGGTCCCCGAACCTTCGCTCGCGCCGTTGACCGTCGCGAAGAAGCAGTTGTTTTCCGCCGCGCGACAGAAGATCGCTTTTTCGTGGAACGTGTTCGCGGGATCGGCGAACGTTACCGGGCGATAGCTCCCCGGCTCCGCGATACCCGCGTGCGGATGAAACACGATCTGCGCGCCGCGTCGGACCGCCCAGCGCACCGTCTCCGGATATCGCCACCCTTCATGACAGATCACCACACCGAAGGTGAGTGGCCCAGCCGTGAACACCCGTCGTTCGGCGCCGAATGCCGGATAGATCGATTCCTCCGACGGGTCGAGCTGTCCCTTGTCCTGCCACCCAGCGATCGTGCCGTCGGGATTGAAAACGCACGCCGAAATCTGCAGGCCACGCTCCGTGATGCGCTCCGTGCCCAGAATGACTGTGATGCACGCGGCCTTGGCTGCCGCCGCCACGTCGGCCCACGCGCGCTCGAGGAATGCCTGATCGGGCTCGGGCAGCGTGCTGTCCGGCCACCGATAGCCAGGCACGTAGCATTCGGGAAAGCAGATCACGCTGGCCTGTCGTTCGCCGGCCTCGGCGATCGCCGATGTGGCCAGGAGGACGGATTCCTCGCGTGTCGATGGCACGCGGATATTCGCGAGCGCGATGCGGACTGTCGTCATGCGTTGCTCATGCTCGTCTAACGCACGATCACCGTGATGGTGTCGCGCTTCACCGTCGTCATCGGCACATGGTCACCGCCCGCGAACACGGCGATGATCCGGTGCGGACCAGCCGAGAGCGAATCGAGCGTCCGTGAGGTGGACGCGTCACCCATGTGGATCACCACGGGTGCAGCTGCGAGCGGCAAGGAATCGGGCGGTGTGTCGCCGTCGATGATGAGATGATGATGACCTTTGCCCGGCTCGCTGGTTCCGGTGGCCGCGACCACCTCAACACCCATGGCTTCGAGCGTCACCGTGAACGGCAGGGAGACGCTATCCCCGTCGGCGGGTGACACGATGCGAACGGCGGGCGCCGCAACTGTCGCGGTCGTAGCGGCGGTGCTGTCGGCAGGCGCCTTGTCGGAGGGTGTGCAAGCCGTGGCGCCAAGGGCGAACACAGCGGCGACGAATGACGGGGAAATACGCATGGCAGCGCTCTCTGGTCAGGGTGAGACGACGGGTCGACGGTCGACACAAGATGGCGGTCCGTTCTCGCGGAAATGTAGAGGACAGCGTTCGGGATTGGGGCTGTCGACGTGTCGCGCATGCTGTCGCGCATTCCCTCGTGTACGCTGGCGAAGCGGCCGGATCGACGGGACATTGCGGCAACTCGCTCCCAAGGCTGCCAAGTGACCCTGCCGCTCCCAACGCCCCTCGTTTCCACCGACTGGCTCGCCGCCCACCTCGGCGATTCGCGCATTCGCGTCATCGACGCCAGCACCTACCTGACAGGGTCGGGGCGAAGTGGCCGCGACGAGTACCACACCTCGCACATTCCCGGCGCGCTGTTCGCGGATGTCGATGCACTCAGCGACCAATCCGCACCCTTCCCGCACACGCTGCCGCCTCCCGACGTGTTGGCGGCGCGGCTTGGCGCCCTGGGCGTGAGCAATGAGCACGCGGTGGTGGTGTACGACGGTTCCGGGCAGAACTTCAGTGCGCCGAGGCTCTGGTGGATGCTGCGTACGTTGGGGCATGCGCAGGTGGCGGTGCTCGATGGCGGGTATCCGAAATGGCAAACCGAGGGACGTCCGCTCACCGTCGAGGTGACGGAGCACGGCCCCGCCAACTACACGGCGCATTTCGAGCGGGCGCGCTGGCGCGATCTGCCGGCGATGCGTGACAACGTGGAGACGCGATCTGAGCAGGTGGTCGACGCCCGGTCACCCGGCCGGTTTGCGGCGCTGGAAGCCGAGCCACGGCCCGGCGTGCGCGGTGGCCACATACCCGGCGCCCGCAACGTGCACTATGCCACACTGGTGGCCGCAGACGGCACGATGCTCGCTGCCGACGCACTGCGCGAGCGGTTTGCCGACGCCGGTGTGAACTTGAACGCGTCCATTGTTGGCAGTTGTGGCAGCGGAGTGACCGCCTGTGCGGTGCTGCTGGCGCTGGAGATCGCCGGTGCGCGGCGCACCGCACTGTACGACGGCAGCTGGACCGAGTGGGGGAGCCAGTCGGATACACCGGTGGAGACGGGGGCGTAGCCAGTCCTTACGCTCCCCTGCTTGTTGTCGGCGATACTCGTCGGCCGAATTCGCGCCTACTTCACTCCACCCTTGCCCGGCAGTTCAAACAACTGCCGATGCGGCGCCTTCAGTACCCTCGGCGGGTCTGGTGGCGCGGTGGCACCGCGAGCGGCCATCGGTGTGAGCCAGGAAGAAAGCCACCACCGGTACTTGTCATCCTGGTGCAGCACGAGAAAGCGCGGCCCGGATCCCGCCATGGCCGACGCGGTGAGCGGCAGCATGGCGCTCTGCAGGTAGCGCCCCTCGTCGTCGTAGTAGTCGATGATGCGTCCCTGCCGGTCGTTCTCGACGCCCACCAGTACCACATAGCCGCCATCCACCACCGCGGCGTCCACGATGAACGGCTGTGGCACGCGACCGTCGCTGGTTGGCAGCGCGCGCACGTTCGAAACGGTCAGCGAATCGCTCAGCGAACGCGGCGCCGTGTCGCCCGGCGCCCGCAAGCGCGACACCCGCGGCGTGGCGATCCCGCTCGTGGGCTCCGGCGCGCGAATGACGTGCACGGTGTGCCGCGTGATGAGCAGGCAGCGCCTCGCATCACCGCTGCCGAAGCGCATGCGCGAGGCGGTGTCGTCGACAATGCGGTGTCGGCCGAGCAGGGAGTCTTCGCTCGCGAGCGCGGTGATCGTGAACGATTCGAGTGTGCGGCGTGCGCCCACCTGGCGCACATGCAGCAGCGTGGCTGGCGACACGGTGCAGATGCGCCCACTTCCACCGCGCAGCATGGGCAGGTCGCGCCGGAACACGAATCCGCCGATCGATTCCCGCACGAGCGTGGTGGTGGCACTGTCGATGATGTCGACGTCTGCATCGTCGGTGACACGCGACAGATCGGTGGGCGCCTCGATGCTGCGCGGCACCTGCGCGTGGAGGACCGCATCCACATGACCCGGCCGTGCCGAGAGCAGCGCGCCGTGGCTATGGAGCTCGAACTGCGAGATGCGCGTGGGTGAGGCCTGCAGCAGCGCCACCGTGGTGCGACTCGCGCGGAACACGAGCGGCACCATCGTGCTGTCGGTGTCGTGCGTGATGTCGGTGCGCCACTCCTCGCGCTTGGCGGGATACACCGTACGCGCGGCGAACGCCGCACGCAGTTCCGGTGGTGCCTCGTCGCTGGCGTCGACCTGCCCTGCGCAGCCCGCGACCCCAACGCACACACCCACGACCAGCGGCGTGAAGCGGAAGGCGCGGCGAAATACCACAGTTACTACAACACCGACTGCGCGACCGACTACAGCGAGCACACGTTCCAGCGCACCACCGTCTCGTCGTTGCACCGATAGGCGCAGAAGCCGCACGAGCTGCCACCGATATTCGTGCAGGCGCCATACCCCGGCACCCGCGCGAGCCGCGGGCACGAGCGATTGGCCTGGGTCTCGGACGCCGTCGGCACGAGCATCAGCAGCAGCATCAGCGGCAGTGCGAACTTTGTGATGCGAAGTCGGTGGGAGACAGGCGTCGTGGATGCGGCCAAGGCTGGGCGGCTGCGGGTATCATTGGGCATGGTTGGGTACTACGCCGCGGCGCGGCAGTCGGCAAGAGAGGGCGTGTGGCGGGGGCGGGCAGCGTTGGACTCGCCTCACGTAGCTCTACGTGAATGAATCGAAGTCCGTGTACCGAGTCTTCACCGGGCGGCGTGGATAGGGTGAAGTGCGTGAGTTTTCCTGTGCTATCGCGATGGAACTGCAGGTGTGCCATGTGTTCAGCCAGGAACCCGAAGCCGCGCACGAACAGATCACGTTCGACCGGTCGCAGCAGCGTGAGGTCGTTCTGGCCGCGACGCCGCACCACGAGTCGCTCGCCACGCAGCTCGAGCTGCCAGCCCGCATGCCGTGACGGTGCGAGCGGCGCCGCAGGCGAGGAACTTTTCGGCGACCTGCGCCACGACGGGACGCCACGGGCCATAGTCCCGTGCCAAGCAATCGTCGTAGACCGTCTGCAATCGGTGCAGATGATCCGACGCCAGATCGGAACAACGGCGAGGCCTGCGGGCGTCGGGGCTTGTAGATGCCACGTGCCGCTGGCACCGGGTCGGCCATCGGCGCTCCGCGACACGGGAGCGCCGAGCCTTCGCTCCACTCGCGCACGGTCCGTCACCGTTCCGTCACCGTTCCGTTGCGCGACGGTCCGATTCCACGCCACGTCCGGTGTCGCGGGCCTCACGATGCGTGCTGCAGATGGGCGGACAGGTGGCGAGCTTCGCTCGCATCTCGTTGGAGCGCCTTTGGCGGCAGCAACGAAGTCCGTACTCAGGTTGTGACGGCAACCGGCAACTCCATCCGCGCATTCCGCGGCAACGCACTGAAGGGCGCGCAGATCTGGGTCAATTTCCCCAAGCAGACGCGCGTGTTCGGATATTTCGCCGACTATCGCATCGACTCGGCGCGTGTTTACGGCGTCCGTCTGGAGATACTGTTTTCGGCGGAGACACAGGCCCTTCCGCGCACCACGCTTTGCGCTGACGGATTTCGCATCTATGGCAGGGGCCCGAACCAGGATCGCAAGAGCGGCGCGGTTCAGGGCGGCTTCAACGTGACCGAGACGTTGGACGTGATGTCGGAGTTGCGCGTGACCAACAACCGCATCTTCCAGGCAGCGCCACTGAAGAACGTCGACGTTGGTGCAACGCGGGACCTGGCATTTGGCGGCACATGGCGAATTGGCGGCGGCGCTCTGATTCGTCTCGAGCGACATGAAATACATGGCTACGCATTCGATGCCGTGGTTCCGGTCCTGAGCACAGTTGCTGGCGCGACCGTGGTCGCGCCACCTTCGTACAGTTCATACTGGCTCGGCAGCTTCGCGTTCAGTTCCTAACTAGCCTTTGCCTGACGCCGAGTTCGTTGTTGTCGACTGAATGGAAAACGGGGACCCACTTTGGGTCCCCGTTTTGATTTCACGCCCCGGTCGGTCTACAAGTATCTCGCCGCGCTCAGCGCGAACCTTTGCGCCGACGCACTACCGCGAGCACGCCGGCCAGACCGACAGCGACAAGTGCGAGCGAGGCCGGTTCAGGAACGACGCCCGGCTGGAGGAAGGCACCCGCTTCCTGAGCTGTCAGTGCACGGTCCCAGGTGGCGATGTAGTTCACGAAGCCCGACGACGCCTCGTTGGCGACAACGAGATCGTCCTGGAAGAAGATGACGGTGTTGGACGCATCGACGATAGCATCGTTCTGGGTGTCGAGGAACGAGTACTGCGGTACCCCGTCCACATACGCAGAGAAGAGACCAGCCGCGTCGCGCGTGAAGATCGACAAGGCAAGCTGTCCAGGCGCATAGACAACGTTTGGGGCAAGCAGATAAGGAAAGAATTCTGCCTGTCCGGCATAGTTGTATACGCCCGTGTCCGAGGAGCGATTCTTATAGTCGATGATCCGTCGATAACCTGTTACGGCGTCAAAGCTGAAACGAAGCGCGATCGTGTACGTCGAGCCAACCACACCGGTGAGGCTCAATCCCTGGTTGACGCCGAACGTGTATCCATTTGCCGTGAGCACTCCGCTACCGATGGGCGAGAGACTTGGCCCGCCGTTCACATCGGCAAACGAGCCGTTGAGATTGTAAATGCGCTGCTGGGCCTGAAGCTGCATCGCCGGAAGCAACAGCAACGCGCTCGATGCGAGGTGTCGCAGCATGCGACCTCGCAGCGCACCGCGGAAGAACGGGAGTCCGGGCATGGTGTTTCCTCAAGTCTGACGATGTTCACTTAGACGCGGTCGCCGAAACAACCGGATAACCGCTAACAGAGGGATCGCGAATGCCGCGAATATACGACGCGTAGCCTGAATGCGCACGTCAGCCGTGAGCCCCGTTTACGGCTGGTACCGGTACGAAAACTGTCTGGGCCATTCCCTGCCGCCCTCGACCCCGTCCGGGATTCTCTCCACCGAAACTCTGCCCTGAGGGTCGGCGCACCTCTTGACCGTTGGTGCGAGCCATCCAAAGGTGGCAAATGAGACTTCTCGTTCGGCACGAAAGCACCTGGGCCTACCCATCGCCCGCGGGCCCTCGGCCCCCACCTGGTCCGACTCCGTCCGGCCAAGGGGAACGAAACGGAACGCATCGGCAACCAGCAGCGAGGAGAAGAGGGTTCGTTCAGCAACTCTCCTGGCTCGGCGGGCGCAACCGACGACTCCCGATGTCCCGTAGCGCCACGCGACCGTTGGCGCGCACGAGGATGTTCGACGGCGTCAGGTCGCGATGGACCATCCGTCGGGGAAGATTCAGTCCTCGGAGGCGTGCTTCATCACCGTTTCGATCTTGGGCAGGACCGACACGATGCGGCCGAGGATGAGGATCGTAAACGCAACCGAGATCAGCCCTTGTGCGACGCTGACGAAACGCGCCCAGCCGATGGGCCGAATATCGCCGTAACCGATGGTGAGCTGCGTGACGACGCTGAAGTACAGATCATCGAGCCACCCGGCGGAGCCGACCAGCTGGTCGCCCATCGTTGTGTACAGGATGCCGAAACACACCAGCAGCTCGATGTAGTTCAGGAAACTCAGCACCAGTGTGCGGACTGCCGACGAGATCACCAGACGCTCTTCCGTGCGCAGCTGGTCGAACACGCTCAGGTTCACCGATGTCTGGAAAATATCGAGGATGCGAATCACGACGAGCACGCGCGGAATCCAGCTCGGCTCGCCGACGCCGCTGGCCGCGAGAGCTATCAGGATCGCCTCGATGAGAAACCACGCGATGATGTAGCCCTCCACGCGACGCGACCGTTTCGCCGTTGCCCCCCGCGGATCACGGCGAAACGCCTCGGACTGCACGTGCGAGATCCGTCCGCGCCGCACCAGACGGCTCGGCGAGAGCAGATGCAGGAACCAGAACACGCGCTCGAAGAACCACGTGATGAGCGAGTATTCGCGCAGCTGCTCACCCAAGAGACGACGACGGGGAATTGGGACCTCGTGGAGTCGAAAGCGATCAGTGCGCGGGACTGCCCCTAACTTCGACTGGTAGATGGCGACTGTCCATTGGCGCCGTGCCATTCGACGTTGATGCTGATCGTCACGGCTTCGGCTGCCGCACACCGAGCGCATTCAGCACACCGGCCAGTGTTGCGGTGATCGCATCGCTTGGCTGATGTGCTGGTGGCAGCTTCCGCGGTCTCGCGCCAGGTCGATACGCCGTCTCCGTGTATCAGGACCTCAATGGCAACGGCAAGCTCGACACCAATCTCTTTGGCGTGCCGAAGGAGCCGTGGGGCACGAGCGCCAACGTCAGGCCCCGCATGCGTGCGCCGCGATTTGAGGAAGGCGCACTGAACGTCAATGGGTCGACGCGGGTCGAAATCCGCGTGGGGCGCTGAGCCAATGCCACTCCACACCGTCCTCGGCGCCAACGGCACGGTCGGTCGCGAACTGTCGCACGCATTGACCGCCAAGGGTCTTCGGCTGCGTCAGGTCAGTCGTCATCCACAGCGCGAGTTCCCGAGCGACGTCGTCGTCGTGGCGGATCTCACCCATGCCGCGAGTACCGCCGCGATCGCCGGCAGCGCTGTCGTCTACCTGGTGGCGGGCGTCTCCTACAGCACGGCCGCATGGCGGGCCGAATGGCCGCTCATCATGGCCAACGTCATCCACGGCTGCGAGCGCAGCGGTGCCGCACTGGTCTTCTTCGAAAACGTCTATGCATATGGCGCAATCACGGGTGCCATGACGGAAGAGACGCCGTTCAATCCGTGCAGCCACAAAGGGGAAGTGCGCGCCCTGATCGCGAAGACTCTCCTCGATGCGATGCGTTCGGAGCGCGTGAACGCGATGATCGTCCGATCACCCGACTTCTACTACCCGAGCTACGCAGGACGCACGACGAGCATACTCAACGCCATCGTGTTCGACAGACTGCGCGCTGGCAAGGCACCACAGTGGCTTGGGAATCCGGATGCATCACACAGCTTCAGTTACACGCCTGATCTCGGCCGTTCGCTCGCGTTGCTCGGCACCACCGCCGCAGCGTTCGGGCAGACGTGGCACGCGCTGACAACCCCCGAACCGCACAGCGGGCGCGACCTCGTACGCCTCGCCGCGGAGATCGCCGGTGGGATAGGAAATTCAATCGGCGTCGGTCGAGTATCCGGCGAACGTACGGCGCG
>CAYWCJ010000124.1:0-11644 GCA_964456595.1 uncultured Gemmatimonas sp. | reverse complement strand
ATTCCGCGCCGAGTTTCTGCGCGTCGTCGCTGAAGCATGGGCGCGACATCGCGCCCGTACGCCAGAAACGGAGCGACTGGCGAATGTCGGCTGAGCGTTCCCGGCATCAGTCCGGCGATCCGCCACCGGCCGATTCGCCCGCAGGCGATGTGAAGCAGCATCGGCCAAGCCAGCGAGCGTTTGTCACCGGGGGAACCGGCTATCTCGGTGGACGCCTCGTCGCTTCGCTGCTGGCCGAGGGGTGGGCCGTGACCGTGCTCGTTCGACGCAGTTCGGATCGCGCGCGCGTGTCTGCGCTGCAGCAACGTGGTGTGCGTATCGCCGAGCATGATGGTTCGACGGCACAGCTGGTGGAACTGCTGTCGACGTCTGCGCCATCCGTCGTGTGGCATGCGGCCACGCGGTTTGTCGGCGAGCACGCGATCGGTGACGTGGCACCACTCGTGCAGGACAACGTAGTGTTCGGGACGCAGCTCCTCGAAGCGATGTATCGCACGGGCGCTCGTTCGCTCGTCGTCGCGGGCAGCGCCTGGCAGCAGCACGACAATGTGGACTACGCGCCCGTGTCGCTGTACGCCGCCTCCAAGCAGGCCTTCGAAGCCATGGCCGCGTGGTACAGCGACGTGGCCGGCATGCGCATTGTGGTCACCCGATTCACCGACGTGTATGGTCCCGACGACGAACGTCGCAAGCTGCTGTGGGCCCTGCGCACGGCAGAGCGGATGCAGTCGACGCTCGAGATGAACGACGGATCGCCCTACATCGATCTGCTGCATGTCGATGACGCGATCGCTGCCTTGCGGGTGGCCGCAAACCGTGCACGTGCCGATGGCGGAGCGATGGAACGATGGGCCGTGCGTCCCGGACGTGCACTTCGCTTGCGTGAACTCGTGGCGCTATGGGAGGCCGTGCGCGGAACCACGCTCAAGGTCATGTGGGGTGCGCGTCCGCTGCGTGCCCGCGAGACGATGATCCCCTGGACCAGCGGCGAGTTGCTCCCAGAGTGGGCGCCACGTATCTCGCTCGAGGACGGAGTGCGCGCGCTCTAGCTGCCGCCGGGTCACGCGCGAAGCGCCGATCGTGGTTGCGAGAGCAGTGATTGCACGGCATGCGCCACCTCGTGCGAGGGCACCGCATTCAGGCACCGGTTGGATGCGCAGATCGCGTAGCGCTGTCCATCGTAGCACGGAGCGCAGGCGAGTCCGTTTGCACGCGACAGAACCGTGACTGCGGCACCGCTCGGAATGCGCTCGTCAGGTCGCGTCGGCCCGAAGAGCGCGACGGTCGGTCGGCGGAGGAGGATGGCCAGATGCAAGGTGCCGGCGTCGTGGGTAACAACGACATCGCTGGCGCGGATCAGCGCCATCAGTTCGAGGAGCGACGTGCCCGCGGTGAGGTCCGTCGCGCCGGCCTCCGCGCACGCTGCACCCTCCGCCGCGTCACCGACTCCACCAATGGCCACAACGCGATGTCCGTCGGCCACGAGCGTCTCGACGGCGGACTGCCACGAAATTATAGGCCAGCGGCGGAGGGCATCGTCGCGCAACACATTGCGACCGCCGCCGGGGGCGACGAGAATGAGCGCGCCGCCGCCGGCCGGGATTCGCGCGGCTGGCAAGGCGTCTGTACGCAGAACGGCGAGTGGCGGGTCCGTCGAGTTGGCCTGCGGCCTGGCCGCCGCGTTCGCATCGACGCCGAGATCAGCGTTTGCATCAACGTCGCCAGCAACGTCGCCAGCAGCGTCGACATTGTCCTGCAGGAGGCGTGCGTACTCGGCGCCGTGCCATCGACCGGCACGCGGGCCACGCTTGTCGGCAAAGCGGCGGATGTCGGAGGCGCCCGACGCTCGCGCCAGCAGCGCATATCGCGCGTCGGTGTGTGCGACCAGAGCGAGATCCCATCCGCGGCCGATCTCACCCCATGCCCGGACCATCGCGCGGGCGGCGGCCATGCGACGTCCGCCGAGGAGCGCGGCTTCGTCCACTTCGATAACACGGTCCACGCCCTGCAGGGAGCGCACGAGAGGCGCGATTCCCTGTCCGGTCACCCACGCGAGCTCGGCGCGCGGCCAACGCGCCCGGATCGCGGGAACGAGTGTGGAGGCCATCACCGCGTCGCCCAGTGCCGCGAGCTTGACGAGGAGGATGCGCTCAACCATGTCGTCGGAGGCAAAGAGGAAGCACGATGAATACTATACAGACGTGCGGAACAGGCGTGCGAGTCGGATCACCGCATCCGAAGACCGTGCCGACCTCGGACTCCATCGTGACTGCTATCCCCCTCATCGCATCCTTCCCCTGATGCTGCCTCGAGTCGTGACCGTCGTCCTGATGCTCGGCCTGATGTTCGGCCTGATGTTCGGCCTGATGTTCGGCGCAGTCGCCAACCTCGCATCGGCGCAGGAAGTGGTGGTGCAGCCGCTGCCCGCGCAGCCTGCCGCCGCCCGCATGGCCCAGGATTCCGCGCTGCAACTTCGCGCTGGCGATGTACTTCGCGTGGCCATCTGGCGTGAGCCTGGACTGAGCGGGGATTTTCAGCTTGATGAGGCGGGCTATGTCACGTTGCCGTTGCTCGGCCGCCGCCGCGCGGATGCAACGCCGTGGAACCTGTTGCGCGATTCCATCGTGGTCGCGTTTCGACGGCAGGTACGGGCCGAGTCGATCACGCTGACACCACTGCGTCGCCTGTACGTACTCGGCGCCGTGCTGCGGCCCGGCGTGTACGTACTCGATCCCACATTCGGGCTCGAGGGCGCGATTTCACTGGCCGGCGGGGCCGGGTTCGACGGCAATCTCGAACGCGTGCGTATTCTGCGCGGCGGCAAGACCATCGCCGAACGGGTTTCACTGACCAAGTCGGCAAACGAGTATGACGTCCGTTCAGGCGATCAGCTGTTTGTCGACCGCCGGGGATGGTTTGATCGGAACAGCGCCTTGCTGCTCACGTCATTCCTGACATTGGCGGGACTGGTGGCGACGCTCGCCACACGTTGAAACGTCCGCCTAACGCGGGCGTGACCAAGGGTCGATGAACGAGCAGCGACTGGAGTTGGCGCGGGGCACTAGCGGAAGCCGCGAATCGACAGCGTCGCGCGGAGATTCGGCACGTCGTTTCCCCGCTGCAGATTGCGATTGAGGTTGAGCATCGCGCTCAGCGACAGGCCCATCTCGCGCGTGCCGACAAACCGCATCGCGTCGCCGGTGAGTGCGACGAGGACATCGGGTGGGGCGATGCCGTCGGGTGTCACGACGACGGGTGACCAGTCCAGGCGCAGTGCGCGTTCGAGGGTGAGCGAGGTGCGGCCGCGTGCGTCATACTGATCGAAGCCCGCCCGCCACGCGGCGCCGCCGTACGCTTCGGGCGAGCCGAGAAAGAGTCCGCGGTTGGTGTGTCCTTGCAGCACGGAGCCGTGCAGGTAGGGCGGGAAGGGCGCGCGCAGCTTTCGCTCGATGATGTCCCCACGCTCGCCGCGATTGGATGAGGACAGTTCCGCGTTCACGAGTTCGAAGCGGAAGGAGCGGAGGCGTTCCGGCGAATGTGCGAAAACGCGCTGCAGTCCGAGTGTGAAAGAGCGCAAGTCGTCCGGGTATTGCAGCAGGCGGCGGAGCCCGAGCGAATAGTCTTCGCGGAAATACTCGCCGTACACCTCAAGCGCGGCCCCCGGCGGATGCCAGCGGACGGAGATCGACGCGACCTGATTCTCGTCGGAGAAATTGTTCTCTCCTGTTGCGCGAAGCCCCGCGCTGAACAGTCGTCGGACCTCGCGCATGGTCGGGAATGACGTCGTGGTCGGCCCCTGCACGAAGCGCGCGACGCCGAGTTCGAGTCCGGGAAGCCCGCGCGGCATGAGCAGCAACGTGCCGCCGCTGGCCCACCGGTCGCTTCGATCGGGCTCGGCCGGCGAGTACGGAGACTGTTCGAGATGGCCCGCGATCACGGCGGCATGTACGCGCGCGAAGCCGATATTGAGCGGTTTGCGTGTGCCGACAAATCCATGTGCGAAACCACCGGAACTACCGCTTAGGAGAAGTGGGTATTCACGCGCCGGTCCCCAGGATTGTGCGCGCGTCGAGACGCCGGCCGAGATCCACGGAAGATCGAGGGACAGCGTGCTGTTGCCCCCATCGAGACGACCGTAAGCCTTGTCGCCGAAGCGTTGCGGCGCGTCGATGCGATTCGGAAAGCGTGCATCGGCGTGGCTGCGATCACCGGTAATTCCGTTGGGCACCAGCACAAAGTTTGCGTTTTGCGCGAGGAAGAGCACGGGCTCCAACTGCAGCCGAATGCGCCAGAAGGTTGCGGTGGCGCCGGCGCGCAGCTCGCCGGTTGCACCGCGACCAGTCCACGCCGGTCCTCGGTTGTCTCCACTGGGAAACGCCGAGTTGAAGGTGAGCTTTGCGCCCGGTCGAAGCAGTCGGAACGTCGTCAGCCGCGCCGTGCTGTCGCTCCCCCAGCGAGACATCCACGGATGCACGCTGTCGGCGACCAAGCCACGATGGTCCGGAGGCGCGATCGGACGGATGGACCACGGCTGGAATCGCGCGTAGCCGGCGAGCTGCAGGAGCCGCCAATAGCGTTCGGCTTCGCTGCCAACCTCGAGTGCGCCGCCCGCATCGATACGCGACGGTCCCTGTGCACGCGCGCGGGTGCTCAGGCCCAGCAGCCCGATGGCGACGCCGATCACAAGCAGTGCCCGATGCGATGACAGCGCCGCCCGTGACACCGAGAGCGGGAATGGAGGACGTCGGATGGTTGTCTCTCGTGTAGTCGGCGGCACGTGTATGATTACGATCGACTGCTGCACCTCACGAATATCAGCAACAATATCGGCCTGTCGTTGTCGGCGGCTACCCACCGAGCGTGACTCGATGAGCGGTGGTCGTGTGCGTTCACTCGTCTCTCGCCCATGCTCTCGATCATTTCGCGGCTGGTTCGCGTCGCGTTCGCGGCGCTGATACTCGGAGGCATGTCCCCGGAGCTGGCCGCGCAGCAGGTGACCTTCGCGACCTTCATACCATTGGGTGGGGAATCGGAGCAGCGCGCGCGATTGCAGCAGTTGCTGGGTCGGGACACAGGGAGTGTCGCGCGTGCGACGTCGATGTTCCGCTCGGCGTCCACGCTGTCGCGCCGCGCCGGCAGTCCGCGCCGGTTTGTACTCTCCCTGATTGCGCCAGAAGTCCGCGTCGTCTCCAACTCGGCGCTCCCCTACTCGCTGAACGACGGCTCGCTCTGGGCCGGGCGCGGCGACAACACCATCACGAGAATGGGCTTCGGCGTGGAGACCGGGCCGGTTCGATTGTGGGTGGCGCCGCAGCTCACGACGTCCACCAACGAGCGTTTTCAGGTCATTCCGTATCCGCAGTCCAACGTGCCGCTGCGCAGCGAATGGGCCAATCCATTCCATCCCCCAGCCTCGTCGATCGACCTGCCGTTTCGCTTTGGTGATCAGCCATTGCGACGCGTGGACGCGGGCCAGAGCAGTCTGACCGTGGAGCTTCCGTGGATTTCGACCGGTGTGGCCACGGAGAACATCTCGTGGGGGCCGGGCCGCTGGAATTCGCTGGTGTTGAGCGACAACGCGGCGGGGTTTCCGCACGCGTTCGCGCAGACGCGAGAGGGGGTGAAGACCCGCATCGGACGCTTCGATGCGCAGTGGATTCTCGGTCAGTTGCGCGAGTCGGACTTCTTCGATTACGACAGCACGAACAACGTCCGGTCGCTCAGCGGCATTGTGGTCGTGTGGACACCCGCATTGGACACGGCCTTCAGCATTGGCATGGCGCGAACCGTCATGGCGCCGTCCACCGGACGCGTGATCTCCGTGCGATCAGCCGTGGATGTCTTTCGAAAGGTCGGCCAACCCAACACCGATCCGGAGTTTGTGGCGCGCGGCCCGCGTCCCGATCAATTGATCTCGTTTTTTGCGCGTTGGCGGCTGCCCAAGGCAGGGTTGGATGCCTACGGCGAGTGGGCGCGATTCGCCGAGCCACGATCGCTCCGCGATCTGCTGGAGTTCCCCGGTCACTCGCAAGGCTACACATTGGGTGTGCAATGGGCGCGACCCGTGTCGCGAATCGGCACGTTCACGCTGCAGGCGGAAGGCACCAATGTGGAGCCGGATGCATCGATTCGCGTGCGTCCTGTTGCCACCAGCTACACCAGCCGCGCGATGGCGCAGGGCTACACCCACCGGGGAAAGTCGCTCGGCGCCGGCATCGGTCCTGGCTCGTCGTCACAATCGCTCAGTGCGGATCTCTTCGGTGCGAGCTTTCGCGTCGGCGCGTTCGCCAGTCGCATTCGCTGGGATAACGCCACACTTTGGGAGCCGATCGTGCCGCAGGTGAAGAACGAGGACGTGAGCGTGCTTGGTGGTGTTCGTGGCAGCGTCACGCTTGGCGCCACACGATTGCTGCTCGAGTACACGCGCACCGTACGGCTTGGTTACCTGTATCAGGACAAGATCGCCGATCCACTCATCGGAACGCACTCGGGAGTGGACATCCTCAACCGCACGGTCTCGGTGACGCTCTCCACATACCTCGGTCGCTGAACGCGTGCCCCCTGAGCACATTCCCGAACGCGCGACGGTGCGCGCCGAACCATTGCGACTCGTTCGCGTGGGTCGTCGCTACCTCTGGCCGATTGTTGCCGGCGCGTCGGTGTTCCTGGCCGTCGTGGCATGGACGTTTCTTGCCACTCCGCGCTATCAGAGTTCGGCATTGCTTCGCATCGACACCCGGTCGGCGGCGTCGCCGTTGCTCGATGATCTCAAGTCGGTGCCGGGTATCGGGCTGATGGGACTCGGGCGCGACGAACTTGAAACCGAAATCGGTGTGCTCAAGAGCCGTCGGGTGGCCGAAGCCGTGCTCGATAGCCTGGGGCTGACGGTGCGCGTGACGAAACCGGCGAGCTCGCGTGATTCGGTGCTCCGCGTGACGTCGTTGCAGCCCACCGATGTCGAGGGAACGCTGACCCTCACGCGCGAGACCGATGGACGGTATCGCGTGACGACCGATGAATTCGCTGGCGGCACTCCGCCGCCTGCCGTGATGAGTCCCGGTGACTCCACGCGCATCGGTGGTCTGCTCGTGCAACTTTCGCCGACGCTGCGGGTGAACGGACCATCGAAGATCGAGGTGCAGCTGCTGCCGCGATTCGAGGCGCTCAAGCGCTTCGACGACCGCCTCGACATCCGCATGCAGGAAGGGGGATCGCGACTGGTCAAGGTCGCGTTCGAAGACCCCGATCGCGTGCTGGCGGCCGCCGTGGTGACACGCATCGTCGCCGAGTACGTGGATTACACCATCAGCAACGATCTGGTGGATGATGGCCAGCGCATCGGTGAGTTGAAGCGGGAAACCGATGGCTACGCGAAGCGACTTGCCGCATCCGAGGAACGGCTCCGTCAGTTCAAGGAGCGTCGTCGGCTGGTGATTCCTGACGAACAGGCGACCGCGCAACTCAAGCGCATCGCCGTGCTACGCACGACACTCGATGGGCTCGAAGTGGAGCGCACGGCGCTCTCGCGAATGCTCACGCTCATCAACGCGCGCGCCGCAAACGGCCGCGACCCGGCCGCCTACCGTCAACTGGCGACGTTCCCATCGCTGATCGCCAATCGCGCCATTCAGGATTACCTGCTGACATTGGTTGAGCTCGAGAACAAACGCGCGGAGCTCGGCGTGCGCCGCACCGAGGAGAACGATGAGATGCAGCAGTTCACAACGCGCATTCGTGAACTGGAGACAGGGTTGCAACGCGTGGGCACGCAGTACCTGGAAAGTCTCGAGCAGCAGATCTCCGTCTCCACCCAGTCGGTAAAGGCGCTCACCGACGATCTCGATTCCTTCCCGCAGCAGGAGATGGATTACGTGCGCCTGCTGCGCGAGCGGACGCTGTTGAACGAAGGCTTCGTGCTGCTGCAGAAGCAGCTCAAGCAGGCGGAGTTGCAGACGGCGCTGCGGACAGAGAAAGTGCGCGTCGTCGATGCGCCGCGCGTATCAAACGCCAAGGACGCCGCGTTCCCGCGGGTGGCGGTTCAATTGGTGCTGGGTGCCGTATTGGGCATGGCGGTGACGCTGGCGCTGGCCTTCGGGCGCGAGGTGATCGTCCAGGGGGGCAGCCAGGCCAGTACCAGCGCCAACCAGAAGGCCGGCTCCGCGAGCGCGCCGTAAAAAAGTCCGAAGAGCGCCACGGCCACCACCAGGGGTCGGTGCGCGCCGGCGCCAACCAGCGGCACGGCCATCAGCAGTACCAGCACGAGCAGTGCAAATATTCCTGCCTCGGCAAAGATGCCTACGTAAATCGAGTGGAAGTTGCCGTAGCGATCGCCCGGAAAGAAATCCTGCAGCGCGAGATGCGAGCTGCCATAGCCGATGCCGTGCAATGCGACGCTGACTGAACCCGTCGCGGTCGCCACACCGCGATCGAGCAGTCGGACATGGTCCTGCGACGACCCTTCGAGAAGCGTGAAGCGTTGGCGCAGCGGTTCGATGGCGGAGAAGGCATCGCCGCGTACGCGTGGGTCGGTGAGTAGCAGCGCGGAAACCGCGACCACGACTGTCGCGAACGAGGCGATCAATCGACGCGGCAACTGAACGCGATGACCTTCGAACAGCAGCATCGCGATCGCACCGCCGGCCGCCAGCATCGATGACCGTGAGAGCGTGAGCAGCAACAAGACCGCGGCCAGCGAAATCCAGCGCCACGCCCGTGCCCGATCTTCGTCGCCCGCCGCCACAAAGTATCCGAAGAGGACCAGCAGCAGGCCGCCGCGATTCGAGTCCATCACCATACCGGAGAGTCGGGGCACGACGCCGGCATACATGTCCGGGGAGAGCTGCAGCATCGCCTGCTGCTCCGGCAAACGCGTCGGCACGATCTCAAGCCAGGCGAGCAGCTGCGCCACATCGAACAGCGCGTACAACAGCAGCCCCAGACGTGCCCCCCGCGCGAACAACGCGCCAAGATCATCACGATCCTGCACGGCCATCGCGACCACAAAAGTGCCGCCAAGCATGAGCGCGAGCTGTGCAACTCTCGGCGCTGAGCTGCTGAGATCACGGCTGACGAACACCGAACCCACGGCGAGGCTCATCAGCGCGAGCGCGAGGAGACAGAACGTCGGCGTTCGGCGCGAAAGCTGTAGGCCACGGCCGGTGCGGATGCGGCGTGCCACCTCTCCGAGAACCACCAGCGGCGACAGCACGAGGTACGGCGTCAGCACGAACGGGCTGTCCGCGCCGAGCAGGTTGATGCGATCAGCGCCCAGCAACGCCACCCACGTCAGGAAGAGCGCAGTCATGGTTTGAAGAAGCGGAACTCGAGCTGGCGAACTTCGCCGTCGATCAGTCGAATCGCATCGAGGAACGTATTCCCGCGTCCTTCCGTGGCCAGATACCCCCTCGGATTGACGACGCGTACGCCATACTCCTCGTTCACGAGAATGTCGTCCATGCTGACCGTGCCGTCGGCGGCCGTGACGACATCACGCGCAAGGCCGGCGCCGGTGTACAGCACCACGCGCGCGTTCGGTACGGCCGCATCGGTCTGATCGAGGATGCGCACTCGCACGATCGCCCTGCCGACGCGTACAACGGTCAACGTCGCAGTAAGCGCGCTGCCGCGGCGCACACGCAATCCGTCCAGAAAGGTCACGCCACGCCCTTCCGTGGCCGTCCAGCCACGCGGCAGTTGGACGCGCAATCCGTAGTCGGCACAGAGCAGGGAGCCGAACGTGCGGCGACCATCCGTACCGACAACAGCATCTTCGATCTTGCCCGACCCGGTGTAAAACGTCAGGATCGCGCCGGGCACGGGACGACCGGTGCTGTCGCGCACCAGCGCCGCGATCGAACCGGTGCAGCGCGCAAAAACGAACGCCGCGGTTTCGCGACTCTGCTCGTCAACGATCAGTCCTGCACGCGATGGCAATGGGGTTTCGCCGCTGTCGAGAAAGATCTGCGGTCTGGCCGCAAAAACGCCGTAGTTGCCAAGCGGCACACCATCGAAGACGAATTTCCCCACCGCATCGGTGACTCCACGCGCGACGGCGCCACTCGGCGCATACAGCGTGACCGCGATCTGCGACACCGGCGTCCCATCGGGCTCATTCACCTGCGCGATCACGCTCCCGAGTCCCACTTTCAGAAACGTGAAGCGCGCATCGAGCTTGCCCTGTGCCAGGACCGTCAACTTGTCGACGACGTCGGTCGGTGCGCTGGCGCTGATGTCCTCGACTTTCGCGTAACCAGTTGGCGGCACCGCGAGTACGCCATACACACCCTCCGGCACATCGAGAAACGTGTACGAACCGTTGCTGTCCGTGACCGCATAACCCATCGGACGCTGTCCCGTGTACAGCACCAGCCGCGCGCCACTCACCGGCGCGCCATTGCGCCGCGTCACCTGCGCCGTGACCGACCCATAGAGCGTGGGTTTGGTCAGAAGAGAATCGCAGCCGCTGAGCAGCAGCGGCAGCAGACTGCTCCACCAAAGGCGTCGCAGCCGGCCGTCGTTCGCGTCACGACGCGTGCGCTGCCCGAGGCGATGACTCATGCGATATCTCATGCAAGATCTCATGCAAGATCTCATGCGCGAAGCAGCAGTCCGACGTTGCGCAGCAGGCCGTTCCCGGGTAGCAGTTGCATACGAACCACATCCCATTTGCGACGCAGGAAGCCCTGGCTCGGCATACGCGCATACTCGTGCAGAAAGATGCGGTCACGCTCCGGCAGCGCGGCTCCGTAGGCACTCACAAACGCCATCGCCTGACGCGCCGCGATGGCAATGTCGGCGCGCACCTTCGCCGATCGCGCGAACGCGTTCAAAGACTCCGCCGGTAGCTCGCGCCACGACGCGTGGGCGGCCGACCGACGGGCACCAATGGTGTTCGCGCCATGCTGCCGGTACAGCACGCTCGCATACGGGAGAGCAACAACGCGACCAAACGCCGCTGCGACGCAGGCCACCCACCAATCATGCATCACGGCGTCCGAGGAGATTGAGCCGGTGCACTCACGCAGCGCGCGATTGATCATCGCCGTATTGCCGGTCACCATGTTTCGCACCACGACTCGTGAGAGCGACGTCGAATGCACATCGATGCCCGCGAACTGCCAGAACGATGGCGCGATCTCCCGAAGCGCCGCGTCGACCACCACGAGATCCGTGTGCACCAGCACCGCGCCGTCACGCTCAGCCTCGGCGGTCCGCATCGCCTCCAGTGTTCGCGTGATCTTCTCCGGCAGCCACACATCGTCCTGATCGGCGAACATGACATAGTCAGCCGCTCCGGGGATCCGATCCCAGAGCCACCGAAACGCTTGAGCCGCGCCACGTCGTTCGCCGTCGTGGTCGAGCACGCGAATGCGCCCGTCCCGATCGGCATAGGACCGGACGATGGCGCCGCTGTCGTCGGACGAACCATCGTCACGCACCCAGAGCACCCACTGCGCGTGCGTCTGCGCCTGCAGGCTGTCGAGAAACGACGGGAGGAAAACGCGTCCGTTATAGATCGGACAAATGACGTGAACCGTGGGAGGCGTCGTGACGTTGCGGCCCGTGATCATGCGACCGATACCGCCGTGGCGGGAAGGGTGCGGTTCCAACGCGCGTACATCACGCCAAGGGTGGCCGCCACCAG
>CAYWCJ010000123.1:0-11679 GCA_964456595.1 uncultured Gemmatimonas sp. | reverse complement strand
GCGCCCAAGTTTCCGCAAACGATGGCGCTCGACTTCTGCCTGCGCTGGTATGGGCGCACCGGTGATGCGCGGGGACGCGAGATCGCGCACCGCTCCTTCAGCGCCATGGCGCGCGGCGGCATTTACGATCAGATCGGCGGCGGCTTCGCGCGCTACAGCACGGACGCCGAGTGGCTCGTGCCGCACTTCGAGAAGATGCTGTACGACAACGCGCTGCTGGCGCGACTCGGTGTGCATCTCTGGCAAGTCACGCGCGACGACGAAGTGCGACGTGTGACGCAGGAAACGTTCGCCTGGGTGGCGCGCGAGATGACGTCCGCTGACGGTGGATTCTTTTCGTCGCTCGACGCAGACAGCGATGGACAGGAGGGGCGATTCTACGTCTGGACGCCCGCCGAACTCGATGCACTACTCGGCGATGACGCACGCATCATCAAGTCGTATTGGGGCGTGACGCGCGAAGGCAACTTTGAAGGCGCGTCGATCCTGCACGTGCCTCGCGACATGGCTTCGGTGACCGATGCGCTGGATGTGACGCAGGACGAATTGCGCGACGCGATCGCTCGCGCAGTGCCGATGTTGCGCGAGGCACGTGAACGTCGCGTGCGTCCCGGTCTCGACGACAAGGTGCTCGCATCGTGGAACGGCCTGATGACGCGCGCACTCGCCGAAGCCGCGCGCGTCTTCGACGACGAGCAATGGCGCGCGATGGCGCTCGCGAACGCGCACTTTCTTCGCGCGAATCTCGTGCGCGCTGGACGCGTCACGCGTGTGCATGCCGCCGATCGCCGCGACGGGCCAGGCTTTCTCGAAGATCAGGCAGCGGTCGCCCTGGCGTTCGTCTCGATCTACGAACTCACAGGGGACGCGAGTTGGATCGCCGACGCGCGTGCCATCGCCCGCACAATGCGCGCGCGCTTTCGCGACGACCTCAGCGGGACGTGGTACGACACCGCCGCAGATGCCGAGCCGCTCATCACACGGCCGCGCGACCAGTACGACAACGCGACGCCGGCCGGTCAGTCATTGGCCCTGGAGCTGCTGCTTCGGCTGGCCGAACTCGACGGTGACGCCTCCGCGCCCGCCGAGGTGCTGTTTGCGCTGGCGCCGCTCAACGAGCCCCTTCAGCGCTGGCCCAACGGCTATGGTCACTTGCTGGGCGTGGCCGACCTGGCAGTGCATGGCGCGGTCGCGGTGGCGCTGGTTGGCCTGCCCTCGCACGCCGAGACGCAGGCGATGCTGCGCGTCGTCGCCGGTCGCTATCTGCCGACACTCGTGCTGGCGAGCTCGACTGGTGCGTCTGCGGTCGAGGCGGACCGCGATGACTTCATCCGATTGCTCGAGGGGCGTGCGGCGAACCGCAGCACGCCGACGGGGTACGTGTGCCGCGGGTTTGTCTGTGAACTGCCGGCCGGAAGTGCCGACCTCTTGGCAGCGCAGCTGGACGCCACTGTGTTACGGCCTGGCGTGCGGAACGGATTCGTGACCGGAGCCTGACCCGATCGGGTTGCTCCACCGGCATCGGCCCGTCAGCTTGTCCACAGCGTTCCGGTAGCGTGACGGTTACGGCTCGCCAGACCCAAGCGTCTCCATACGTGCGTCTTCATCGACGCGGCTCCCTCCTCATCTCCGACAGGACCGACCTGCATGCGGGTCTTTGCCCCGATTGCCTCTGTAGCGCCGCGACGCGTCCGCCTCGCGGCCGCGCTGCTGTCCCTGACTGGGGCCGCGAGCTGCCTCGATCTGAACCCCAACGTCGACGCCTGTTCGGTGACGATTGCGCCGAGCTCCATCACGATTTCGCTGAATCAGGCGAGCGCTGTGGTGGCGACGGCGTTCGACTGCAAGGGGAACTCGATCTCGAACAAGATCATCAACTATTCGTCGGCCAACGCGACCGTCGCGACGGTCACGACCGGCGGCCAGGTGATCGCGGTCGGGCTCGGTCAGACGACAGTCTCGGCGGTAGCGAACGGCAAGTCGGCCACGACGCAGGTGACGGTGACGCCTGAAGTGGCCACGCAGGTGACGGTGAACCCGCCGACGGCCACGCTGAGGCGCGGCAACACGCGACAGTTTTCGGCGGTCGCCTTCAACGCGCAGTCGAATCCGATCTCCGGCGTGAGCATGCGCTGGACGTCGAGCAATTCATCGATCGCGTCGGTGAGCCAGGTCGGTCTCGTCACCGCGCTCACGGCAGGCAGCGTCACTGTCAGCGCCGACGCCAACAACGTGTTTGGCAGTGCACAGATCATCATCACCGAATTGCCGATCGGCAGCTGCACGCTCACCCCGAACAGCTTCAAGGTGACGACGTTGCAGAGCGTGCAGCCGCAGCTGGCGTTGCGTGATACCGCCAGCGGTTCGCTCACCAGCCTCGGTCGTCCCATCGCCTGGTCGAGCGAGAACGAGAACATTGCGACGGTGTCGAACACGGGTCTCGTCACGACTCGGAGGGCCGGCACGGTCAGGATCAACGCGTCATCGGTCGAGTTCCCGGCCGTGACCTGTTCGGCGACGGTCGAAGCGGCAGATCCCCGCATCGACAAGGTGATCATCACGCCGCGCACGGGTTCGCTACGCGTCGGTGTACCGCGCCAGCTCCTCGTGGTGCTGCTCGACAGCGCCAACGGGAACATTCCACCGGGTCGCATCGTGACCTGGACGTCGAATACGCCGACCGTTGCCTCGGTGTCGCAGGTTGGAATCGTGACCGGCATTGCACTCGGCACGGCGCGAATCGTTGCGTCATCTGAGGGTGTCTCCGACACGGTCTCGTTCCCTGTCACCAAGATTCCGGTGATCACGGTGACGGTCACGCCGCTTCAGGCCTCCGTGCTTGAGGGGCAGACGGTGCAGATCACGCCAACGGTCACCGACTCGGCCGGAACCGTCGTCACCGATCGCCCGATCGAATGGCTGACCAGCGATCCCACCCGTGCGACGGTCTCTTCCACCGGTCTCGTGAGCACGCTGGCACCCGGTCAGGTCAGCATCTTCGCCTCGTCCGAAGGCCGGGGATCGTCAGGCGCGGCGATCACGATCCTGCAGACTCCGGCCGACTCGATCGCAACCGGCGCAACCAGTGTCACGGTCACGCGCGGGACGTCGACGGCGTTTGCGATCACCGTACTCGACGCCAACGGCCGGACGCTGCGTAACCGCAACGTCATCGTCACCAGCACTGCGCCTGGTATCGCCATCGGACAAGCCAGCACGCAGGCGTCTCTGGTCTCGGTCTCGGGCCTCGCGCTCGGCAGTGCGACGCTGACCCTGCAGGTGGTGAACAACAACAATCAGAACGAAGGCAAACCGAGTACCGTGACCGTCACCGTGGTCGCGCCGGTACCGTAGGCGCGTCCTACGATCGCGCGTAGCTTTGCACGGGGCGATCTCACGCGAGATCGCCCCGTTCGCATTTCCCTCTCCTTCCCGAGTCTGTCGTGAGCGCTGAGAAGCCGTCGTTTCTGCGTGGATTGTTTGCCGGCGACATCGCCGATGAGCTGCTCTTCCCTTATCCGGCGCCGCTCGACGAACGCAATCCCGACGAAGCGCGTGTGGTGCAGCGACTCATCGGCGCGCTCAACGACATGGTGGCGTCGACGCTGATCGACTCGGTGCGTTTTGACGAACAGGAATCGATCGACGAAGCGGTAGTCAAGGCGTTCAGTGATGCAGGATTGTTGGCGCTGACGATTCCCAAGGAGTACGGCGGACTTGGCTTGTCGGCATCGGCGTATGCGCGTGTGTTCGGCGCGGTGGCGGCCGTCGATCCATCGCTGGCGGTATTGATTGGCGTGCACAGCGGTCTGGGCGGCAAGGCACTCGTACTCTTTGGCAACGACGAACAGAAGTCGCGCTATCTCCCGATGCTCGCACGCGGCGCAACGCTCGCCGCGTACGCGCTCACCGAACCGGAAACGGGCTCGGACGCGCAGAACATCGTGTCGCAGGCGCGACGCGCCCCGGACGATCGCGGCTGGATTCTCGACGGTCGCAAGCACTGGATTGGCAACGGTCATCGCGCCGGCGTCATCGTCACCTTTGCGCAAACGCCCGTGCAACGCAACGGCGAGACGGTGTCGCGTCCGACTGCGTTCATCGTGCGACCGGACATGCCGGGCTTTCGTGTCGACGGTACGATTCGCAAACTCGGCATTCGCGGCTCCACGCAAGCCGAGCTGGTGTTCGAGAACATGTACGTGTCCGACGATCACGTACTCGGCGATGTGGGCAAGGGTTTTCGCGTCGCTGTCAACGCGCTCAACGCTGGCCGACTGAGTCTTGCGTCCGGGTGCGCGTCGGCGTGCAAGCGACTCCTTGGCGAGATGACGCGCTACACTGAAGCACGCACGCAGTTTGGCGGTCCGCTCGCCTCCTTCGAGATCACACAGCGCAAACTGGCGACCACGGCGTCGGAGACGTACGTGCTCGACGCGATGGTGGGTTCACTCGCAGCAGCCCTCGACGGTGACGATGTCGACGCGTCGCTCGAGGCCGCGTGCTGCAAGATATTTGCGAGTGAGCTGGTCTGGAGAACGTCGGACGAGATGGTGCAACTCGCCGGCGGGCGCGGGTTTGTGAAGCCGTGGCCGTACGAGCGCTATCTGCGCGAGGCGCGCATCAATCGCATCTTCGAAGGCGCGAATGAGGTCCTGCGGCTCTTCGTCGGGCTCAATGGCATTCAGGCGCCGGCGGAAGAACTCAAGGAGCTGGCGGGCGCGCTGCGCAATCCGTCGGCGCTCGAGAACTGGGTACTCGTGTCGAGCTACGCTGCGCAACGCGTGCGCACGGCACTCGGCGCGCGCGACAAGTTCAACGCGACACTGCACGGCAGCATGCGTGCGCACGCGACCTTTGTCGAGCGACACGTGGTGGAGCTGGCGCAGGCCACATCACGCGCCATCACGCGCCACCGAACGGAGCTGTTGCATCGACAGCTGATCGTGGAGCGATTGGCGGATATGGCCATGGAGCTGTACGCCCGCACCGTCACCATCGCGCGCACCCAACGCCTCATCGACGAACGCGGTGCGGAGGCATGCGCGCGCGAGATCGCGCTCACGGACCTCTTTTGCTTGCAGTCAGGACGACGGTTTCGTGCCGCACGCATGGAGCTGGCGGGAGATGCCGGCGACACGATGGACGACCTGCGACGCGCGATCGCGGCCACCGTGCGCGCCGATGCCGGGTATGCGAGTGAGGACGCACTGCTCGATGCGCCGGTGCCGCCGTTGCCTGCGTGGAGTCTCAATCGGGACGAGCAGGCAAAGGGAGCGTTCGACGGGCTCGTTCAGGGTTCGTTCTTCAACAACCCGAGTCGCAAGGCAAACTTCACGTAGTCGGTGCGGTGCGAGAGACCCAGCTTCTCGCCAATGCGCTGCTTGTACGTGTCCACCGTCTTCGGACTGATGGTGAGCTGCTCACCGATTTCCGGCGCCGTGTAGCCTTCGGCCACCATCTTGAGCACCACCTGCTCGCGATCGGTGAGCTTCTCGAAACGTGTACGTTCCTCGGCGCCGCCCTCGCGCTTGGCCAGTCCGCGCGCGAGCGCGCGTGCGGCGGTGGGTTGCACGTACACGTCGCCGGCCGCCACCGTACGCACCGCGTCCACCAGTTCGCGATCGGCGACCGACTTGAGCAGGTAGCCCCCCGCGCCTGCTTCCAGGAGTGCCACGAGATGCTCGTCTTCGGTGTGCATCGTGAGTACGAGTACGCGACGGGTCTGCGGCTCGTCGCTGCGGTGCGGACGTGTCGCGTTGAGTTTGTGGAGCTCACGCGTCGCCGTGAGGCCGTCCATCTCGGGCATCGAGAGATCCATCACGATCACATGCGGATCGAGGCGGTCGGCGAGCACGATCGCATCCTTCCCGTTGCTCCCCTCGCCAACGACGGTGATGTCCTTCGCCGTGGAAAGCACGGCCTTGAGGCCGGCACGAACGATCTGATGATCGTCCACGAGCACCACGCGAATGAGGTCTGGTCGCATGCGGGGAATCTGGGGTGCGCTCGCACGGTATGACAACTGCAGATCACGCTACTGCGGAGATTAGTTGACCCCGTCGAAGGCCGTCCCGCCGGACTTGAACACCCGGAAGCGGTAGATGAAGCCGGGGAGCAGAATCGCGGTGCCGGTGGCCAGCGCGCCGAGTGTGAGTTGGAGGACGAAGGACACGACGAGTCCGGGCATCGGCGTCAGGGCATCGGCGATTCGGAGAATACCTCGATGGCCCCACGATGCTCGAGTGTCCTTTCATCCACCCAGCCGCCGATGACGAACGCGGCAGGCCCGGTGCGCAGATGTCCTGCCATGGCGGCCAACCTCATTGGCTGCCGCCTGGCGACGTCACGCGCCGACCAATCGCGCGAGAGCGGCGGCACCAACGCGGCCGGTACGGCAATCAACGGTGCGATCTGCAACGCCGCACGATGAAAGGCGTGATGCGGTGTGCCGCGCAGCAGGGCGAACGCATGGACACCGGCCACAGCGAATCCCGTCGACGCAAATGCCGCGATTGTCATAGGCTCGTTCGCCCAGACCACGCACGCACCACTCAGCGCGCCACAGCGACATCGCCATCGGCGAGCGGGCGACCAACAGATCGTTCATGCCGATCAGCACGTCACGGCTGCTTCAACAATTCCTCTGCACTCACCGAAGCCGATGCGCACGGCCCCCGCGCGTTCGGCAAATGCCGTCATGATCACTTCGTCACCATCCTCGAGGAATCGACGCACTTCCCCATTAAGTAGCGTCAAAGGCTCCGCGCCACGACGCGTGAGTTCGAGGAGACATCCGCCGCTGTTGCGCGATGGACCGGAGATCGTTCCGCTTCCGAGGAGATCACCTGATCGCATGTTGCAGCCGCTGCTCGTGTGGTGCGCAAGCATCTGCGCCATCGTCCAGTAGAGATCGAGCGCCGAACTCGTCGTGATCCGCACTGCCGCCTCATCGGCGGCGCGCATGCGCGCCGTACGCAGCCACACCTCGACCGTGATCGCGAAGCCACCGCGCGCACGATCGCTCGCGGCTTCGAGATACGGCAATGGCGACGGATCGCCATCGGCACGCGGCGCGAGTGGCGCACGGAACGGCGCCAGTGCTTCCATGCTCACCACCCACGGGCTGATGGTGCTGGAGAAATTCTTGGCCAGGAACGGACCGAGTGGCTGATACTCCCAGCTCTGGATATCGCGCGCCGACCAATCGTTCAACAGACAGAGGCCGAACAGGTGCGCATCGGCATCGGCCAGTGCGATCGACTCGCCCTGCGTGTTGCCGGTGCCGACGAACGCGCCAAGTTCGAGCTCGTAGTCGAGTGCATGTGACGGTCCGACGGTTGGCGCGGCATCATCCGGTCCTTTGCGCTGACCTGACGGGCGTCGTACCGTCGTGCCTGAGACCACGATCGAGGACGAGCGGCCGTGATAGCCGATCGGCACCCACTTGTAGTTGGGGAGCAACGGGCTGTCCGGGCGAAACATGGCGCCGACGTTCGTCGCGTGATGCACCGACGCGTAGAAGTCGGTGTAGTCGCCGATCTGCACGGGGAGAAACAGTTCTGCATCCGATTGCGCCACCAACGCATACTCGGCGATCTGACGTTGATGCATCGGCGTGCTGTCGGCCAACAGCGACGATATTGCCGCACGCAGCACGCGACGCGGCAGCACGCCGCAGCGCATCAGTGCATTGAGCGACGACGATGAGCAGGCCAGTGACGCATCATGCAGTGCGAGCTGGGACGTCGTCGCCTCCGGCAACGCGGCGTCCGATGCGCGCGCAGTGACTTCGCGCAGCAAGCCGGCCGCGACACAGGCCGCCACATCGAGAATCGCGTCACCGATCGCGACGCCGACGCGCGGTGTCTCACTTGTGCCCGCGCGGCGAAAGATGCCGAACGGGAGATTCTGAATGGGGAACGGCGTGGTCGCGCGATTGGCGCTTTCCACCCAGCTGCGGCGATGTGGATCGATGGTTGTGTCGTCGCCCGTGGCCGCTGCCGTCGCGTTGGATCCCGGAGTATCAGTCAATGTCAGATGGGTCGGATCGGGAGTGACATGGTACGCCGCGCCGCTCACGCGATTCCCAGGCGGCGCGATTCTTCCACCGGCTCAGTGAAGGAGCATGAGCCAAAGCTGGTCATGACGCTCTCGCGCACGCGTAACAGCCGGGCGCGGTCGAAGTGATGCACGCCGTGCGCGCCGCGCCAGGCGATGCTGTGCTCGGTGAAATCGAAGGTGGTGACATCCGATTCCACCAGCAACAGTTGCGCGTCGTCTGCCGACCCGCCAGCCGCCAGCAACGCCGTCGCCAGAAAGACGTTCACGAAACCGAACATCGATCCCACCGGTGCATCGTCCTCGTAGGTGAGCCGGTACGCGCCGCGCAGCGGATGATGCAGACCCGCCGTTGCCTTGGCCGGCACGTCGTGGCGCACACAGGCGGCGAGTGCCTTCGCGACCTGTGCCGACGAGGGAAATGCGTCGGCCGTGACGCCACCGAAGCGCAACTTCACTCGGCGTCCGACCTGCGCGATGGCGGCGATGAGCATGTCGGATGCGTCGGTCAGCGGAACTTCGATGTACGTGACCAGATCGCGTGGCAGCGCAGCGTCGAGACGCGCGACCTCCGCTTCGGACGTGGCGCGCGTTTCGTACGCGTCCACCATCGCGCCGACTTCAGTGAAGCAGACGCGATGTCGTTCGTTGAACGCGGCGATGGCGATCAGATCGGCCTCCACCTCAGCACTGCCGATCGCGGCAAGGCGCCACGGAATCGCACCCGCATCGCGCGGCAGCAGCACCTCGGCATGGTGTGAGAACTGATCGAGCGCGTTGGCCGGACAGATGAAGCGACCGAGCATCCACGCCGCGCCACCACCGCGATAGTGCGCGTAGTTGCGCACTGCCTTGGACATGGTGAGCGACGCCGGCGGAAAAAGTCCGGCGTAGTCGATGATGCCTTCGAAGAGGATGCGCTGCGCGCGGTCGGTGAGCGGAGGAGGTCGGACGGGCATGGGTCTCGCCTGTACTACAACCCTTCGAAATCGAGGGCCAGATCGAGGGCGGGCGCGGAGTGAGTCAGCGCGCCAATGGAAATACGATCGACACCGGAGTCGGCGATGGCACGGACCTTGTCGAGTGTGACGCCACCGGATGCTTCGGTGATCGCGCGTCCCTTCGCGCGCGAGACCGCCTCGCGCAGCATATCGACCGACATGTTGTCGAGCAACAGCATGTCGGCGCCGGCCGCCAGCGCCGTGTCCACCTGTTCCAGCGTGTCGCACTCCACCTGGATGGGCGTGCCAGGTGCTGCGAGGCCGCGCGAACGCGCGACCGCGGCCGCGATGTCGCCGTTGATGGCCACGAGATGATTGTCCTTGATGAGGACACCGCTCCGCAGGTCGATACGATGATTGCGCCCGCCGCCGGCACGCACGGCGTACTTCTCGAGCTTGCGCCACCCCGGCGTCGTCTTGCGCGTATCGAGAATCTGCGCGCCCGATCCCATCACCAACGCCACGAAACGCGCCGTGAGTGTGGCGATGCCGGAGAGATGCTGCAGGTAGTTCAGCGCGACGCGTTCGGCAGACAGGATGCCCCGCGCGTGCCCCGTGAGATGCAACAGCACCTCGCCCGCCTGTACATGCGTGCCGTCTTCCGCGTCCACGCGAATCGTGATGCCGGCATCGAGTTGGCGGAACGCCTCGACGGCCAGCGGAATACCCGCCACCACACCCTCGCGTCGCGCCACGATCGTGCTGCGCACATGTCGCGTCGATACCACCGTCGCCAAGGTGGACACGTCGTTGAACGCCTGATCTTCATCGAGTGCGAGGCGCACGTGCGCCGTCGTCTCTTCGAGCGAGAGCGGAAAATTGAGTGCGTTGGCGCGCACCGCCGGTGTATCGAGCGGTGTGATGGTGCGACGCTTGATCGCGTCGAACGGCGTGGACGGCGTACGGCGCAATGGCGGGTGGTATTCACTCATTCGCCGGGATCCTCGGGGCCGAAGGGGCTCTGCGCGGGCGTACCGCCAATGGCGACCATGCGCTCGATGGCGGTGCGCGCACGTGCGGCCACGTCCTCGGGCACCGTAATGCGGAACTGATCGTAGCGCAGGGCGTCACGCACTTTGGGCAGCGTTGTCACCTTCATGTACGCGCACGAGGCACGATCGTTCGCCGCGATGAAATGCTTGCTGGGATTCTCGCGCCGCAGGCGATGCAGAATGCCGATCTCGGTCGCCACAATGAACGTGTCCTGCGACGACTGTGAAGGACGCCTGATCATGCCCTCGGTCGAAAGAATATGCGCGCCATTGGGGTCGATGGCGCCGGCCGAGATCGCCTCGACGACCGACGTCGCACAGCCGCACTCGGGGTGGATGAGAAACTCCGCGCCCGGATGCGCCGCGCGAGTCCGCGTGATGTGCTCCGGATCGATACCGGCGTGCACATGGCACTCGCCCAACCACACGTGAATGTTCTGTCGGCCGGTGAGCCGCCGCACGTGCGCGCCGAGGAACATGTCGGGGAGAAAAAGAATCTCCTTTTCGGCAGGAATCGCGTTCACCACTTCCACCGCATTCCCCGACGTGCAGCAGTAATCGCTCTCGGCCTTCACCTCGGCCGTCGTATTCACGTACGCGACCACCACTGCCCCCGGATGTTCCGCTTTCCACGCGCGCAACTGATCGGCGTCGATGGTGCTGGCCAACGAACAGCCGGCCGCAAGATCCGGCAGCAACACCGTCTTGGTTGGCGACAGGATCGCCGCCGTCTCCGCCATGAAGTGCACGCCACAGAAGACGATGACATCGGCCTGCGTCTTCGCCGCTTCACGTGACAGGCCAAGTGAGTCGCCGACGAAATCGGCGACATCCTGAATTTCCGGCCGCTCGTAATTGTGGGCCAGGATGACCGCGTTGCGGCGGGCAGCGAGCGCGCGGATCTCCGACGCGAGTGCGGGATCGTAGTGCGCTTCGAGAATCGTCATGACAGACTCAGAAAGAACTCGAGGAAAAACTCACCAGGTGATGTGGCGCCCCTGCCACTTGCGACGCGCCTTCGGAAAATCGCTCCGGAAGTGCCCTCCACGCGACTCCTTGCGCATGAGGGAGGCTTCCACCACAAGCGTTGCGGTCGTGTGCAGGTTCCGCTCTTCGGTCGCGCCCGGTGGCAATCGATCCCCGATCTGGAGCAGCTGCGACAGACAGCGTCGCAATCCAGGCGCGGTTCGCGCAATCGAGGCGTGTTCCCACATGAGCTGGCGGATCTCGTCAGCGGCCACCTGCGCGGCGCCACGATCGTCGAGCGCCGGGACTTCCCACCCCTCGGGCTCGGGGATGTGCAAGTCGGTCGGCGTGCCGATCAGATCGCGCGCCACCCGTTCGGCGAACACCAACCCTTCCAGCAGCGAGTTGGACGCCAGTCGATTGGCGCCGTGTACCCCGGTGCGCGCGACTTCACCCACGGCATAGAGTCGAGGGAGACTCGACCGTCCGGCCAGATCGGTAACCACGCCGCCCATCATGTAGTGCGCCGCTGGCGTGACCGGAATCGGCTCCTGCGAGGGGTCGATGCCGCGCGCGCGACAGATGGCAAAAATGCCCGGAAACCGTACCGCGAACTGCGGACCCAGCTTGGTGGCATCGAGGAAGACCGTCCCGTGGGT
>CAYWCJ010000122.1:0-11873 GCA_964456595.1 uncultured Gemmatimonas sp. | reverse complement strand
TCCCTCGTCCAGAAAGTCTGGAACTTCTGCCACACCCTGCGCGACGACGGTGTGGGCTATGGCGACTACCTGGAACAGCTCACCTACCTGCTGTTCCTGAAGTTGGCGCACGAATACGCGCAGGAGCCGTACAACCGCGACACCCGCATTCCCAAGGGCTACGCGTGGGCCAGCCTCACATCGAAAGTGGGTGAGCCACTGGAAGCCCACTACCTCGCCACGCTCCACCGGCTGGGCCAGGAACCCGGTATGCTCGGCGCCATCTTCTTCAAAGCGCAGAACAAGATCCAGGACCCGGCCAAGCTGTCACGGTTGGTGCAGCTGATCGACGCGGAGAGTTGGATCAGCCTCGACGCCGATACCAAGGGCGACCTGTACGAAGGCTTGCTGCAGAAAAATGCCGAAGACACCAAAAGTGGCGCGGGCCAGTACTTCACACCGCGTGCACTGATCGAAGCGATGGTCGCGTGTGTGCGGCCCGAGCCCATGAAGATCATCGCCGACCCGGCCTGCGGCACCGGCGGCTTTTTTCTGGGCGCCTACAACTGGCTAACGCGGCCCGGCGCCAAGCTGGACAAACGTCAGAAAGAATTTTTGCGCGACAAAACTTTCGTTGGCAACGAGATCGTGCCGAACACGCGCCGCATGTGCTTGATGAACCTGTTTTTGCACAACATCGGCGAGCTGGATGGTGAGCCCGCGGTCGAGCGTTCGGACGCGCTGATCACCGAGCCCAAACGCAAAGTGGATTACGTGCTGGCCAATCCGCCCTTCGGCAAGAAAAGCAGCATGACCATCACCAACGAAGAAGGCGAGGAAGACAGAGAAGCGCTGACCTACGAACGGCAGGACTTCTGGGAAACCACGTCCAATAAGCAGCTCAACTTCCTGCAGCACATCGTCAGCATGTTGAAGGTGGATGGCAAAGCCGCCGTGGTGCTGCCGGACAACGTGCTGTTCGAGGGTGGAGCGGGCGAAAAGATCCGTCGCAAATTGCTGGAGAACTGCGATGTGCACACCGTGCTGCGGCTACCGACCGGCATCTTTTACGCGCAGGGCGTCAAGGCCAACGTCGTCTTCTTCGATGCGAAGCCCAAAGACGGACACATTCACACCAAAGGCGTGTGGTTCTACGACCTGCGCACCAACAAGCATTTCACGCTCAAAACGCGCACGCTCAAGCTGGACGATTTGCGGGACTTCATCGCCTGCTACAACCCCGACAACCGCCACGAGCGTACGGCGACCGAGCGCTTCAAGTGGCTCAGCTACGACAGCTTGATGGCCCGCGACAAAGCCAGTCTCGACATCTTCTGGCTGAAAGACGACAGTCTCGACAACCTCGACGACCTGCCGTCGCCGGATGTGCTGCAGCAGGAGATCATTGAACACCTGGAAGCAGCGCTCTCGGCGTTCCGTGATGTCGCGGCGGCACTACCAAAGTCGAGTTGACGGCTACGACTCTGGGCCGAACGGCGGCGATGCGGCTTCCTCTTCCAGGCCATGCGCCAGCTGCAGCTCCCGCAGCATCTCGCGCTTCTTGTCGTGATGCGCCTGCATGCGGCGCAGAATGTCGTCAAGCACACGCACCGCCAACACGATGTGGGGACCCTTGTTGAGCATCACGCATTCCGCGCGGTCGGCCATGGCAGCGTCGGTGATCTCCGCCCGCGACGGCATGCCGTCCTTGGCCAGTGATTCCAGCACCTGTGTCGCCCAGATCACCGGTACGTGCGCGGCTTCGCAGACCCAGAGAATCTCTTCCTGCACCTCGGCCAGGCGCTCGAAGCCGCACTCCACGGCCAGATCTCCGCGGGCGATCATCACGCCACAGGAAGGCGCACGCATGGCCGTGAGCAACATGTCCGGCAGATTCTCGAATCCGCGCCGCGTCTCGATCTTGAGCACGATGGCAGGCTGGTGGCTTCCCAGGATCTCGAGTTGCCGCTGCAGCGCCTCCACATCAACGGCGCTATTGGCGAACGACAGTTCGACCACATCCGCGTGTTGTGCCACGAAGGCGAGGTCGCGAAGGTCCTGTTCTGTCAGCGCCGGGAGCTGCAGCGCGCTCTCGGGCAGGTTGATGCCTTTGTCGCCGCGCAGCCGCTCGCCGCCCACGCGCGCCTGGGTGATCCGCACGCGTACGCGCGTGGGCTCGATCGCCTCGATACGTCCGCCGATCTTGCCATCGTCGATCCAGATCGCTTCGCCAACACGTGCGTCATCGAAGACGCGCGGAATGGTGCACCCGATCTCTGCACAGGAGAGCAGGATGCCGGCACTGTCGAACGTCGCCGGTCGACCGGGCACCAGATCCCGAGTGAGGACAAGCAGATCGTTCTGGTGCAGGGTGATCGTAGTCTCCCTTGGCGTCACGACGTCGACAGTCGTCTCGCGCTCGCCATGCGAGCCGGCGCGCTTGCGGCGCAAGACCGTGCCCGGAACGATGTAGGCCGTCCGGCGGGACTCGGCCCAGCAGCCACGATCGGTCACCTCCATCACGGTGGCGCGTCGGCGGGAACCACGCGCGTCCACGAACTGCACGCGATCACCCACGCGCAGCTGCTCGAGCCACTTCGCATCCACCGGGAGGTGCGCATCCGATGGCGACGGCGCATCCTGCGGTGAGTCGGCGCCGGTGAACCAGAGTCGAGCGGGCTCGGTGACGTGGCCGTACACGTCCCGACGCGGCCGAACCCGCAGCACGCGTGGACCGGGAGACAGGGGGCCGGTTCGCAGCTTGGGCCCGGCAAGATCCATCACCACCCGACAGCCCCGCCCAAGCGCCCGCTCTGCCCGCCGAAGGTGCTCGATCATCCGCAGCCACACCGCCGCATCGTCATGCGCACAGTTGATGCGCATGCAATCCATGCCCTGCAACAGCAAGTTGTGCACGAACACGTAGTCGGTCGCGGCGTCGGGGGGCATGGTGACCATGATCCGCACCGCCCGCCCGGGCGACGGCGGACCGAGCAACGCGTCGGTGTGCTCCCGCAACAGTTCCTTCCCACGATCGAAGTCGATGACTTCCGGAGGCGCTTCCGCGGTCCATTGGCTGTCCGACAGACGATGCAGCACGTGCAGGACCGCGTCGACCGAGGCCAACACGTTCGACTCCGCGCGGCCAAGCGACGACAGACCCATCGCCGCCAGGCGACGCTGCAAGGCGCGCATGTCATGCCGTCGAAGCGCCAGATAGTGGAGGAGATTCCTGCCACTCGCGCGAAAGTGCGGATGCACCGTGTCGAGTCGCGGCGACGCCTGCTCTGAGGCGGATGCCATGTCGGTGCGAATCGCGGAAAGCGCCTCCCGCAGACTCGTGATTTCGTCGGAAGGCAGGTTCATCCGGACCACCCCGCGACAGAGCGGGCCGTGGGCGACATACGTGCAGCGCAGATGCGGCGGGGGAGGTCGCGAAACCGCCGCACACAAGGCTGACAGGATTGCTGCTGCAGCGTACCGGACCGCAAGAGTTTGCGCTTCAGTTTTGGGTCGATGTGCTTCGTCGGCAGAACTCTTGGTGAAATAGCCGTGCCCTGTCACGGACGCGTGACGACGAACGCGGAGTCATGAGCCGACGGAGACGCCGTCGTGCGCTGGAACGCTCGTCAGCGCGCTACCGGCACCAGTCCCACGAACTGCTCGCTGAGATCGAAGAGTTCGGCCGACGTCCGATCGTCGCTGGCCTTGGCGGACAACGGCTGCGCGAAGGCCTGGCGTCCCTGCTGCTGCCGGTTGCCCCAGCTCCAGTGTACGCCGGAGCGCTCGAAGCCCGCGTCGGCCACCACCTGCGCCACGCGTTCGCCGGAGAGTTCCTGTGTGACGTAGCCCTTGGTGATGTGCTTCTGGAACCACGGGAAGATCATGCGGAAGAGTGCGGGAGTGTCGCGGAAAAGTGCGGTGTCTGCCACGCATCCCGGATACAGGGTGCTGAAGACGATGCCCGTCGTGTCGTGGTAGCGACGGTGGAACTCGCGACTCATCATCATGTTGCACAGCTTGCTGTCCTTGTAGGCCTTTCCCGGCCTGAACGGCTTGCCGTCGATCATCGAGATGGGTGGCAGAAAACCGGCCTTGAGTCCTCTCAGGTCACCGAGGTCCGCCGGCGCTGGGATTGGCACCTTGCCGCCGAATTCGGCCGAGTTGGCGGTGACGGTGCCGAGGGTGATGAGGCGCGGAGCGGGGCGACTGGATCGGCGCAACGTGTCGAGCAGCAGATGACAGAGCAGGAAGTGCCCGAAGTGATTCGTGGCGACGCTGATCTCGTAGCCTTCGGGTGAGCGGGCCGGCTCCTTCAGTCGTGGCAGATACACGGCCGCGTTGCAGACCAGCGCGTCGAGTGGCATCCCGGTCGCGTGGAAGGCCTCGACGAAGGCGCGCACGCTCGTCTGCAATCCGAGATCGCAGTACATGGGCGTGATGCCGTCGACCGGAACTCCGATTTTCGCGGCCTCTCGCACGGCCTTCGGCACGTCGCGGCACGCCATCACCACGTGCCAGCCGCGCCGGACGAGCGCAAGGGTTGCGTACAGACCGACGCCCGAGGAGGCGCCGGTGACGATGACAGTGGGACGGGTTCCGTTACGCATGCATCGGATTCGAGGGCTGGTGCAAGGATCCGCGCGCGCGGATATCCCTTGAAGATGCACTCCCGGGCAGGCGTCCGCAGGATCCGTCGGTCCGCTCGCAACAGGAGCCAGCATTGAGGCGCCACTGCGGACAGGGCAGTACGTCACGTTTGAGTTCAACGCCGCCTTCGACGGCGAGCTTGATGTGATGCGCTCGAAGAAATCGCCGACGAAGTGCCGCAAGTGCCGCGACAGATGGTCACGGCGAGTGCCGCAGGAACGACACCCATGGTCACGACCGGAACGCCGTCGTCTCCGCAGGGCAGGTCCGCAACGCAGCACACAGTCCGCCGCGTGTGACCGTCGGATCATTTGGCCTGCTGGCATTTCGTGCACAGCATCGCGCGTCCTGCTTGCACGCGCAGCGGCGAAGCGCGACGCCGACTTGCGTACACTGGTGCAACAGATTGTCGCGTTCCACGAACGCTGGGTGATTCAGGATGTCCAAGGGCAGCACGACGCACGTGGACGGGCAGGCGTCCGCCGCACGCAATGTTGAGCGTGCTTGCAACTCAGGTGTCCGCGACTGACCGTAGAACACTGTAGTCGGATGCGCAACGTTGTCAGCGCGAGTCACCTCCTCCCACACGGACTTCACACATGCGTCGCTCCCCAGCACGCTTCGTGTCTTCTTCCTTCATGATGCTGCGATGGTTCACAATTGCGCTCGCGTTGGCTTTCGTGGGCGCTCGCGCTGACGCACAGGTCCAAACGTCGGCAGGCGCAGGGACCGCAGCCGGAATTCTGGGCACCGTTGACACCTTTCGCACCTTGCTTGGTCCGCTCAACGCCAACGTTGCAGGATCTTTCGGCAGCGGCCGTCGTGAAATCAATTGGGACGGCGTGCCGGATTCGAGGTCCGCACCCAACAGTCTTCCCGCGAACTTCTTCAATGCGAATTCGCCGCGCGGCGTGGAATTTTCAACGCCAGGAACCGGTTTCGCCGTGAGCGCGAACAGCGGGCTCGCAACACCCGTCGAGTTTGGAAACATCGACCCGTCGTACCCGAACACGTTCGCACCGTTCAGCGCGCAACGGCTTTTTGCCGCCATCGGCAGTAACATCGTTGACGTCAACTTCTTCATTGCCGGTTCACCCACTGCAGCGTTCACACGTGGGTTCGGCGTGGTTTTCAGTGATGTCGATCTCGCGAGTACAACGTCGCTTGAGTTGTTCGACGGCGCGAACGCGTCGCTCGGCACCTTCTTTGCTCCCACTGGCGCGTTCTCATTCCTTGGCGTGTCCTTCGGCTCGTCACTGGTCAGTCGCGTGCGCATCACGAATGGCAATTCGGCGCTCGCGGCCGGGGTGCTCGACGGAGGGAATCAGGATCTGGTCGTGATGGATGACTTCATTTACGCCGAAACGGTGATACCGGAGCCGGGCACGTACGCTCTCCTGGCAGCGGGCTTGCTTTTCGTAGCCATCATGCGCCGTCGCCGCCACGACGCCGTTCACGGCGGCGGACTGTAGGTACGATGCGGACACTCGCACATGTGTGTGTCCCGCGGGCGAGTGGTTGTACCACAGCGGCGGCAATCGCACGACGGACGCGTCCCTCGGCGCACACGTCCGCAGGGCGAAGCATGACAGTGGCGCTGGAGCGGCTGACCTACGACCGGACGGCGAATGCCGTGACGAATCGTTCGGACAAGTCCGACAGCCCCACGAGTCGGGGCACGCGGCGTGCTTGGGGATCCGGCCTCGGCACCGAATCGGTCTCCACACGCGCTGTCACGACCGGCGCCGCGCCAACGAGACCGCCGGCGAGGCCCGTCGTGGACTGGATGTCTCGTGCATGGCCCGCGCTGCTCCCCGCCTCACGACGTACTCCCAGGACTCCGATCGACTTTCCTGTCGCAACCGGTCCGCAGATCCAGTTCAGCACCGGTCCGGTCTCGCCGTACGTCTCCGCCCTTCGCGGCTTCTCCGTGTTCTGGAAGCAAAGCACGGTCGAAGGGACACAGCAGGACAACTCGCCCTTTTCCACCTCCATTGGTACGACGATGCATGGGACGACGCGTACGGTGGCGCCGTCGGCACGTGCAGCCGCGTGTACAACGGCAATCGACCGATGCGTATCAATCTGGGCGCCTTCCGGAGCTGCCCACACGTCAGGCAACGCTCAGACAGTGGCTCACGTTCTATGCGAACAGCCGCATCAGGCAAGGCGACCTGACGTTCGCGACAGAGTATTCGAAGGATCTTGCCGACCACAAAGACACCAATCGGAAATCGTTGACCGGTGCACATACCGCGTCATGGAACGACATATCGTTGGTGGTTGGACTCACGGTGAACGACCGAGGCAAAGCGCACGCTTGAAACAGATGGCCGCGTGAGCGGATCGTGCAAGCGTGGCGCGCACCCGCGTATCGCCTTCCACCTGCAGGATCGTTTCCGTGTCGCGATGAACGTTCGGAGCGGATGGCCCGAGCTTGCTGGCCTCCGCTGCAGCAATGACGCGCATCGGATACACCTGCCGCAGTAGGACGCATCTCAATCTATACAATCCGAAGCGAGACTTGTTGTCGCTGCGCAGTTGAGCCGCGTGGTCATCGCCGATATCCGCACGGATTCCTGCCGTGCATTCCTGCTGTGCATTCCTGCTGTGCATTCCTGTTGTGCATTCATCGACGATTGAAGAAACGCTCGCCGAAGACGACTGCTTCCTGGACGCTCGCGAACCGTCGTACGTGCGCGTCTCAGCGACGACTGCTGCTGCATTGTATTGGCGTTCCGGAATCAGTGTCTGCGTCGGGCAACGATCAACGTGCAGAGTGCATCTGCTGTTCGCTGCGCGTTCGCCGTCGGGCGCTTATTTGAATTGCGCTCGCTGGACACAACAGGCACTCACAAACACACGCGGTGCCTCGTTCACGTGTTCAGTCGTTCAAACGCAGTTCACACCGGAGCAGAGGAATGTTCGGCATCACCGTTGCACAGTCTGATCTCGTATACAACGCATTCTCGTTCACGATTGCGGTCATGGGCGCAGCAACGCTCTTCTTCATCCTCAGTCGGTCGCAAGTTGCGCCGGCGTACAGGACCGCGCTCGCCGTGACGGCGCTCGCCACCGGAATTGCGCCGTACCACTACCTGCGCATCCTCGCCACTTGGGAAGCAGCGTACACCGTCATCGACGGCACGATCACGGCGACAGGTGTCAAATTCAATGATGCAGACCGGTACGTCGACTGGCTGCTGACGGTACCGCTGCTGCTCGTCGAACTGCTTCTTGTGATGCGCCTTTCGCCGTCGGAATCCACGAGAAAGGCCGTGAAGCTCGGCACACTGGCCGCTGTGATGGTTGGTCTCGGTTATCCCGGGGAGATCGCGACGGACTCGTCGACGCGCTGGCTGTGGTGGAGTCTGTCGATGATCCCGTTCCTGATCATCGTGTACGATCTGTCGGTCGGCCTGAAAGCTTCGATCGGTTCGCAACCGGTATCGGCGCAGGGATTGATTCGCTCGGCGCGGACGTTGACCATCGTGTCGTGGTGCTTCTATCCCCTCGTCTTCGTGCTGCCCATGCTCGGCGTGACGGGCGGCAATGCCACGACGGCGGTGCAGGTCGGTTACACGATTGCTGACATTGTTGCAAAGGCGGGTTTCGGCGTGCTGATCTACCTGATTGCCGCGCGCAAGTCGGATGCAGAACGATTCGTGCCCGCATGACACACTGCACTGATCTGATCATCCTCGGCGGTGGATGCGCTGGGCTCAGCCTCGGCGAGCGGCTGACGGAGTCGCCACCACGGTCGCATCAGACGATCGTGATTGAAGCACGTCCCGCATATGTTACCGACCGAACGTCGTGCTTCTGGAGAACAGCACCACACCGCCATGACGCGTTGGTCGCAAAATCGTGGACCCGTCTGCAGTTGCAATCAGCAGGACGCTCAGTCCTCGTCGATTGCCGGAAAGCGCCGTACCAGATGCTTGAATCCGGATCGTTCTATGAGCGCGCTGAAGGCCTGATTCACCGATCCACGTCAGTGGAGTCAAAACCGGATGGCAGCAGCAGAATTACTCGCCGTCACTCTGCTGATGCTCGTCGCGCCTCCCTTGATTGGGTTCGCGGCGTTCTTTTGCGGAATGCACAGTGTGCGCCATGTCATCCGGACGTATCACTACGCGGGCCGAAACTCGCTCGGCTTTCTCATCAGCGCTGCGACGGTACCCATGGTATTGGTGCTGCTTGCTGCCTGCGCAGGGTGGATGTTTCTCGATCGCAGTTCGCTGTCCCGAGGCGTGACACAATTTCTGTTCGTCGGACTGGCTGCACTGACCGTCCCGCATATGGTGCTGGTTGAGCGGGTACGGCTGTCCGGGGGCGACTTGGTGCGGCGGCGGACTTATTGCGTACGGCGTTCTCTGGCCTCAGGCAACCGCCTCAGGCAACCGCCAGCTCGCCGAGAGCGCGTCGGACAACAGTGGTCGGCTCAAGAGCAACGGGGGGTTGGGAGTCAGGTAGTCGAGGGCAGAATGCAGGCGTAGACCGTTCTACCAACCGGGACTCTGAGCTGGCCGTCGTACGCGCGCGTTCTCGCGCTGAGATCGCCCCGCGCGTCAACCCGACGCGCGCAGCTCCTTGAGTCGCAGGTGCACAGTGCCCTGCGCTCGCGGATCGCGCAGCCGGGTGGTGGTCGCGAGCGAAAGCCACTTCCGCCCGACCTCGGTCATCCAGCGGCCGTGCCACGAGGGGTCTTCGGCCAGTGAGCCCCACCATCCGGTGGACCAGCGGCCCATGTCGCCCAGCATCGACACGTTGGTGGCGAGCTTGCCGTTCACGATGCCATTGGCCAGGCGCTCCCAATCACCGGTGAGCAGTCCGGCAGATTTGGCCCACATGCGGCTGACGATGTCGATCGGGCGAACATCGAGTCCACCAAACGCCGCCCCGCTCAAGCGCGCGAACGTGCGGTCCTTCATGGCCATCTCGCAGCCGCGCGACACCACGCCGAGCCAGTACGGTCCGAAGTGGCGGTTGCGCATGACGCACGCGACAAAATCGAGATAGCACATGGCCGGATCGAAATACGCACGAAAGCGTCGTTCATATTCCGACAGCGTTGCCGCATCGGTTCGTCCGCGTTCGAGCGCGCTCGCGATCACCGTCGCGCCAAGCAGCGCCGACTCGGCCGCCGGCGTGATCCCCTCGCCCGTCATCGGGTCGACAAAGCATCCCGCGTCACCAATGAGAATGCCGCCGTCGAAGTGATTGGGGCCGTGTCCGCCATACGTTTTCACGATGCCGCCAATCGGCTTCGAGGCGAGCCGCATGTTGCGGCAGCCCGGATGCATCGCGGCGAGCTTCTGCAGAAACGTCGCGAAGAGCCTGGGCACACTGGTTTTGTAGCGATCGCGTGTTTCGGCGAGAATGCCGACGCCAACGTTCGCACGCCCGTTGGTCATCGGAAACATCCAACCGTAACCGGGGAAGAGATCACGATCAAAAACGAACGCGGCTTCGCCATACTTCGTATCGATCCCTTCGACATACGCGCGTTGTGACACCGCCATGTAACGCGGATCGTCCACCAGCAGCTTGAACGAGCGTGCGACGACCGAGTGCGTGCCGTCGGCGCCAACGACGATCGGCGCGGTGACCGACCGATCGCCGGCGCTGTCGCGGTAGTGCACCGTCATCACGCCGTCGGCACGCTCGACGCGCGACACGTGACAGCCCATCTGAACGTGGGCACCCGCCTCCTCCGCCGAGGCAAGAATACGCTGATCGAGTTCCTCACGCGGGATGATGTAACCGTGCTGCGGCAGCTCCGATTGATTGGCGTAGAAGGGGATGTGCTCGCGATACGCGCTCCTGCCATTGAGCAGCAGGTTCACGTGCGTGATCGCCAACGGCCCGGTCGCTTCGAGATGACTGAGACATCCCATCGTCTGGAAGATGCTCAGCCCACGCGGCTCGACGAAATCGCCGCACACTTTCTCGCGCGGAAACGTCGCGCGATCGAGTACCAGCACGCGCAGGCCGCGCGTGGCCAGCGCCCACGCCATGACGGCACCGGCCGGACCACCGCCGACTACGATGGTGTCATAGCCGCCTGCCCGGCCGCGTGCGCGGCCTCCGTTGCGCGACGTCCGCGACATGCGCGGTGGCGCCGCCTTACTCGCGCTCAAGGACGAAATCGCAGCTGACCCAAGGCAAACCCGTGGCGTGCGCCGACAGGCGGGCGAGGGTCAATCGATACGACTCCCCATCGACGTTGAATTGCACGGGGTCGCCCAGTCGGACTTCGCCGTGCCATTGATCCGCGATACAGGGCGACGGTTTCGCGGAGAGCAGCACACCGCTGGGCCGACTGAGGTCCGCCATGCTGCGGGATGACGAAGCGACTTCGACCGTGACGAAATCGCGTGAGCGCGGTGTGCGCACGGCGAGCACGAGATCGCCGACAAATGCGTACGGTTCGGATTCCGGAGAATCGACGACAGTGGCGTTCCAATGCGCTGGTGTCATTGTGCACCCTGGTAAAAGTCTTCGCGGCAGTCGGCTACACGCTGAGTGCGCAGTGCGATGTGCGCAAGTGGTGATTGTGCGATGCGCACAGCCGACTCGACCTGCTGTGTTCGCTCGGCCTGCGCGCGCGCACGCCAGCTTTGCTGGTGCCACGCATGTGCCTGCTAACGCGCACGGTGCCAGCACGCAGGCCCACGTCATGCACGTGGTCGGTTGTAGCACGTGAATTGCCGGCGAGCTCAGGGATCGGGAACGAGTCGCCGCCGGTGCCTGCGTCACACTTCCTGCTTGACGCGCCTGCACTGGAACGTGTATCGTCGCATCGCACTCAGGTGCCCAAGTCGCAGTCGCATCGGTCAGACCTGCATACGCGGAAATACTCATGGCGACCAATGTCCGTGTTCTGAGCATGCCGGACGTCGATGTTGCCGACCTCCCGACGGTCGATGTCAACGTCCTTGATCTGCCGCCGGTTGAGGTCAACGTCCTCGACTTGCCTGCCGTCGACGTGAACGTGAATACGTTGCCCGACATGCGCATCACCGACATCGGAGCAGTCGGGCCGGTGACGCTGGCCGGCATCCCGAGCAACTTCACCGTCGGGGTGACGAGTCTTCCCGACGTGAACCTGCGCATTCGTGAAATTCCGTCGCTGCGCGTGCATGTCCCGGCCAACTTCCGGCTCGGCCTGTCGGTGTTTGGTATCGAACTCGCCGCACTCAATCTCTGCGGCGAAGCACAGATCATCACCGAGCCGTATG
>CAYWCJ010000121.1:0-11916 GCA_964456595.1 uncultured Gemmatimonas sp. | reverse complement strand
GATCATGGTGAAGCCCCGCATGGGCATCGATCAGGCCTCGGTCATGGACGGCATCACCGAGATGCTGCGCAGCAGCCGCGGACTCAAGCCCGCTCAGCCGAACAACTTCGCGCTGGTGGCGCAGGATCGGATGCTGGAGACGTTCAACCAGCTCTTTGGCGCCATTTTCATGGTTGGTCTGGCGCTGTCTGCCGTTGGCCTGCTCGTCGGCGGCGTGGGTGTCATTGCCATCATGATGATCTCGGTGACCGAACGCACCCGCGAGATCGGCGTGCGTAAGGCACTGGGCGCGACACGTGCCACGATCCTCTGGCAGTTTCTGGTCGAAGCCGCCACGCTCACGTCCATCGGCGCCTCGGTGGGGCTGATCATCGGCACGGCGCTGGCGTGGGTGGTGCGCACCTATACCCCGGTTCCCACGTCCATTCCAGGGTCGGCAATTCTCATGGCCATCGGCGCCAGCGTGCTGACGGGCGTGGTCTTTGGCACCGCGCCCGCCATGCGCGCCTCCCGCCTCGATCCGGTGGAGGCGCTGCGCCACGAGTAGGGACGTGAGTTATTGTTTGTAGGTGAAGACCCGAGATGCCATTGGCCTTGCCCTGTCCCAGCTTCGCGTCCAGAAGCTGAAGAGCGCGTTCACCCTGCTTGGCGTCACCATCGGCGTGATGTTCCTCATCGCCGTCGTGTCGATCGTCGAGGGAATGGGCCGCTATGTGGAAGAAGACTTCGCCGGCCGGCTGATCGGCGCGAACACGTTCACCCTGCGGCGTTTCGACAACGTCGGCCGCGGCGGACCGCGCAGTTTCGATGCGCGTTCCGCGGCGCGCCGACCACTGATTCGCATGCCCGACGTCGACGCGGTCCGCTCAACGATTCCCGCCACGATGAACTCGGCCATCAGTTCCGAGTCCTTCACGTATGCCACCGCGATTGGCGCGCGCCCCAAACAGATACAAACCGTGGCGACGGAAGCATCCTACTTTGCGATCAAGAAATTCAACATCGCACAGGGGCGAGCGTTCACGGAGCAGGAAGTCCGCTCGGGCTCACCCGTTGTGGTGATCGGGACCGAAGTCGCCGAGCATTTCTTTCCCGGGCTCACCGCCGAAGGTCGCCAGCTCCGGATCGGCGGTACGCCGTTCACGGTCATCGGGGTGGTCGAGAAACAGGGGTCGGTCTTCGGCTTCTCGCTCGACCGACTGGCCATTGCGCCCTACACGTCGGCGATGGGGCGCATCATCAAGCCGCGGGGCGACTTCAGTTCGCTCATCGTGCAGGCCCCCACCCGCGAGGAGATCAATCAGGGCATGGAGTTGGCGCGCGGCGCGCTGCGCGGACTCCGCGGACTGCGCGCCGGTGAGCCGGACGACTTCGGTCTCGTCACGCAGGATGCGGCGTTCGGGTTCATCAACGAGTTGAAGGGCCGCCTCGTGTTGTTCGGAACCGCGCTCCCCGCCATCAGTCTGGTCGTGGGTGCGATGGTGATCATGAACATCATGCTCGTCGCCGTCGCCGAACGCACCCGCGAAATCGGCATCCGCAAAGCGCTGGGTGCCAAGCGCACGGATATTCTCTCGCAGTTTCTCGTCGAAGCGACCACTCTCAGCGTGCTTGGCGCCGCGATCGGTATCGCGCTCGGTATCGGACTGGCCGAGCTCATCGCCGCCCTCACCCCGTTGCCGGCCGCCGTCGCACCGTGGTCCATCGGCGCCGCATTGCTCACCGGTGCCGGCGTGGGCATCGCCGCGGGTATGTATCCGGCCAGTCGCGCATCACGGCTCGACCCCATCACCGCGCTGCGTCAGGAGTAGTGACATGAACCGATTCCTCCTGATTCTCGAAGGCGTGGGCATGGCCTTCGAGGCCATCCGCATCAACAAGGTGCGCGCGGCACTGACCATCGCCGGCGTCGCGATTGGCGTCTTCGTCGTCGTGGCGATGGGCGCCGTGGTGAACGGCATTCGCGCGTCGTTTCAGCAGGATCTGCAGGCGATCGGCGCGACCACGTTCATCGTGCAGCGTCAAGGCACGGGCATCAACGCGTGTGACGGCACCGATGAGAAGTGCCCTGACCGGAGCAATCCGGCCATCTCCTTCGAGGAGTGGGAGATGATAAAGCGGCTCCCCGGCGTGCAGACGGTGATCGGAGTGCTCGGCGGTCAGGGAAACTTTTCCTATCGCAACAGTCGAGTGGACAACGTGGGCTACGACGCCTACAGCAGTGAGTGGCCGGAGGTCGATGCGGCAGACATCTATCCGGGACGCAATTACACGCGCAATGAACACGACGCGGGCCAACCGGTCGTTCTCGTCAACGATACGTTGCGCGCCCAACTCTTCGGTCAATCAGAGCCCGTCGGCAAGAAGATCCAGATCAGCGGACAGCAGTTCACCGTGATCGGTGTGTATCACCCCAAGGCCGGCTTTCTCAAGTCACTCGAAGGCAAGGGGCCCGACACACCGCGCGCAATCATTCCGCTTCAGAGCTCGGTTCGACACCTTGACGCGTTCAAACGTGGTCTGGCGCTCCTCGTGCGCCCGACCACCGACGCCGTGCAGAGCGAGGTGATGGACGAGGTGCTCGCGTCCATGCGGGCGAGGCGCGGTTTGAAGCCGGGCGATCGCAACGACTTCTATCTCATCGAGCAGGACCGCCTGATGGACACCTTCAACCAGCTGTTCGGCGCCATCTTCGCCGTCGGGTTGGCGTTGTCCGCCGTCGCGCTGCTGGTCGGCGGTGTGGGCGTCGTCGCCATCATGATGATCTCCGTGACCGAGCGAACGCGCGAGATTGGGGTGCGGAAAGCGCTGGGCGCCACGGCTGGTACGATCCGTTGGCAGTTTCTCGTCGAGGCAGCGACACTCACGTCCATCGGCGCGCTCATCGGACTCGCGCTCGGTGCACTGCTGGCGTGGGGTATTCGTAGCAACAGTCCAATTCCGGCGTCGTTGCCCCTCAGCATCGTGGTCACGGCGCTGGTGGCGAGTGCCGTGACTGGCGTGGCGTTCGGGATGCTGCCGGCGGTGCGGGCCTCTCGTCTCGACCCCGTCGAAGCGCTGCGACACGAGTAGCGGCCCCCGATACGGTGCTCTTTTCCGACGTGCTGCGACTGGCGCTGCGACAGCTGCGCGTGAACCCGCTGCGCACGGCGTTCACACTGCTCGGCATTGTCGTCTCCGTCGGGTTTCTGGTCGCGGTGGTCGCGATCATTCAGGGGATGAATGCGTACGTGAAGGAGAACATTGCCGACGCCATGGTCGGGATGAACTCCTTTCAGGTGCGCCGAACACCGATCAGTTTCGGCCTCTTCAACGACGATCAGTTTCGCCTCCTGGAGCGTCGCCCAAACATTGACGAGGCCGATGCGGACGCCGTGCGCGCCGCACTCCCGGACGCGGTCGCGATCAGTCTGCAATCGGGTTGGCCGACACCACAGGCAGACGTCGTCTGGCGTGATCGCACACTCGGCAGCGTGCAGATCTTCGGCGTCACGAGCGACTATCAGGTCGTGCAGGACTATCGATTCACGTCCGGACGTCCGCTCAGCGACATCGACGTTCGCGATCGACGCAATGTGATTGTCGTTGGCGCAGACATCGCGACAACCCTGTTTGGCGGTGCGGACGCGATCGATCAGGACGTTCGCATCCTGGGGCAGCGATTCACCGTGATTGGCGTGATCGCGCGAAAGGGGCGCGTGCTTGGCCAGTCGTTCGACGGATTTGCGTTGATGCCGATCACGGCGTTCGAGGGGATCTACGGACGCCGCCAGACCACGACGGTATCGGTCAAGGTGACCAACGCCGCCGAAGTCGCGCCGGCAATGGCGCGCGCAGAAGAGGCCATGCGTGTCGCGCGCGGATTGCGCCCCGCAGACGCCAACAACTTTACCGTCAGCACCGCTGATGCGCTCGTCGACTTCTGGAATCAGTTGACCGCCGTGCTGTTTGCCGTCGTGCCCGCAGTGGTGGCGATCGGTGTGCTTGTCGGGGGCATCGTCATCATGAACATCATGCTCATGGCCGTCACTGAACGCACGCATGAAATCGGTTTGCGCAAAGCCATGGGGGCAACGTCTGCCGATGTGCGGAAGCAGTTTCTGGCCGAGGCAATCGCCCTGGCGATGCTGGGCGGCATTCTTGGCGTGCTCTCTGGCTGGGCATTGGCGGCAACAATCGCGGCGGTTTCGCCGCTGCCAGCACGCGTCACGTGGTGGTCGGTCGCGCTCGCACTGACGCTCGGTGCCGGTATCGGAGTGTTGTTCGGCGTGTATCCGGCCGCGCGCGCCGCACGACTCGATCCGATCACCGCCATGCGCGCCGAAATCTGAGCCGCGATTCGACATGTTCGCGACCAGCGCGCTGTCTGAGAACGTCCGCATTGCACTCGATGCGTTGCGCACCAACAAACTGCGCTCATCGCTGACCATCCTCGGTGTCGTGATCGGTGTTGCGACGGTGATGGCGATGGCAGCCATCGTTCAGGGGATTCAGGCACAGATCAATCACACGTTCGAAGTCGCCGGCCCGACAACGTTCTACGTGATGAAAAAGTTCTCGCAGGTGCCACTCAATCCGGACAATCTTCCGAAAGATGTCCGCATCAGGCCGGACCTGCGCGAACGCGAGGCAGAAGCGATTCGGCGTCTCCCTGAAATCTCGTATGCATCCCTGTGGGGCCAGGCACTCGCCCGCCTCGAATCGGACGGCGTGCGATCACAACCGATGGCGGTGTTCGGTGCCGACGATGGCTTCATTGAAATCCAGGGCGGTGAGCTGACGACGGGTCGCTGGTTCACCACGAGTGAAATGAGCACTGGCGCGGCGGTCGTCGTGCTCGAGGAACGCACAGCGCTTCGGCTCTTCGGTCGCGAGCAAAGCATCGGAAAAAGGGTCCGCATCGGCGGTCGTCCCGCCCAGGTGATCGGACTGTGGCAGGAACCAGCAAATATATTTGCTCCACCAGGAGCGGCGGTCGGTGCCGTGGTGCCGTTCAAGATGCTCGACCGTCAATTCGTCATCGATCGCACAGGCGCACTCTGGATTCCCGTCAAACCGCGCGATGGTTTTCGCGTGTCCGACGCACAGGGTGCAGCGATCATGGCGCTTCGCGAGATGCGTCGGTTGCGGCCAGGTGATGGAAACACGTTCGACATCATTACACAGGACCAGGTGCTCGACACGTTCAACAATCTGACCAGCGTTTTCTTCCTCGTGATGATCGTGTTGTCAGCCGTCTCGCTGCTTGTCGGCGGAATTGGCGTGATGGCGATCATGACGGTCTCCGTCACCAGTCGCACGCGGGAGATCGGGGTGCGCAAAGCACTCGGCGCAACGCGAAGCGACATCCTGCTGCAATTCCTGATTGAGGCATCGACGCTCACCGGTATCGGAGGCGTGATCGGCATTGTGTTCGGTCTGGCACTTGGGCGCGTCGCCTCGCTCGCCATGGCAGTCGATGCACCGGTGCCGGTTGGACTCACGCTGATCGCGGTCGCGGTGTCCGTTGGCATTGGGATCGTGTTCGGCATGCTTCCCGCTCGTCGCGCCGCACGCCTCGATCCGATCGAAGCGCTGCGCTACGAATAGGGCCCGCGACCGGCAACGCAGACCACCAGTTCAATAGCCTCGGACGGTCAGAAACCATTCCCACAATTGCAGATTGATCGGCGTCGCGAGCACGCCGAGCTCAAGAACACCGAGCGAGCCGAGCACGGCGAGAAGCATCATCGATTGACGTCGCATCGGTGTTGCGTCGCGTAGGGCGTGCACGACCACGCGCAACGTGAAGGCGAGCAGCAGCGCGATCGACAGCGGCATGAGCCACGAGTTGCGCTGCGGACCAAAATATGATTCGAGAAACACCAAGGCCTCCGGGAAGAAGCCACGTCCCGGATTCTCGACACCGACAAAAATGTTGATGCACGCCAGTTGATGCGTGCCCCAGAACACCAGCAGCGCCCACCAGCCGACACGATTGGATCGGCCAGCCACGAGGACGCCTGCCACCCACAGCACCAGCAGCATGGCCAGCTGGTACCAGAGCATCGACGTGATGGCGTCAAGCGCATGCCGCAGGGTTGGTGCTTCTGAGCGCACCGACCTTGCGAGCCACGACGGTCCGACAATCCATCCGCCGTAGAACGACACCTGCACCCACGTCCAGAGAAACGCCGCACCGAGAAAACTTCGACGGGCAGCACTCGCCGATTCACGATCACGTTCCACCCAAAGCAACCACGCGCCCCAGATCGCCAATGCACTCGCGACCACGAAGCCGAGGGCGCGTGTCGCCGGTGTGCGCTCCAGGGCGAAGATTCCGCCCGTCGCACTCCACCAGAACAACACAACCACAAAGAACGAACGCATTGCGACACGCAGCGTCGTTTCGCGCGTTGCGATATCGGTACCCTCAAGGGTGTCCGGATGGCGCGCACGCAACAATGCAGGCAACAGTCGGCGACGCACGCTCACTGCGGCCGAGCCGTCACTCGCCGCCGAGCTCACCGCGCCTCCGCGAGCTGCCTGGCGGTGCGCACCAGTCCACCGAGCGCGTTCGCGTCGGCGTAGGGCAGCAGCACGTACCGCGCGCGCATCGCATCGGCAATTCGTCGCGCGACGGCTTCACCGCGTGGGGAGGTGTCGACAAACAGCGATGAGAATCCGAACTGCGCGAATGCGGATGCCGCAGCGAGTGCATCGCGTTCGGCGCCGGGTCGCCCGGGTGTACCATCGCGCGCAATGTTGGCCCGACCATCACTGAGTACGACCACGAGCGGCACGCTGCCGTCGCGTCGCGTCGCCAGTGCCTGCTGTGTTGCGATATCGATGGCCGTCGCGACCGGCGTACCACCACCCCCCGGCAACGCCGCCAGCACCTTCTTTGCCCGCGCGAGCGCCCGTGTCGGTGGCAACAACACTTCAGTACCCACACCGCGAAACGCGACCAGACAAACGCGATCGCGTCGGGCGTAACTCTCGGCCAGCAACAATTCAATCGCACCCTTCGCTTCTGACAGTCGCTGCAGCGCAGACGAGCCCGACGCGTCGACCAGAAAGATCACGGTCGTGCCTGTTTTTTCGACAAAGCGACGAATGCGAAAATCTTCACGACGGATCGCGATGTGCGTCTTCTCCCCGAGTCCGCGTCCGCGAACGCGCTGCCACGGCGCCGCCGCGCGCAGCGTCTCCAGCAGATGCAGACGTGCCCCACCGCGAGGCAATCCGCTGCGCGCACCACGTGGCCGTCCACGCAACACGCTCTGCTCCTCCGCGCCAACACGCCCCTGCACCGATCCCGCATTCGCCCGCGCCATCAATGCCTCGAGCATCCCGGGCGGAAGCGCCGAAGCCACGGCCTCTCGCAGCAGCTCGATCTCACTCGGCGTCGGTGGCTCCGCGTTCTGCTCTTCCTCCTCAGGCTCGGGCGGCGGCGGCGTGTCGTCTGAATCCGGCGATGCGGGCGGTGGCGGTGGCGGTTCTTCGTTCGCTGATTCTGGCGGCGGCTCGACCGGCAATCGCGTGGCGCGTGGGGTCAGCACCAGTCGCGCGGCGACTTCGGCATCGACATGCGAGACCGTCGCGCGCCCTTCGAGGGCCGCGTGCGCGCGCGCGCAACGCAATGCAAACAACGGTGCCCGCATCGAGGCCACTCCGAATGCGTCTGCTGTCTGGCAGAGCGCAGACAGCCACACGTCATCAATGACGACGTCCGCCAGGCTCTCGCGCGCCGCCAACACGGTCTCGATCAACGCCGCCACCTCGTCAGCATCGATTGCATCACCCAACGCAATGCGGAACGCCACGCGGTCAATCAACGCCGGGTGGATCGCCTCGTCGTCGACCGACTCGTCCAGCAACACAGCAACCACACGCACATGGTGATGCGCGCCGATCCCATCACGAGCCACACGCAGTGCACCGCTGTCGAGAACTTCGCACAGCGTCGTGCGCACCGACACGGTCGCCCGTTCGCACATCGGCAGCACGACAATACCGCCGTCCGCAGCGGCCAAGACTCCGCGCTCGGCGACAAGTCGTCCGGTACTCAATGTTGCGGCGAGGTCTACCCCACCGATCAAGCGGTCGGCGCTCACACCGATCGGCACACGACGCACCGGTGCGCCCGCCGGCAGCAGTCGCTGCACCGCATCCGAGAACGCGCGCGCCTGCTCATGCATCGGGTGGTCGAGCACGACGCCGCCCAATCCACGCGGATCGAGGGCGAGCAACGCCGCGACAAGTGTTGCGTCGTCGAGCGAACGCATCGTTTCGCCCGACGGGTTGATCACGCCTTCTTCACGCGATGACATCACGGACGGCATCGCACGTCACACCGCGGCGGGAGCGTCGCCCCACAGTTCGGCGATCGCGCGTTCCACACGCGTGGTGGAGCCCGCATCATCGAGCACGTTGCGACGCAAACGATGACGCAGCGCCATCGGTGCGATGCGACGGAGATGAGTCAACGTCACGCTGCCGGCATTCTCGTACGCGGCCAGCGCCCGCGATGTACGCAGCAACGTCAATTCGCCGCGCAGCCCGTCGGTGCCGAGTGTTGTGCAGAGCGTCGCAGCGCGCCTCAGCACTTCGTCCGACACCTCGAGCGCTTCGAGCTTTACATGCGCCTTCTCGAGGGAACGACGCACTTTTGCATCCGTCTTGGACCAGTGCGCCAGAAACGCGTCCGGATCACGATCGAAGGCATCGCGGCGCTTGATCACATCAATACGGGTCGCAATCTCCTTCGGCGTCCGCACGTCGACGGCGAGTCCGAAACGGTCGAGCAGTTGCGGGCGCAACTCACCCTCTTCCGGATTTCCGCTGCCAACGAGAACAAAGCGTGCCGGGTGGCGAATACTGACCCCTTCACGCTCCACCACGTTCTCGCCCGTCGCCGCCGCGTCGAGCAGCAGGTCGACCAGATGGTCTTCGAGCAGGTTCACCTCGTCGACGTACAGAAAGCCGCGATGCGCGCGCGCGAGCAGCCCAGGCTCAAACGCCTTCTCGCCAGTCGTCAGGGCCTTTTCGAGATCGAGCGCCCCAACCAGTCGATCCTCGGTCGCGCCAAGGGGCAGGTCCACCACCGGGACGGCCGAGGTGACGCTCTTCATGGTGTCGCCGCGCGCCACACGAGCTCGACATTCGTCGCAGCGTGCGCCGTTGGCGGTCGGGTCGCACCCATAGCGGCACCCGGCCACCACCTTCATGCTTGGGAGCAGCCCAGCGAGGGCGCGCACGGCGGTCGACTTGCCAGTACCACGGTCGCCAAACACCATGACGCCGCCGATGCTGGGATCGATTGCCACCAACAGCAACGCCAGCTTCATCTCGTCCTGACCAACGATCGCGCTGAACGGAAAAACCGGTCTCATGCAGTTCCACTTGGGTTGATCGGCGCAAAGCATCGGCCCGCCGCCGTCGGCACGTTAGGAGTCCGCGCCGGTGGGAGCAAGTGCGCGCAATCAATAGTGTACACATTTCTTGACACTCGAAAGCGCGCAAGGTATCCTCGGCCCGTGAACCCTCCCGAGCACATTCTCTCCGCTCCTCAGGCGACGGCTGCGCCTGAGCGTGGTCGAGCCGCCGCACCGGCCACCGCCGCGCCGCTCGCGTCTCCCGTCAAGCCAATCGCTGCTGGCATCGTTCCACCGCCCTCGATCTTCGAGCGATGGCACGACCGGTGGAACGCACTCGTCGCGACGGAAGGGTTTCAGAAGTGGAGCGCACGCTTTCCGCTCACCCGCCCGATCACCATGCGCCGCTCCAAGGCGCTCTTCGACGTGGTCTCTGGATTCGTCTATACGCAGACCCTGCTCGCGTGCGTCGAGTTCGATCTCTTTGAGTATCTGGCCGGTGGCGCCCGCACCATCAGCGAGATCACCGCACACACGCGACTCTCACCGTCGAGCACGGAACGGTTGTTGAACGCGGCCGTGTCCCTCAAACTGCTTTCCAAACGCCGGCATGGGCGCTTCGCGCTCGGCATGCTCGGCGCACCCCTTGTGGGCAACACCGGCGTCGTCGCGCTCATCCGTCATCACCAGATGGCGTATCAGGACCTGAGTGATCCGGTCGCACTGCTCCGGCAAGGCGCCGATTTCCGCACCGAGTTGTCGCGCTACTGGTCCTATGCCGACGCGCCGCGCCCGCAGTCCATCGACGAGACCCGCGTCGCGGCATACTCGGAGATCATGGCGGCCACGCTCCCTCCGGTGGCCGATGACGTGCTCGACGCCTACGACCTGTCGAAGCACCGGTGCCTGCTCGACGTCGGCGGCGGCGAGGGCGCGTTCCTGTCCATCGTCGGCAAGCGTCACCGCCACCTCGAACTCCGGCTCTTCGACCTCCCCGCCGTTGCCGGACGCGCCCGCTCGCGGCTGGAGCAGGCGGGTCTGGGCGACCGCGCCCGATGCGATGGCGGAAACTTCCACGCCGACGCGCTGCCCTCCGACGCCGACGTGATCTCGCTCGTCCGCGTGCTGCTCGATCACGACGACGAGTCCGTGCAGCGCCTGCTCGTTCGCGCCCGAGCGGCGCTCCCGGCTGGAGGGGTGCTGCTCATTGCCGAAGCGCTGGCTGGCGCTCGCGGTGCCGAGACCGTCGGTGACGCCTACTTCTCGTTCTACCTGATGGCGATGGGCAAAGGGCGCGCACGTCGTCCCGAAGAGCTGCATGCCATGCTCCGCACGGCTGGATTCCGAAAGAGCGTCGAACTCTCCACGCGCTTCCCGATCCACACCGGGCTCATCGTCGCGCACGTCTGAACCATCGCGGTCGGCAGACGCCCATTTTTTATCCCGATTTAGTTGATCGGGATTCTTGACAGCCTGTGGTGTCAACACAACTTTACACTTGCCCGCCAAGCAGTGCTCAGCTGCTGCCGTCTGTCCGTTCGCGAGGATTCGTGTGGAGTCCGTGGAAACACTCGCCGTCGTTTTTGAACAACCGCAACAGCTTTCGGTCCGAACGCTGAACCTGGTCCCCGCCACCGAGGCCGACGTTCTCGTCGCAATGCGGTGGTCGGGCATCAGTACTGGCACGGAGCGCATGCTCTGGACGGGCACCATGCCCCCTTTCCCCGGACTCGGCTACCCGTTGGTGCCCGGCTATGAGGGTGTCGGCGAGATCGTCGAAGCGGGCCCCGAGTCCGGACGCGAAGCAGGGCAACTGGTCTACATCGCCGGGTCGCGCGGTTTCACCGACGCGCGAGGGCTCTTCGGCGGGCAAGCCTCGCTGGTCGTCGTCCCCGGCAGCAAGACCGTCGTGCTGGAGCGGTCGCTTGGCGAACGCGGCGCGCTCTTCGCACTTGCCGCCACTGCGCACAATGCGCTCTGCGCGACGGCCCCTGGCGTGTCGCCGCGCGAGGTGCCGGAGCAACTGCCAGAACTCATTGTCGGGCACGGCGCGCTCGGGCGGCTCATCGCGCGGCTCGTCGTGCTGTATGGCGGCAAAACGCCAACCGTTTGGGAGACCAATCCCATTCGCATGGATGGCGCTCGCGGCTACAACGTGATCCATCCCGAGGCCGAGACGCGACGCGACTACCGTACCATTTGCGAAGTCAGCGGCGCGAATGGCTTGCTCGACTCGCTCGTGTCGCGCCTGGCCCCGGGCGGCGAGATCTGCCTCGCCGGATTCTACAGCGAACCCGTCTCCTTCACGTTTCCGCCGGCCTTCATGCGGCAGACGCGCTTTCGCATTGCCGCGCAGTGGAAGGAATCCGACCTGCGCACCATCGCGGAACTGGCCAACTCGGGCGCGCTCGCACTCGACGGACTGATCACGCACCGAGAACCCGTTACCCGTGCCGCCGACGCATACACCACTGCGTTCGGTGATCCCCACTGCGTCAAAATGATCCTCGACTGGAGAACGGCTGCATGAGCGACAACGGTACGAGCACCAATGGTGCCC
>CAYWCJ010000120.1:9171-11940 GCA_964456595.1 uncultured Gemmatimonas sp. | reverse complement strand
CATGGGGGGAGGGCGTCGCGGCGGCATGGGTGGCCCTGGCATGGGCGGTGCGCGTCGGTCCCCCATAACGATGATCAAGGACAATCTGGAGAACAACGACCCGATCGCCTTCCTGCTCGATCGCAGGAAGCCGCTTGCGCTCACGGATGTCCAGAAAGATTCGTTGAAGTCGTATCAGAAGGAGATGCAACGCCTGCAGGCGCCGCTGTTCAAGGCGATCGAAGGCGTCTTTGCCGAACTCGCCCCGGCGAATGGTGCCGGAGGACGCGTCCCCGGCGCGCGCGGCGGCGGTCGCAACGGTGGAGGATCGGACGGCACAGATCCGCCGGCGGGTGGACGCGGCGCGGGAATGTCCGGCATGCCCGACACAATCAAGGTGATCGTCACCCGGCTCAGCGACATTCAGGACGCCTATCGGGACCGCGCCTGGACGCAGCTCAGTGACTCACAGCGCACGACCGCCGACGCGTTGCTCACCGCGAAGCTTGAAGCAGAGCGCAAGAAGGACGACGAGGAGCGAGCCAGACGACGCGAACGCTGAAATCGAGCGCGTAGCACCCGCGCGTAGCACCGGCGGGCGTCGCGAACGCCCCGTGCGCTCCCTGCCTCGATCGCTACCAGGCGCGCTCGGTACCCGTCCAGTCGAAGAAACCGCCGCTCTTGTCCCTGGGCAGTCGATCGGTCACGCTGAGCAGCCCCTGCGCTGCATCGGCGATCGGCACGAGAAAGCCCGGACCGTCCGGCGTCGTCGCGTAGTTGCCCGGATTGCCAATGCATACCGTGATTCCTTCGTCGGCCAGATCGTTGGCTAACGCGCGCGTCAGCATATGGAGCGCCGTCGCGCTCGCGCACCGCGCATAGTCGCCACCCTGCGTCTTGCCCGCGAGCGAGCCAAGCCACGTGCTCACCATCAGGATCCGCGCGCGATCACCGCGGGTGAGCCATGGCAGCAACGTGCGCACCAACAGCACCGGTGCAACCGCATGTCGGCGGTAGTGCTCCACGAGTCCTGTCCCCGACAGTGTGCTCAGCGCTTCGTCGCGCGTCGCATCCACGAGGCGGTCGTGCGGTCCGGGTTCGGCCGGCGCGACGATCAGCAGGTCGAGCGATTCCGTCAACCCTTCGAGGACGGGAATCACGTCGGCCACCGACGCCGCGTCGGCCGGGTCGAGCGCAATCAGTTCCAGCCCGGAGAACTCGGCGCGCAGGTCGGCGAGCACCGGCACGCGCGCGGGATTCCGTGCCGCCGCGTAAACCTTGTCGCCACGCAACAGACTGTGACGCACCAGCTCCACGCCGAGTGGTCGTGCGGCGCCCGTGATGAGCGTGCGCCGCGGCGATGGGGCCATCATTGTGCGGCTCGCGTGCTGAGGCGCATCACGAGGCCTGCATCGATCGCAGGACGCGCGAGACGGCGCTCACGTCGGGCTCGATTTCGATCGGTCGATTCGCCTGCGCAAAGTCGGTGCGCTCCTGATGCAGTTCCACCAGCATGCCTGGATCCTTGAGTACGTGACCGGTAAGCACCGCGACGACGCGATCGCCGCGGTGGACAACGCCGGAGGCGACGAGCTGCTTCACGCCGGCCACGCTGGCCGCGCTCGCCGGTTCACATCCGACACCGGCTGCATCGATGGCGACTTTCGCTTCGATGATCTCGTCGTCGGTACACGACAGCACCAGTCCATTCGTCTCACGGATGGCGCGCACACCGCGATCCCACGACGCCGGGTCTCCGATGCGGATGGCCGTGGCGATCGTTTCCGCGGACACCGTGTAGCGCGTCGCAAAGCCCTCGCGAAAGCTCTTCGCAAACGGTGCCGCGCCGGCCGCCTGCACACTCACCAGCCTCGGCATGCGATCGATGAGCCCCAGTGCGTGCGCTTCGCGCAAGGCCTTTCCGAACGCTGCGGTGTTTCCAAGGTTGCCGGCGGGAAGCACGATGAAGTCGGGCGCCTGCCATCCCAGCTGCTGCAGCAGTTCGAGCACGATTGTTTTCTGCCCCTCGACGCGCCACGGATTGATGGAGTTGAGGAGATAGATCCCCAGCTCGCGCGACGATGCCTGCACGAGTCGCAGGCATGCATCGAAATCGCCGCGCACGAGCAGCGTGCGCGCGCCGTACGCGAGCGTTTGCGCGAGCTTGCCCATCGCGATCTTGCCAACGGGGACGAAGACGAGCCCCGGAATGCCTGCCTGCGCTGCGTACGAAGCCAGCGCGGCGGACGTGTTGCCCGTGGAGGCACACGCCACCGCGCTCGCCCCGATGCGCACCGCTTGCGTGACGCCCACCGTCATGCCGCGATCCTTGAACGAACCGGTCGGATTGTGTCCTTCATGTTTGATGAGCAATCCGTCCACACCGGTGAAGCGCGCGAGTGCCGCCCGCGCCAGGAGTGGTGTGTTCCCTTCCGGATGACTGGTGATCGCGCTGCCCGCCGCCGGCATCACGATCTGTTCGAAACGCCATACGCCCGATGGATGACCGGCGGGACGCGCACAGCAGTGGTGTGCAAAACTCGCCTGCAGTGCGGCGCCGCTCATCACGTTGCCCGCCGCATCGACCGGACGCGCATGCAGCACTTCGAGCAAGCTGCCGCACAACGGACAGACAGGCGCGTCCTCACGTTCGTCGAGCGTGTGGCCGCAGCTCGCACAGCGCTGCACACTCGCCGCGTTCGGTGCGAGAAACAGCGCGGTGGATGCGTCGTTGCCGTTCACGCGATGCTCGTCGTTCACGCGATGCTCGTCGTTCACGCGATGCTCGTC
>CAYWCJ010000120.1:0-9071 GCA_964456595.1 uncultured Gemmatimonas sp. | reverse complement strand
CGATGCTCGTCGTTCACGCGATGCTCGTCGTTCACGCGATGCTCGTCGTTCACGCATTCCTCCATCGTGCTCCGTCGAAATCGATTGTGGCGACGCGTGACGCGCAGAAATGCCCTGCGGCTTCATACGCCCAGCGCATCGCTTCGGCCGCGGCGAGCGCCTGGGCCTCGCTCGCGCAGACCGCAAACGTCGTCGGTCCGCTTCCGGAGAGCGACGCTCCCAACGCCCCCGACTCAAGGGCCGCGCGCTTTGCCTCGACGAAGCCGTCAACGAGCGCCGCGCGCGCAGGTTCTGCCACGTGATCCACCATCGCGCGTCCAACCAGCGCTGCGTCGCCGATCGCCAGCGCAGTCACCAGCGACGCCACACTCGCCAGCTGCGCGATGAGCGTGTCGCGCGGATAGAACTGGGGCAGCACCGCGCGCGCATCTGCCGTACGAATGCGTATGGCCGGATGCGCCAGCGCGAACCACAGTGGCACGCGCACCGGCACGTTGTGTACGTCTGGCGGATCGATGCCGCGAATGCAGATCACGCCACCCATCAACGACGCCGCGAGATTGTCGAGATGCCGGCCAGCGACGGTTGCCTCGGCCACCAGACTCGTCGCCAATAATCCAACGGTATCGAGCGCGTCGCCACCGTCGCTCACCACGAGCTGATTGACCGCGACTGCGGCAGCGACGGCCGAGGCGCCACTGCCGCCTTGCCCGCCGGACAGCGGCAATCCCTTGCGCACCGACAGCATCACCCCACGTCGAAGATGCGGCGCCCGATCGAGCACGGCCTGCGCCGCGATCGCACACGCATTGCGCGCCGGATCGGTGGGCAAGTCCGGATGTCCCGCGTCCACCACGGTGACGCCGAGCTCGCGATCAGCCCACCACGCGTGCACTTCATCGCCGGGTCCGCTCACCGCGCAGCCCAGCACATCGAGTCCCGGACCGAAATTGCCAATGCTTCCCGGCGCAAACGCGATCACGCCGCCCTGCGGAGCCGAGGAGGAATGAGTCAACGCAGCCGGCGACGAGTCGGGCGACGCGTGTGGATCCACGTGATCGGTCACTTGGGCGCCAGCTGCAACAAGTCATTCAACACGCCTGCTGCCGTCACGGCCGGCCCGGCACCTGGTCCGGTGATGACCAGCGGATGCTCGCGATAGCGCGTCGTGGTGAAGACGATCTGGTTGTCGGTGCCACGCAATCCGGCCAGCGGATGTGACAGCGGCACGGCGCGCAGGCCCACCTGCACCCTTCGCGCGGTCGCCAACAACACGTAGCGCAACACGCGCTGCTGTCGCTGCGCGGCGGCCTGTCGCTCCGCCCACGCAGGGTCCTGCTGTTCGAGGCGCGCGAGAAACGTCGCCAGCGGCAACTTGCGATACGCCACCGGCACCAGCGATTCGACAGTCACGTCGGACAGCTCACCCTTGAAGCCAAGGAGGCGCGCGAGAATAAGCGCCTTGCGTGCGACATCCATGCCGGAGAGGTCGTCGCGCGGATCGGGCTCCGTAAAGCCCAGGTTCATGGCTTTCCGCAGCGTCGTACTGAACGGTTCACCGCGACCGATGCCGGTGAGCAGAAAGCCGAGCGTGCCCGATGTGCATCCTTCGATGCGCAGCACCTTGTCGCCCGTTTCCACCAGCTTCGCGTACGAATCCATCACCGGCAATCCCGCGCCGACTGTCGTTTCGTGCAGGATGCGGCATCCGTGCTTTCGCGCGAGCGCCTGCAACGCTTCCACATCATGCAACGACGCTGAGAGCGGTCGTTTGTTGGCCAGGACGATGTTCATGCCGGCGTGCAGCGCCGTCCGCAACGCGGGCAACGTTTCGTTCGCCGTGAGATCCGCCACGACGGGGTGCACCAGCGCGTGCGTTGCGATATGCGCCAAGGCTTCCGCCGCCGTCGCTTCACGTCCGCCGTCGAACGAGGCGAGTGGGCGCCCTTCGGCCTTGCGATCGGCCAGCGCCGCGAGCTTGCGCGCCGGAATACCGCCGGGTGCAAACACGAATCCGCTGCGATCGATGAGCGCGACAATGTTCGGGCGCACACGCGTCTTCACGCGCGGCAGCATGCGCACCAGTTCGCGCCCGATGAGACCGAAGCCCAGCACAATCACGTCGAGTCGGTCGGTCTGCTTCATGCCGCCGCCACCGATCTTGTCCATCTGGAACTCGTGATGCACGGCGCGGGCCGCCGCTTCCGCATGGCGCGCGGCGATCACCACCGAGATGTTGAGCTCCGACGAACCCTGCGCGATGGCGACGATGTTCACGCCCGCATCGGAGAGCGAGCGGAACATGCGTGCCGCGATTCCGGGTGTGCCGGCCATGCCCAGCCCCACCACCGCCAGCATGGCCATGTCCAGCTGCACATCAACGCCTTCGAGTTCACGCCGAGTGAGCTCCACGGCGAATGTACTCTCCAACGCCTGCTGCGCATCGTCGGCACGTTCGGCCGGCACGCACAGGCAGATGGAATGCTCGGATGACGCCTGCGAGATCATGGCCACGTTGATCTGTGCAGCATGCAGCGCCGCGAAGGTGCGTGCCGAAATACCCGGAACACCGAGCATGCCGTTGCCGGTCACCGTCACCAAAGCCTGCCCGCGAATCACCGATAGCGCTTTCACCGGGTAGCGCGCCAGCGTGCGGCGCATCGACACTTCCGTGCCCACGGCGTCCGGATCGGCAAACGGGCGCACGAACACGGGAATGCGCAAACGCGCGAGCGGGATGAGCGCGCGCGGCTGCAGCACTTTCGCGCCGTAATACGCGAGCTCCGCCGCTTCACGTACGTTCAGTTGCGGGATGATGCGCGCCGTCGGCACGAGACGTGGATCGGTCGTCATGAGGCCGGGCACATCCTTCCACAGCGTGATGCGCACCGCACGCAAGGCGCGGCCGATCACCGTCGCCGTGAGATCGCTGCCACCGCGCCCCAGCGTCACCACGGCACCGTCCGGCGCGGCGCCAACAAAGCCTGGCACCACCGGCAGCATGCGCTTGCGCAACATCGGCAGCAGTCGTTCGCGCACCGCACGATCGGTAGCCGACAAATCGGGAAACGCACCACCGAACGCACCATCGGTGAGAATCAACTCCGACGCATCTACATATTCCGCGCGAATACGCTTTGCCTGCAGCCCTGCGACCACCAAACGTGCGGACAGCTGCTCGCCACGCGCGACGATGAAATCGCGGGTGCGCGGCGTCAATTCACGCAGGCTGGAGACGCCGTGCAACAACGTGCGCAAGTCGGCGAAGCCGCTTTCGATCTCGCGCAGCAGCGGCTGGCGCGCACGCACGCCCTGCACGATGCCGGCCGCCACGTCGCGGTGCAGCTGATGCACCATCGACATCTGCGCCTCGATGTCACGCTGGTCACCGGTGAGCGCGGCGTTGGCGAGCGCGAGCAGGTTGTCGGTGACGCCGGCCAGCGCGGACACGACCGCGACGAGTCGGGTGCGTCGCGGTGCGGCGATGATCCCGATTGCATGCCTGACGGCGGCGGCATCCGCGAGTGATGCGCCACCGAACTTGAACAGCTCGACAGAGTGCGGGCGAGGCGGCATCAATGACCGGAACGGGGGTGCGACCGTTCAGTATAGAACGTCGCCTGCCGCAGGTTAGTCCGGGACCATCGGCCTGTCCACACCTGCACACTCATGCGTACCTTTCACCCCGTGAAACACGTGGCGCGCCACACCGGCATGCTGCCTTCCCCGTCGTCGACGACCATGACCGCACCTGCTTCTGCACCGCCCGTACCTGCTGCGTCACTCGCCGTGGCATCCTCGGTCCCGGAGCGCATTTCCGGACTCGCCGATCTTGCGCACAATCTGGCATGGAGCTGGAATCGTGACGCGCGCGCCCTGTTCCGCGAGATGGACGACACGCTCTGGAACGGGCTGCGACACAATCCGGTCGTCATGCTGCAGCAGATCGACCCTGCGCGACTGGCCACGCTGGCCACAGACACCGCCTTCTGCGCGCGTTACGACCGCGCCATGCAATGGCTGGCCACGGAGAAATCGGACGAACACACGTGGTACTCGCGCACCTTCCCGGAACTACGCGGCAAACCCGTGGCGTACTTCTGCGCCGAGTTCGGCATCCACAACTCCGTGCCCATCTACTCGGGCGGACTTGGTATACTGGCCGGTGACCATCTCAAGACGGCCTCCGACCTCGGCGTGCCGCTGGTGGCCGTTGGCATCCTGTATCGCAACGGTTACTTCGATCAGCGCGTGCGCCCCGATGGCTGGCAGGAAGATTCGGACAACAAGTTTGCGCTCGACTCCGTGCCCATCACGCCGGTGCCGGGCCCGGACGGTCAGGCGCATCTGGTCACGGTCAACACGTTCGGTCGTGACGTGGACATCCGCGTCTGGAAGCTGGAAGTCGGACGCGTGCCGGTGTACCTGCTCGACTCCGACCTCGAATCGAACCACGCCGACGATCGTCCGCTGCTCTCCAAGCTCTACTCGGGCGGGCCGGGTATGCGCCTTCGGCAGGAATGGTTGCTCGGCGTTGGCGGGGTTCGCGCGCTGCGCGCCATGGGGATCGAACCCGCCGCGTGGCATGCCAACGAAGGGCACGCCGCGTTCATGATGGTCGAGCGCGTACGCGAACTGTGCGTCTCCGGAGTCGCCTACACCGACGCGGTCAAACAGGTGCGCAATCGCAGTGTCTTCACGACGCATACGCCCGTACCCGCCGGACACGACCAGTTCAGCGTGCATGAAGTCGTGCAGTGCGCTGGTGGCGTGTGGAACGAGATGGGGATCGATGCCAAGGAGTTCGTGCGCATCGGTTTCCATCCTGAAGCCGGCCCGGGGATGTTCCACATGACCGCCGCCTCCATCCGCATGTCGCGTCGCGTCAACGCCGTATCGCGGCGCCACGGAATCGTTTCGCGCGAACTGTGCAGGCCGTTATGGCCGAACCGTCCGGCCGAGGACGTGCCGGTCGGGTACATCACCAACGGCGTGCATCTCGCGACATGGATGGCGAGCCCCATCATGCAGCTGCTGGACAAGCATCTCGGCCCGTGGTGGGGACACGGCAACGATCCGTCGATCTGGGATCAGGTGCTCTCAATGGACGATGAGACGCTCTGGTTCACACACATGCGGCTCAAGCACACGCTCATGCGTCGCGTGCGCGAAGAAGCGCGTCGCGCCTTCGCCGGCGGCACGCTCGAGACGGCGCAGCTGGTCGGCGCCGGCCCGCTGCTCGATCCGCACGCGCTGACCATCGGCTTCGCGCGGCGCTTCGCGACGTACAAGCGCGCCGACCTGATCTTCGCCGATGTGGATCGTCTCCGCGCGCTCGTGACCGACCGCTCGCGTCCCGTGCAGATCGTCTTCGCCGGCAAGGCGCATCCGGCCGACAACCCGGGCAAGCAGGTGCTGCAGAACGTCTACCAGTTCACCCGCGATCCGCGTTTCGAAGGGCGCATCGCGTTCGTGGAAGACTACGGCATGCACCTCGCCCACCTGCTCGTGCAGGGCGTCGACGTGTGGATGAACATGCCCCGCGTGCCCATGGAAGCGTCGGGCACCAGCGGCATGAAGGCAGCCCTCAACGGCGTACCGCAATTCTCGACGATCGACGGCTGGTGGGAGGAAGGATACGAGGGGAACAACGGATGGGCCATTCAGCCGGAAGAAGACAGCGACGACCGGAGCATTCCGTCGTCTCGGATGTATGACCTGTTGGAGAAGGAAGTCGTGCCCAGGTATTACGAGCGTGACGCGATGGGGCTTCCGCGTCTTTGGCTGATGACGATGAAGAACGCCATCCGGGTTGCCGGCCAGCACTTCACCGCACGTCGCATGGTCGAGCAGTACGCTCGTGCCTATTACGCGCCGTCGATTCTCGGGGACGTTCTCCCCGACGATCCACCAATCGCCTGAGCCCGTCGCCTCCCATTCCCTGACTATCGCGCGATGACCTCTGTTGCCAGACCTACACCGAATCTCGGCGCACCGGTCGTCGGTCCTTCCGGGCGAGACACACAGACGATCGTCCATCTGGCGGCAGAGTATACGCCGTACGCACGTACAGGTGGACTCGCCGAAGCGGTGATGGGGCTGGCGCAATATCAGGTGAAAGCCGGTGCGACGGTGGTCGTCTTCGTGCCGTTGTACCGCAGCGTGCGGGATCATGCGCCCGACCTCGCACCACTCGGCCGGCCCATCCGCATTGAACTTGGTTTCCGCGGCTCCGAGGTTCGCTTCTTTCGCGAGGTGAACCCGGCGCCTGGTCCGAAGGTCGTGTTCGTTGATATCCCCGAGTACTTCAATCGTGTCGGACTCTACGCAGAAAACGGCCGCGACTATGCCGACAATGCGCGCCGCTTTGCGATGTTCTCGCGTGCCGTGCTCGACGGCATCCCGCGGCTCATCCAGGGACCGGTACTCATTCACGCGCACGACTGGCACACGTCGCTTGCGCTGATGTACATGCGCACGTACGGCGACTTACGCGAGCGTTATGCCGGCACGCCCACCGTGCTGTCGGTGCACAACGCCGGCTATCAGGGACACTTTCCGGCGTCGCAGTTGAACGAGTGCGGCATTCCGCCCGAGGTGTACAACTTCCGGCATCTCGAGTGGTACGATCGCATCAACTTCCTGAAGGGCGGTCTCACATTCGCCGACATGGTCGTGACGGTCAGTCCGACCCACGCCGCTGAGTTGCGCACGCCAGGCGGCGGCTTCGGCCTTCAGGAAGTGTTTCAGTGGCTCGGGCCGCGCTTCACCGGCATCACCAACGGCGTCGACCAGACGGTGTGGGATCCGGCCACCGACGATCAGATCACGGCCAACTACTCGCGTGAGGATCCGTCGAACAAGGCCAAGTGCAAGACGGCATTGCAGCGCATCTTCGGCCTGCCCCAGCGCCGCCGCACGCCGCTGATCGGCATGACCGGCCGGCTCGTCACGCAGAAGGGGCTCGATCTCATTCTCAATTCGTATCTCGTCTGGAATCTGGACGCGCAGTTCGTTTTCCTTGGTGCCGGCGAAAAACGATACGAGAACGCCTTGTCGCAGCTCGCCACGGCACGCCCACGTCACGTTGGCGTGCAGCTCGACTTCACCGATCGGCTGGAGCACCGTCTCATGGCCGGTGCTGACATGTTCCTGATGCCGTCGCAGTACGAACCGTGCGGCCTCACGCAGATGCGCGCGCAGCGCTATGGCGCGCTCCCCATCGGCCGACTGGTCGGCGGCATTGCGGACACGGTGGACGATGACGTGACCGGATTTCTCTTCGAGGAGTTCAAGGCCGGCGCGATGGACTGGGCGATGTCGCGCGCGCTCACCCGCTTCGCCGAACGTGGGCAGTGGGAACCGCGCATGCACACCGCGATGGGTCGCGACTTCGGCTGGAGCGTGTCGGCGGAGCGCTACGCCGAGGTGTATCGCAGGGCCACCGCACTCGCACGATCGCGCGGCTGAACGATGTCGTCATCCGTCACTCAGTCCGTGGTGGTGCACGCGCACTGTTATCAGCCGCCGCGCGAGGACCCGTGGCTCGAGGTCGTCGAGGTCGAGCCATCGGCGTCCCCCGACCACGACTGGAACGCGCGGATCGATCGCGAGTGTTATGCGCGACTGGCGGCGGCGGAATCGCGGCGTCGCGATCCGAGCGCCGCAGCGCGCGATGCCGACGCGCGTTCGGGACTGGCGCGCATCGTCAACCTGTACGGGTGGTGTTCGTTCGACGTCGGAGCCACACTCTGCGAGTGGCTCGATACCGAGGCTCCGTCCACGCTGCGCGCGATGCAGGTGGGCGATGCGGCGAGTGTTCGCCGCTGGGGCCATGGCAACGCGATTGCGGCGCCCTATCATCACGTCATCCTGCCGCTGGCCTCCCGCCGCGACAGGATCACCGAAGTGCGATGGGGAATGGCCGATTTCCGTCGCCGATTCGGTCGTGAACCCGAAGGGATGTGGCTCCCCGAATGTGCGGTGGATGAAGACACGCTCGACGTACTCGCGGAGGAAGGGATTCGCTTCACGATCCTGGCGCCCTATCAGGTGCGCGGCGCCGAGGACACGCATGGCATGCCGGTGCGCTGGCGCGGAGCAGCGGGGCGCGAGATCGCGATTGTACCGTACGACGGCAATCTCGCCGGTGAAGTGGCGTTCGGTGGACTGTTGCGCGACGCGGCTGCACTTTCGCGGCGCCTCGCCCCTCCCGAGCTGGTGAACGACGGCATGACGCGTTGCACCACGCTCGCCACCGATGGCGAAACCTTCGGGCATCATCATCGCGGCGGCGACAGTACCCTCGCCGATGCGCTGGCCCACATCGCGGCGCAGCGCACCGGTCGCGTGACTAACCCGGCGGCGCTCGTTGCGCAGTTTCCGCCTACGGTGGATATCACACTCGTTTCGCCGTCGGCGTGGAGTTGCGCGCACGGCGTCGAGCGGTGGCGCAGCAACTGCGGCTGCCGACTGGACGGACACCAACCGCCCGCGCAGCAGTGGCGCGGTCCGTTGCGCGTCGCGTTGTCCACGCTCGCCGATCACAGCCACGACGTCTTCGATCGTGAGGGCCGGGCGCTCTTCCGCGATGATCCCTGGGCGGTGCGCGACGCCTACGGCAGCGTGGTCGCGCAGGACGGCGCGCCACTGGAGGCGTTCGCGCGTGCGCACGCCGTCGCGAACGCAAGCGACACGCAGATCGAACGCGCGCGAGCGCTGCTCGAGCTCGAACGGGCGACACTCCGCATGTTCACCTCGTGCGCGTGGTTCTTCGACGACGTCGATCGCATCGAAACACGCCAGGTGCTGCGTTACGCGGCGCGCGTCCTCGAACTCTCCGGCATGGCGGCGCGACTCGCCCCGGAGTTCGTGCGTGCGCTCGAAGCGGCGCGCAGTGGCACCGTGACCGCTGGCAGCGCGAGCGAGCTGTTCGTTCGCGAGGCGCTGCCGCATCGCGATGTGGCGTGGAGCGTCGCCGCGGGGGCCATCGCCTGCGCCGCGCACGGCATCGCACACGCACCGGTGGCCAGCTTCGATGTGGCGCTGCGCGACGACAACGGGGTCTGGCA
>CAYWCJ010000119.1:0-11967 GCA_964456595.1 uncultured Gemmatimonas sp. | reverse complement strand
ACGGTGTGCTGACCGCGGATGGCAGCATGGAATCGCTGCGCGTGGCACTCGGCGCAACGCCCTGAGCGCGGAGCGCCGCTGGAGAGTGACCGCGTTATCTGCACCCGTTCGGACAGGTCATGACCGAGTGCGCGAGACTACTTGCGGGCCCGTGCAGCCTTCTCCTGGCTGTTGAGCGTCCAGTCGTAGTCGGTGACCTCGAGCCTGAAATCGCCGCTGGTGAGCAGGTCGCGTTCGACGCCGGTCGGATAGTACGTCGCGAGATAGTTTCCCACGGCGGCCTTCGACCCGCCGAAGTCTTTGATGTAGTCACGGAACTCGACGAAGATCGGACTGACGTACACGACACGCTTGGCGGCATCGACGCGATTCTTTGTCGGCGACTGCAGAATGAAGAGCCGCGCCTGCCCATCCAGCTGTGCATCGAGCTTGGCGCCGGTATACGCTTCGCTGCGCAACAGCGGACAACCCATCGCGGCGCACACCAGCGCAAAGTGAATGCGCGGTTCCTGATAACGCGGACGAATTATCTCCTGTTCGATCTCATCGAGTCCGTAGATTCGACCACCGACGTTCGCGAGCTTCTCCTGCCACGGTCCGAAGGCTTTCACGAAGCCGAGGCTCTTGTTGATGTTGCGGATCGACTGTCGCTCGCCTTTGGTGGTGATGAGATGGATCGTGTACGCGTTGTACGCATTGATCCACAGGGCGAGCTGCTCGGCGCGCCCCAGCGTCCCGGGGTCCGTAGCGGCCAGCTTGGAGAGATAATTCTTGAACTCGGGCGCCTTGGCGAAGGCGTCATAGTTGACCATGCCGCGCACCACATGCGCTCGCAGCAGCGCATCAAAGGCACCATGATCGACGGCGCCGCTCTGTGTAAGCACCGGCATCGCCGTGCTCGCAATCAGTACAAAGGCCGCCAGTGCGACAGACAGCGGCGTTCGGGCGTTCTGCATGGGTTGGGCTTGGCTGAGGTTGAACCCTTGGGGGAACTTACGTCCGGCGTGGCGCAATAGATCTCTTTGCGCCGGCGCCCAGCCGGACGCGCGCGACATTTGCCACCAATCCGGCGCCGCGACCGCTGCCGTAACTGGGGGTCAGCCCCCACACTTCAAGGTCGACCGACGCACGCCTCATTCCCTCGCAATTTAATGTCCTCCTCAGCCTCCCGCAGCGTGCCCGACGCAGCCGCGCCGCCCCAGAGCAAGGCATCGCGGGTGCGAACGGTGTTGCTCGTGTTGCTGGTGATCGCGGCGCTGGTGCTGCTTGGCCGTTGGGGCGGGGGGTACGTACCGCGTTTTGTCGAGTGGGTGCGCTCGCTCGGCGCGCTGGGCCCGGTGGTGTTCATTGTCGGATATATCGTGGCCGCGGTCGCGGGCATTCCAGGGTCGCTGCTGACGCTGGCGGCCGGAGCGATTTTTGGCCTCGCGTTCGGCGTGGTGTACGTCTTCATCGGCGCGACACTCGGCGCCTCAGCGGCATTTCTTGTGGCGCGATACCTCGCGCGCGGTATAGTGGAGAAGCGCGTGGGAAGCAATGCAAAGTTCCAGGCGCTCGATCAGGCGATCGCCGCCAATGGACGCAAGATCGTGTTTCTGTTGCGACTGTCCCCCGTTTTCCCATTTTCGCTGCTCAACTACGCGCTCGGACTGTCGCGTGTGCGCTTCGCGGACTACGTGATTGCATCGGTGGGCATGCTGCCAGGCACCGTGTTGTATGTGTACTACGGCAAGCTCGCCGGCGACGTAGCCACCGTCGCGGCAGGCAACGCACCGGCGCGCGACGCCGGCTACTACGCGATGCTCGGCGTGGGACTCATCGCGACGATTGCGGTGACGACACTCATCACACGTGTCGCCGCGCGTGCGCTCCGCGAGAATGAGGTGCGCGAATGACCCGCGCGACAGATGCAACGCCGTCGTCGCAACACACGCTGCGCCCCGCGCTGCTGCCTGACGACGTCGACGATCAGCGGTTGTTGGCGCAGGTGCATCCGGCGTCGTGGACGAACCCGACCCCCAAGGGGCGTTACCATCTCGTGGTGATCGGTGCAGGCACCGGTGGACTCGTCACGGCCGCGGCAGCGGCTGGGCTGGGTGCGCGTGTGGCGCTGATCGAACGACAGCTGATGGGTGGGGACTGTCTCAACGTTGGATGCGTGCCGTCGAAGGCGGTGATCCGGGCCGCGCGCGCATGGCGAGAGGCGCGCGACGGGCAAGAGCGATTCGGCGGGCCCGACGCGCATGGTGACGGCAACTTTGGTGCGGTGATGGCGAGGATGCGTCGCCTGCGGGCGGATCTCTCGCCGATCGATGGCGCGCCTCGTTTTCGCGATCTCGGCATCGACGTATTTCTGGGCGACGCGCGATTTGTCGCCGTCGATGCCGTCGAAGTGGGTGGACAGCGACTCAACTTTCGGAAGGCCGTCATCGCGACGGGCGCCCGGGCGACCGTACCCCAAATTCCGGGGCTCGCTGAGACGCCGTTCTACACCAACGAAAGCATCTTCACGCTGACCGCACGACCGGCACATCTCGTGGTGCTTGGCGCCGGACCGATCGGCTGTGAGCTGGCACAGGCATTCGCGCGACTTGGCACGCGCGTAACGCTGCTCAATCGCGGCGCGCAGCTGATGCCACGAGAGGATGCCGACGCCGCAGCGGTATTACAGGCGGCGCTCACTCGCGACGGTGTCGTGATTCATCACGACGTAGCGGTCACGCACGCATCCGCACTGGGCGCGGAGACCACGCTCACGTATCGGCAGGCGGGGCATGACTCGTCGATCACGTGCGACGCGCTGCTCGTGGCGATCGGACGGACGCCCAACGTGCATGGCTTGCAGCTCGAGCAGGCAGAGGTGCGCTTCGATGCCAGGTCCGGCGTGACGGTTGACGACCGCCTGCGCACCAGCAACTCCCGCATCTACGCGGTGGGTGATGTGTGTTCGTCGCAGCAGTTCACCCATTCAGCGGATTTTCAGGCGCGACTGGTCGTACAGAACGCGCTCTTTTTTGGCCGCGGCAAGGCGAGTGCGCTGGTGACCCCGCGTGTGACGTACACCAGTCCTGAAGTCGCGAGCATCGGGCTGACCGAAAGTGAGGCGGCGTCGCAGCAGATTCCCGTGGACGTCGTCACCGTGCCGATGCACGAGGTTGATCGTGCACGGCTGGACGATGAGACTGAAGGCTTTTGCCGCTTCGTACTGGCGCGGGGCACGGATCGTATCGTCGGGGCGACCATCGTGGCGGAGCACGCGGGAGAGAATGTCGGCGAAGTCGCGTTGGCGATGACCGCGAAACTCGGATTGAGCGCGATCGGCCGCACGATGCACCCGTATCCCACGCAGGGGGAGATGCTACGCAAGGCAGCGGATATGTGGCGCCGTCGCAAACTCACGCCCACCGTCAAAGCGCTGTTCGGATGGTACTTCCGCCTGCTCGGGTGAGCGCCGCGAAACGGCTCATCCTTGTGGGCGGCGGCCACGCGCATCTCGAAGTGTTGCGCGAGGCCTCGCATCGACGCTTCGACGCGGAGATCGTGCTCGTGTCGTTGTTGCCGACGCAGTTGTACTCGGGCATGATGCCGGGCCAGCTGCGTGGCGCGTGGACTGAGTCGGCGCTGTCCATCGACTTGCCGAAGTTGTGCACGGCAGCCGGCGCGCGCTTTGTGGAAGGGGCGGCGACGCGCATCGATGCGACGACTGGCGCAGTGAGCGTTCACGTCAGTGCCGAGTCGATGGACGGCTCGGTTGCGTCACTGGATATCGGCGCGAGCGTGACCGGCCTTTCCTTGCCCGGCGTGCGCGAGCATGCGTTCCTCACCCGACCGGCGCAGGCATGGCGACGGTTGGTATCGCACGTCGAGGCATTGAGCGCGCGACAGACGAACCGGCGGGCGCTGTCGTGCTGCGTGGTTGGAGGTGGTGCGGCGGGCGTCGAGCTCGCCCTTGCACTGGAGGCGCGCCTGCGCGGAGATCCGTGCACCATGCACGACACGCCTGCCGCAACCTCCGCATCGGCGGTGAGTACGGCTACGATCGTCACGCTGCTCACGGCGCTGCCCACCGTGCCTGCAGGATTCGATGCGGCGGTGGCGACTCGGATCACGCGCTTGCTCGCACAGCGCGGCATCGTGGTCGAGTTGAACGCAACGGTGACGGAGATCAACGCAACGGAGATTCGGCTCGCCGATGGCCGTCGAATTCCGTCGTCCCTCACCGTGTGGGCCACCGGTGCGTCCGCGCCGCCGTTGCTCCGCGCATCGATGCTGCCGACCGACGCCGATGGCTATCTGGCCGTCGACGATACCCTGCGCGCCGACGGCGGATTGGCGGTCTGGGGCGCCGGCGATTGCATTGCGATGCGCGATGCACCGTGGATGACCAAGTCGGGCGTGTATGCGGTACGCGCGGCCCCGATTCTCGCGCACAACCTGCGCGTTGCCTGTGCCAGCGATGGCGGCACGATGAAACGATTCAGTCCGCAGCGGCACACCATGTTCATTCTCGATAGTGCCGATGGCCGCGCCTTGCTCATCTCGCGGTGGCTCACCACGCACGCGACGTGGGCCCTCAAGGTCAAGCAATTCATCGACCGCCGATTCGTGGCCCGATATCAGCGATGATTCGTCGTCGGCGGGAATTCGTCGTCGGCGGGAATTCGTCGTCGTCCGGACTTCGTCGTCAGCGATAGCCGGCCGCCTGCAGGTCAAACAGCTCGGCGTAGCGACCGCCGAGCGCCAGCAACTCTTCGTGTGTGCCCGACGACTCCACCTTGCCCTGATCGAGCACCAGGATCCGATCGGCCATCCGCACGCTTGAAAAGCGGTGTGAGATCAGCACACCCGTCTTCCCTTCGCTCAATTCCTTGAAGCGCTGAAACACCTCGAACTCCGCCCGTGCGTCAAGTGCCGCCGTGGGCTCGTCGAGAATCAGCAGTTGTGCCTCGCGCATGTACGCCCGCGCAATCGCCACCTTCTGCCATTCACCGCCCGACAAGTCCACGCCGGTACGAAAGCGTTTGCCGATCTGCTGCTCGTAGCCACGCGGCAGCTTCTCGATCACGCCACTCGCGAGGCTCCGCTCTGCCGATGCTTCGATACGACCCTGGTCCTCACGCGCCTCGATGCGACCGACGGCGATGTTTTCGCGTGCGGTCATGTTGTAGCGCACGAAGTCCTGAAAGATGACGCCGATGTTGGCGCGCAGCTGATCGAGATCGTACTCGCGCAGGTCGTGACCATCCAGCAGGATGCGCCCTTCGACGGGATCGTACAGACGCGCCAACAGCTTCACGAGCGTCGTCTTGCCCGCACCGTTCTCGCCGACCAGCGCCAACACTTCCCCTGCGCGCAGCGTGAACGACAAGTTGCGCACCGCCCACCGCTCCGCCTCGGGATAGCGGAAGCCCACATCCTCGAAGACAATACCGTCGCGAATGGACGACGGAAACGGACGTGGATTCGCCGGCGAGGCGATGCGTGGCTCGATCGTGAAGAACGAAAAGAGATCGTCGAGGTAGAGTGCCTGACTGGCGGTGTACGTGAAGCCGATCAGCAGCCCTTCCAGCAGCCCGCGCAGCCGCCGAAACGACCCGGCAAGAAACGTCAGATCGCCCACACTGAACTCGCCGGCCACCGTGCGCCACACGATGAACGCATAGGCCACGTAGTAGCCGCCGGTGCCCATCGCGGTGAGCAGTCCGCCCCATCCGGCCCGCTTCACCGCCAGCGCACGGTTCGCGAGGTAGAAATCGTTGGCCAGACGTCGATAGCGATCGATCAGGAACGGGTTCAGCCCGAAGATCTTCACTTCCTTGGCCGTCTCGACACTCGCGCCCGTCATGCGCACGTAGTCGAGCTCGCGCCGATCGGCCGTCCGTGACCACGCCAACGCGTAGCTCTTCTCGTTGAAGTACGCCTCGCCCAGAAACGCCGGCACCAGCGCCACCAACAACAGCGCGATCAACCACGGCGAGAACACCACCATGCCGGCAGCGAAGCTCGCGATGGTGATGAGGTCCTGCACCTGACCGAACAGCTGACTCATGAGCGGGTTACGCCCTGACGCCTGCCGTCGCGCACGTTCGAGCTTGTCCTGCTGTTCGCTGTCCTCGAAGTCCTCCAGATCCAGTGTCGCCGCGTGCTCCATCAGTCGAATGCTCGTGGCATTCGAGAATTGCTCGCCGAGCAACGAGTCGAACAGCGACACCAGACGCCCCAGCACATCCGACAGCACGGCCAGGCCAAACTCGGCGCCCAACAACCAGAGCATGCGATGCGACGCCGCGTCAGACAGCCACGCGCGGAGACTGGTCGGCGAGAATCTGCCGGGCGCGTGCGCCATCACCTCATCGATGATCAGCTTGCCCACGTACAGCGTGAGCACGGGCAGCACCGCGCGCACCACGCGCAACAGCAGCGTGGCCAACGTCAGCGATCGACTGGTCTGCCAGATGAGCGCCAGAAACGGCGGCACATTGCGGATGGCACCCAATCGTTCGCGCAGTGAACGCGTGGGCGGCGTACTTCCCGCGCCACGCTCCGTCCCGCCTGCCTCCCGCGCCCGCCGAGCCCCGCCGTCGCCTCGTGCCATGCCGAACGCTATCGGCGCGCGCTGCACCGAGCCACGGGACATGTCGCTTTCGTACAAGGCACCACGGCCGACGACTCAACGAACTGCGTTCGGCCTTGTCTCGACACCTGCGCCGACGCATTCGGCATCGGGACACGTGCCATTGCACCCCCGACCATGCTTGATTTGAACGTCATGACGTCCGCTCTCACACTTCGCGCCGGCCCGCAGGCGCTCGCACTCATTCGGGAGCGCGGCCTGCGTGCGGAAGACGTGGACGTCATCCCCGGCGCGTCCGGCGGTGCGAAGTGGCTCGTGCTCGGCGGTATCGACCGCTTCCTCTTTGGCGAATGGCTGCAGCCCACGGCCGATGTACCGCGCACGCGTCCGCTGCATTGCATCGGCTCATCCATCGGCAGCTGGCGCCTGGCCTGCTTCGCGCAGCGCGATCCGGTGGCGGCGCTGACGCGCGGCCATCACGCGTACATCCATGACCAGCGGTATTCACCCCAGCCCTCGGTGCGTGAAGTCACCGAAGTCCTCACGCGCGTGTTCGATCTCATGCTTGGCCCGAACGCCGCCGAGGATATCCTCTCGCATCCCTTCATTCGCCTCCACGTCATTACGGCCGAGGGGCGCGGACTCGCGGCCAGTGAGCGACGACTGCTGCTCGCGGTGACACTCGCCATCGCTGCGGCCGCGAACGTGGTGAGTCGCAAGGCGCTCGCGTTGCAGTTGCGGCGCGCGATCTTTCATTCGGCCGGCGACGATACGCCCTTTGGCACGCTGGTTGATTTTCCGACGTCGCATCGCACTCTCACCCGTGAAAACCTGCGCGCCGCACTGCTTGCGTCGGGTTCGATTCCGTTGCTGCTCGAAGGCGTCATCATTCCCGAGACGCCCCACGCAGTGCATTGGGATGGTGGTGTGATCGACTATCACCTCGATATCGATTTCGGACCGGGCGATGGTCTGGTGCTCTATCCGCACTTCTATTCGCACGTGATTCCGGGATGGTTCGACAAGGCGCTGCGGTGGCGCCGTGCGCGCGCCAGGAACTTCCAGCGCACGCTGCTCATCGCACCCTCCGACGAGTTCGTGGCGTCGCTCCCCGGTGGTCGCATACCCGATCGACGCGATTTCCGCAGCATGCCCGACGCCGAGCGCGTGAAGCGATGGCAGCTCGTGCTCGATCGCAGCGAAGAACTGGACGAGGAGTTGCGCGAACTCATCGCCACCGGACGACTGGCAGATGCTTTGCTGCCGTGGTCACCGGGTTGATCGCAGGCGTATGTTCCGGACGGCTCGAGTGCTCCCTTCCCCGTGATGGCTCCGATGACGACAGCGCCGCGCGTCTCCACGACGCCGTTTTCCGACCAACGCCCCGGTACCTCCGGCCTGCGCAAGCGCGCGGTCGTGTTCCAGCAGCCACACTATCTCGAGAACTTTGTGCAGGCCTTGCTGGATGTCGCGGCGCTGCCGCCCGATGCCACCCTGGTGATTGGAGGTGACGGACGCTTTCTGAATGCCGAGGCCACCCAGACGATTCTGCGCATGGCTGCCGCCAACGGCATATCGCGCGCGATTGTCGGTCGGCATGGATGGCTGTCCACGCCGGCGGCGTCGCATCTCATACGGCAGCGTGGGGCCGGCGGCATCATCCTCTCGGCCAGCCACAACCCCGGCGGTCCGGATGGAGATTTCGGCATCAAGTACAACACCGGCAACGGCGGACCCGCTCCCGAGTCGTTCACCGATGCCGTAGCCGCGCGCGCCGCAACGCTGACGAGCTACGCGATTGCCGATTTGCCGCGTGTCGATCTCGGCACACTCGGCGTCACACAACTTGGCTCGCTGCAACTCGAAATCGTCGACCCCGTCGCTGCGTACGCCGAGTTGATGGAGCAACTCTTCGACTTCGCATCGATACGCGCTTTGCTGGCAAGCGGCTTTCGCCTGCGCTTCGATGCGATGCACGCCATCACCGGTCCCTATGCGCGCGAGATCCTCGAAGGACGACTCGGCGCACCCGCCGGCGCCGTCATCAACGGCACGCCACTCACCGACTTTGGTGGTGGCCACCCCGATCCGAATCTCACCTACGCACGCGACCTCGTCGAAGAACTCTTTGGCGACAACGCCCCGGATTTTGGCGCGGCGTCCGATGGCGACGGCGATCGCAACATGATCCTCGGCACACGCTTCTTCGTCACGCCCTCGGACAGCCTCGCCGTGCTCGCGGCGAATGCGACGCGTGTGCCGGGATATGCGCGTGGCCTGGCTGGTGTCGCTCGCTCGATGCCCACCAGCACCGCCGTCGATCACGTCGCGCAAGCACTCGGCATCGAATGTTTCGAGACGCCGACCGGATGGAAGTTTTTTGGCAACCTGCTCGACGCGGGACGCATCACGCTGTGCGGAGAGGAGAGCTTCGGCACCGGCTCCGATCATGTTCGCGAGAAGGATGGACTCTGGGCGGTGCTCTTCTGGCTCAACGTCGTGGCCGCGCGCCAGGAGTCGGTGGAGCAGATTGTGCGCGCCCACTGGAAGGTGTACGGTCGCAACTACTACACGCGTTACGACTACGAGGAGATCCCGTCCGATGCCGCGAACGGCTTGTTCGCGCAGGTGCGTTCGATGCTGCCAACGCTCGCCGGCACCGCGTTGGCCCAGCGCACCGTCGCGACCGCCGACGATTTCTCCTATCTCGATCCGATCGATGGGTCGACGAGCGCGAAGCAGGGACTGCGTCTCGTCTTCACCGACGGATCCCGCATCATCTTTCGGTTGTCCGGCACCGGTACCTCCGGCGCAACGCTCCGCATCTACATCGAATCGTACGTCCCCGGTCCGGACGGACTCGATCGCGACGTGCAGGAAGCACTGCAACCGCTCGTCCAATCGGCACTCGATCTCTGCCAGTTGCAGGCACGTACAGGCCGCGACAAACCAACCGTCATCACGTGAGTCTGCGGTACACGCGAGAACAACAACTTCTGCTCCGCGCCATTCGCGGCCCGCAGTGTGTTTGTGTGAGGTGAGATGAACTCCCCGCTCGAGAACTACCTGGCCTTCCGTCGCTCGCTGCCGGCCCGTCCGCCCCTCGAACGAACGATGGTGCGCGCCCGTGGTCTCGACTTCGCCGTGTATCGAACGCCAGCGGTCGAGCATGCACTACCGCTGCTCTGCATCAACGGCGGCCTGATCTTCGGCCACGAGTTGCTCTGGCCCGCGCTCGCCCCACTCGCGCGACATCGTCAACTCGTTCTCTATGATCAGCGCGGACGCGGAGCCAGCAGCACACCGCCTGGCATCGGCGCCTCGCGAATCGAATTTGACGGTGGTGACATGCCGGCCCTTCGCGCCGCGCTCGGCATTGAACGATGGGACGTGCTCGGACATTCGTGGGGCGGCGGAATCGCGATGCTCGGCGCCGCACAGGATCAGGACGCCGTGCGACGACTCGTGCTGGTGGGCGCCGTGGGCGTGACCAGCGAGTGGCTGCCTGCACTGCACGAACACGCACTCGAACGTTTGCAGGGAACGCAACGCGACACGCTGGCCGCCTTGAATCCCGCACAACTCAGTCGCCCCGATCTCGACGCGCACGCGGCGTACACCAAGGCGTTCTTCCCCGCGTACTTCGCCGATCACGACTTCGCACGGGCAGTCTCGGCACCAACCGGCACGAGCGCGACCGGCGCGGTGATCGCGGCACGTCTCCGACGGGACGGCTACGACTGGCGTGAAACCCTGCGTGACCTGCGCACACCCGCACTCGTCGTGCACGGTGCAGCCGATGTGCTGCCGCTCGCTGAAGCCGTGCGCATTGCGTACACGCTGCAACGTGCGGAATTGCGTCCGTTGGAGCACGTCGGGCACAACCCGTTCTGGGAGTCTCCCGCCGAGTTCTTTGCGCTCGTGGAGTCCTTTCTGCTCGCCCCGTCGACCGGGGTTGGCACGGAGTCACCACCCGACCACTGATACCCCTCATGAAGGCCGCCGAAACGCTCCTCGCAGTCTGCGTCACCGGGTTGGCCTGTTTCATTGGCGGAGAAGCACTCGGTGCGCGTCGCGCCACCGTGCATGACGAATCCGCGGGGGCCATCGAGACCGCGCAGGGCGCACGTGCAGCGTCGAGGGCCGCCTCGCGCGCTTCCTCCCGTGCCGGGTCGTCCGCGGACAATGCACATGACGACGCGGAGCAGGACGACGCGTTCGGCACCACCGGCGCGGACTACGGCACTGTGGTCGCGACGTCGCCATACACCGGCACCACGCGTAGTCTCGATCCGCGCGAGCTGCGGATCCGGCTCGCCAACGGCGCCTTCGGCACCTACATCGACGACCTCGTGAACGCGCGCGATTCCGCCGTGACGCGTTGGCCCGATCGTCGTTCACGCCCGCTGCGTGTCTGGATTGACGACGCCGTGCAAGTGGACGGATGGAACGCCGACTTCGTGTCAGCCGTACGCGACGCGTTCGACACATGGGTGCAGGCGGGCGTGCCGGTGCATTTCACGTTTGTCCTGGATTCGAGCACCGCCGACGTGTACGTCGCCTTCGTTGATCGCTTTGCCAACGGCATCAGCGGCAAGACGGTCTGGAGCCGCGACGCGGCGTGGTGGCTGGTTTCGTCGGAGATCCAGCTCGCGATCGCGCATCCGAGTGGTGGGAACGTCTCCGCGCCGCAAATGCGCGCCATTGCATTGCACGAAGTCGGTCACCTGCTTGGCCTCGATCATTCGCACGATCCCGACAACATCATGTCGGCGCGCATTCGGGTTCGCGATCTGACGGAAGCCGATCGCGCGACGGTGCGGTTGCTGTATTCGGTGCCGGCGGGGTCGCTCAAGTAAGCGAAGGCCGACACCGCAAAACCACCCAGTTTCGGGCTTCGGGTTCAGGCTTCGAGTGGTGAGTTCGCGAAAGGCACGCGCCGGTGCCAGTCGACTTACAACTCAAAGCTCACGACGCGTACCCACCGCCCGACACGTGGTGGTTGCCGTTACCAGCGCACCGTCACGATCCGCGGCGCCGCCCCCCGCGCACTCACCGTCAGCTTCACGTCGCGCGAGCCTGACGCGCCGCTGGTATTTCCGAGTGCACGCCGCAGTGGCGTCATGTCCCGCACCGGGACGCCGTTCACGGCGCGAATCACCTCACCCGGTCGCAGCCCCGCCTCGGCCGCCGGCGTTCCCATCGGCACGCGCAACACCAGCACGCCGGGCTCCACGCCAAGACGCTGCGCGAAGTCTTCGTCCACCACGGACAGTTGCGCGCCCGCCAGCACCGCCATGCCGGTGCCGGCGAGCATCACTTCAACCGGCGGTAGCGGCGGCACCGGAACGTTTGGCGTAGGCGACGGCGGTCCCGAAGCCGAAAAGCTGAAT
>CAYWCJ010000118.1:610-12024 GCA_964456595.1 uncultured Gemmatimonas sp. | reverse complement strand
CCGGTGGCAGCACCACCACGCCGCCGACGCTGGCAAGCTGCACATCGAGCAACACGGCCGTTGCAACGGCCGCGAGCGCCGGTGGCAACGCCTGCGCCGTGACCGCCGTTGCCCCAGGTAACGCGACCATCACCGCCGCCACGTCAACCAATCAGGCTGCCGCCGCTGCAGTGACCGTTGCCGCCGTTTCGCCGGCCATCACGTCGTTGGCCGTTTCGCCGTCCGCGGCGCAGCTGGCCATCGGCCAGTCGGTCACGCTTGTCCCGACGGTCTCGCCTGCTGGCCGCACGGTTGCGTACACGTACGTCACCAGCTCTGCCGCGATCGCCACGGTTTCGGCGGCCGGTATTGTGGCCGCGATTGCCCCCGGCGTTGCCACCATCACGGTGACCGCGAACGGAACGGGCGCTGGGTTCGGTCCGGCAACGATCAGCCAGGCCGTGACGATCACGGTGTCCGATCGCGTTCCGGGCCTCACGGCGCTGAACGTGCAGCCGAACTCGCTCGCCTTGTCGCTCGGCCAGACGTCGACGCTGGTCGCGTCTTCGGTTGGTCCGTCATCCGCCACGGCCGCGATCACGTTCGGTACGAACAATCCTGCCGTCGCCACGGTTGGCGCCACGTCGGGTGTGGTCACGGCAGTCGGACCCGGCTCCGCGGTCATCACCGTGACGGCCACGTCCCCGCAGGCGGGCTCCTTCGCCGCTTCGACAATCACCGCGCTGGTTCCGGTGACGGTCGCGCAGGCCGCGCAGGTCATCATCAACAGCCTCACGGACAACGGCGCCACGATCGACATCACCAATGTCATCGGCCAGTTCGAAGTGAATCTGTCGCTGCAGCCGAACGGACAGAACGTGCGCTCGGTGCAGGCGTTTGTGTGCGACGCTTCCGCCGCCGTTTGCCCGGCCGCGGGTCAGATGCCCGCCGCGCAGCAGACGTACGGGCCCGCTGGTGGCCAGGCTGGTTTCGTCCAGCTGTACATCAACTCGGCCGAATTCACGACGCCTGACTTCGTGACCGGCGCGGACGCGAACACGCTGTTCAAGAACGGTCTCAAGACGATCGTTGCCACGACCACGGTTGCCGGCAACCCGACGCAGATCGCTTCGAACAACCTGTCGCAGATCAACTTCAACAATCCGGACGGTTGGACGGCGATGTGGACGCAGCCGCTCAACTCCGCCACGGACGTTGCGGGCAACACGTGGTACGGTGGCCCGAGCACGCCGGATGCGCTCCTCCCGAATTCCCGCTCGGGTACGGGCTCGTTCGTCGTCGTCCCGGTTCTCTACACGCCGAACCGCACGATCTTCTCGGCCACGCTGAACTTCGCGGGCATCACCTGCAGCAGCGGCGGCGCGAGCCTCACGGACAGCATCCGTCCGTTCGGCGCGACGTACGGCACGACTGCGCGCAGCACGGCGCAGGCGACGCTCAACTTCAACTGCTCGGGCGCCGTCTCCAACCTCGCTGGCTACTCGCCGGCCGTGGTTGCCTCGATCGACAACAACAACGCGGGTGGCCCGACGCGTTGGCATCCGCTTCTGCTCCGGCGGCCGCGACGTCGATCTTCTCGCAGATCACCGCCGCCAATGTGGCCGCGTTTGCGCAGCGCTACCGCGTCTCGCTGGCGTATCGCCCACCCACCATCTACGTGCCGGGTGACTATCAGGCGCCCGTCATCACGGCGTTCGACATCCGCGGTGGTGCGGGTGGCGGCACGTTCGTTGACTCGGCGTGGGTGAACGGCGCGTACTTCCTCGCGGGCCGCGACATCTCGACCGCGACGAGCCTTGGTTCGACGCAGCGTTACCGTACCAACGGCGATGGTGGTGTGGGTAATGGTGTTGGCCTCCTCGGTGCCGAGTTCGGCGCCACGGCAGCCACGCGTAACACCCTGTTCAACATCTGCGCGACGCCTACGCCGGTGCCGAGCGCTTCCAACACAACGGCCGCGACGCGTTGCACGACGCCGGCTGCCTCTGGTGGCATTCTGTCCACCATTGGCACCACGACCCCGGCCCTGCCGGAGTCGCAGATCGACTTCACCAACGGCGCGTACTACGCGCAGGCCATCGAGACGGACCGTCTTGGCAACCGCGCCACGTCGGAGCCGTTCGGTTGGGCGAACAGCAACGGCACGTTCCTGGTGACGGCTGGCTTGAACACGACTGCCGCCAACCCGTCGCAGTTCGGCGCTGACTTGACCGCACCGATCCTGGTCATGATCCCGAACTCCGGCACCGGTAGCGTACCGACGTTCGTGGTGACGGATGCAGACTCGATCTTCTCCGCGCTGCAGACGTTCGGTGGCTTGAACAACGCCAACGCGCAGTTCGGCGTCCGCTTCACCGATTCGCGCTCTGGCTTCTTCACCTGCACCACGCTGAACTGCACCACGCAGGGTGGCCTGGTTCGCGGTGGTACCTTCCAGATCGTTCGTCGTCGCGCTCCGAGCCTGCCGTCGCTCCTCAATGACGCCGTCGTTGAGAACCTGACCGGCAACAACTCGGGTTCGTCTACGAGCAATGCGCCGATCAATCAGTCGATCAACGCTGACGTGAACCCGACGGACAATTCGCAGCGTCAGTTCTTCGTGAACATCTTCGGCGACCCGACGTTCAACCGCGTCCCCACGGGCGTGCAGGCGATCTCCGCAGCGCAGGCTGGTTACTACACGTTCAGCGGCACCATCATCGACCGCGCCGGGAACACCACGACGATCCCGAACCGCTCGGTCGCGATCGACAATGTCAATCCGCAGGTCACGGGCCTCACGGTTCCGCCAGTGCTCACTGGTGGTCTCGCGGCTGCATTCAACGTCACCGGCACCGACGATCTGGAAGCGATCGCTGGCGACCTGGCGCTGAACTACACGCAGCTTGGCTTGGCCTCTGGCGTCGGCCCTGCCGGCGGCCCGACGAGCCTTCGTTTCCGTCGCGTTCCGAACTTCTCGACGGCCGCGAACCTCGGCTTCTGGCACAACCCGTTTGCTGCACTCACGGATAACAAGCTGGCCACGCCTGTCGGCGCGGGCACGCTGTTGGGATCCACCCCGCTCAACCTGCCGACCGCGTTCATCCAGAACATCGTGACGACCGATGCCGGTGGTGCGCCGCTTGCTCAGGCCCAGACGTTCGGGTTCTTCGGCAACGCTGCATTCGAGCCGCGTCCGAACGCAGTCACGGCCGTGTTGTATGACATCCGCGCCACGGGAAGCCGTGCGTGGACGGGTGGCGGCGCTTCGGCTCCGCTGACCGCGACCATCTTCGGTGGCCAGATCCCGACCCCGGCCAGCACCACCACGGGCAAGGATTGGACTGCTTCCGGCGCTGGTATCCAGCTGTGGCAGGGCTTCAACCTGAACGCCGGCACGACAGTCGAGTACCGCGCGCAGACGAGCACCTCCATCACCAACCCGCCGTTCACGTCTGTTGCCGTGATCCGTCAGGCTGGCGCTGAGTGGGAATACCTTGGTCAGGCGACGTTCGCTGGCCAGCTCGATCAGGGCGGCAACCGCTTCTGGCGCTACACCTTTGCCTTCGCCGGTCAGGCGCAGGGTGCGGGCGTAACGATGGCAGCGTTGGCGAACGGTGATGTGATCCGCGCCATTGGCCTCGACGGCAACGGCAACGGTCTCTCCTCGGTCTCGTCCACGTTCGGCTTGGCAAGTGCCTTGCCGGCTGGCACGACGATCACTGGTACTGGCCCGCTCACGATCACCAACGCTGGCCCGCCGGTTGCGGTCACGTTGGGTGTCTCGGCCAACCCGAATCTCGCGAACCTCGCGTTCACGTGCTCGGCGAACAGCTCCTTCGTGACGGCGTCGCTCTCGGGCAACGTCTGCACGCTGACGCCGAACGGCACGGTCACCTCGGGTACGGTGGCGGTAACGGTGACCTACACGGTCACGGGTTCTGTCGGCGGCTTCCAGAACAACACGATCAGCACCAACGTGACGATCACGCGCACTCCGTAATCTCCGGAGTAGTTTGATCAAAACATCGGCCCCGCTCTTCGGAGCGGGGTCGTTGTTTATCCGGCCTCAGCTGCTCGCGTAGCAACGACGGCCACGTTCGCGAGAACGTGGCCGTCGTTGTTTGATGCACTTCGGGGTACAGTTAGCTTCCATCAGCGCACCACCAGACACGGTTCCAGCCTGGTGCGTCCGGCGCATTCACCTATTCCAAAATCCTATGCATCGATACGTTGTCCGCACCATCGCATTCCTGCTTCTCGCGTCCGCCGCCGCCTGTGGCACATCCGAAGTCGGGAGTTCGACACTCAACGATCTCGCCGTTGGTATGACCCGCAACGAGGTGCTGAGCAGGATCGGCACTGGTCCCCTCACCGCAGTTGGTACCGACAGTGCACGACTCATCAACGGCTTCCGCCACATGCGGTACTTCAGTGCCGGCAAGAACTTCGAGGTGATCTATTTCCGCGAAGAGCTTGGCAGCGTGTCGGATCCGGTCGAGCAAAAGCTGGAGACACCGATCGTGCTTGTCGACGAAAAGGTGTTGGGCACGGGATGGCAGTTCTACGTGGACGCAATGAAGACGTATGGTCTGCCTACGCCGCTGCTGGAGAAAGTCGCACCCCCGCCCGCTTCGACGGATACTGGAATCCCATCGCCGGTCGAGCCGACACCACCACCGAAGGCGCCCGGAAGCGACACACTCGCACGTAGGATGTGACCCAGCTTCCGTAAGCACTGACGCGCACATGCAGTGCGATGCAGTGCGATGCAGTGCAACGCAGTAGATCATGGCCCCGGTTGCGAAAGCAGTCGGGGCCTCAGTCTTGCACGAAGCAATTCGTCAGCCGCTTGCACGCACACTTTCTGTGGATGCGGTGACGACGTATCATTTTGCGGAGTATCGTCACACGGTGGGCATGCGCGCATGTCGAACGAGTCGTCGCTCGCTCTGTGCATGTCCCGAAAGTCCTCATTGAACTTGGAGTTCCGTATGCAGCGATTCCGCCAGCTCTCGAGTTTTACGTTCGCCAGTCTCTGCCTGCTCGCCGGCGCGACGGCGTGCAAGGACGACGCGGTCGCGCCGCCAACACCGGCCGCGATCACTCCGGTCGGACAAGCCAGCTTCACCAGTCTCGTCGGTGAGGTCCAATCTGTTCGCGTGCTTGTGACGGACGCGAGCGCCCGGCCGATGGCGAATCAGACGGTCACTTTCAACGTGGTTGACGGCGGGGGCACCATCGCACCGACGTCCACCACGACAGCCGCCAACGGCGAAGCGTCGGCAACGTGGACCCTGGGCACGACCACCGGACTGCAGCGCGCGCAGGCGCAGGTGACCGGCGTTTCGGGCGCACTCACCTTCATCGCGACAGCGCTGCCCGGCGCACCGGCCACGGTTGCGGTCTCCGCCGGTGACAACCAGAGCGCACCGGCCGGCAGCATGCTGGGTACGTCGCCGGCCGTGGTCATCAAGGACCGCTTCGGAAATGCTGTGCAGAACGTCTCGGTGTTCTTCACGGTCACATCTGGAGGCGGATCGGTCACCGCGTCGGGCGCGACAACGAACAATGCCGGTATCGCCACGGCGGCAGGCTGGAGACTCGGCGCCGCGTCCGGCGTGAACCGACTGACGGCCTTGGCCTTGGTGAACGGCGCCACCGGCAATCCCGTGGTCTTCACCGCGAACGGCCTTGCCGGCTCGGCGTCCTCGTTGTCAGCGCTTTCGGCGACCACGCAGACCGGCACTGTAGGCACCACGGTTTCTTCGCCGCCGTCGGTGCGGCTCGTGGACGCGGGCGGCAATCCGGTCGCCGGATCGCAGGTCACCTTTCAGGGCTCCGCTGGTTCCTCGGTAACCGGCGCGATCAAGCTCACGGACGCGAACGGTGTGGCCACTGCAGATTCGTGGCAGCTCGGAACGGCCGCGCAAGCGTATACGCTGACGGTCACGTCCGGCGCGCTGACACCGGTCGTGTTCTCAGCGACCGCTCGTGCGTCCGCGCCTGCCTCAGTCACCGCGAACGCCGGTAACCTCCAGTCAGTCATCGTCGGACGACCAGTGCCGATTGAGCCGTCCGTTCGCGTGACAGACGGCTTCGGCAATCCCGTGCCGGGGTTGGAAGTGGTCTTCGAAGTCGTTGGCGGCGGTGGTGTCGCGGTGGCTCGTCGCCCCGTGACCAACGCGAACGGCATCGCCGAAGTGGGCGGATGGACGCTGGGTGACGTGGTGGGTCAGAATAGTCTGCGGGCGACGGTCAATGCGGGGGGCGCGATCATCGCCAACAATCCGATCATATTCTCGGCGACTGCAACGGCCGCACCTCCAGCGTCACTGCTCCTGAGCAGCGCCGGTGGACAGAGCGCCATCATCGGCAGCGCGCTGCTGTCGCCGATCTCCGTGATCGTGCGTGACAATCGCGGAAATCCGGCGAGCGGCGTGTCCGTGTCGTTCTTCGTGCAATCGGGGGGCGGGGCCCTGACGGGTTCGACGCCGGTCACGAACGCCAGCGGTATCGCCACGCTCTCCAGCTGGACGCTTGGTCCGTCGGTTGGTACCCAGACGATCCTCGCACGCGTCTCCGGACTGCCGGATCTGATCATTTCGGCAACCGGTATCGCAGTCACGCCGGCCTCTGCATCGGCGCTGACGGTACTCGATCTGGGAACGTTCGCCGTCGGAACACTCGCCACACCAGCGCCGTCTGTGATTGTGCGTGATGCCAGCGGAAATCCGGTTACGGGCGCCGTGGTCACCTTTACTCCCGAAGCAGGATCCTCATCCGTGCTCACTGGCGCCGTTCAAACGACGGGCGCCGACGGAATTGCGACACTCGCGACCTGGAACGTCGGCACGGTCGGAAGTGCGACGCTGCGCGTTCGCGCCTTCGTCGCCGGGCTCGATCAGCTCGGAGCCGAACCGACGTTCATTGCTCGCACGTCGGGCGGCACTGCATCGGCCATGCAGGTTGCACCGGGTGCCGTGCTGCTGCAGGCGGGCACGGCGTTGGCGGCAGTCACCACGCTACCCGCGGTCAGAGTCGTCGATGTGCAGGGCAACCCGATCGTCGGCGTTGCGGTGACGTTCGTTGGCAGCGCCGGAACGGTGACGGGGGCGGCGCAGGTGACGAACGCCAACGGTGTGGCGCAGGTTGGCGGCTGGACGCTTCCGGCCGGCGGTGCGATCAGTCACACGATGACCGCGTATCTCGTGAGCAACGCGACGATCCAATTGGTCTTTACGGTGACGGTGCCGTAGCGGTCCATCGCACGCGCATTGGTGAATGTCGGCCGGTCGCACTTCACGTGCGACCGCAGTCGGCAAAACGAAGCCCCCCACCGCCAGGCAGCGCGGTCGGGGGCTTCGGTTTCGAGTCCAATCGATGAGACCTTTTCGCCACTCGTCGCGACCAGGTCTTCCGCGCTACACGGCGATCTCCCGGGATGACGAGTCCACAGCCAGCACGACGGCGAGAGGCGCCGGAAGCGGCTCCGCGAGCAGATCGAACGTATAGGCAAATCCGGTTGTCACCGCTTCTCGCACGTGAGTCATCGCAGGCGCCGTGGCGCCGAGCATCGCGCACTCCGCGGCCACCGTCGTCATCGTCACCTGGTCGATGCCGCAGGGCACGACATGACGGAAGGTCTCGAGATCGTTGTGCACATTGAGCGCGACGCCGTGCCACGTCACCCACTCGCGCGCATGCACGCCAATCGATGCGAGTTTGCGATGCTCGCGCCAGACACCGGTCAGCCCTGCCTCTCGCATTGCATCGATGCCGAGCGAGGCGAGCGCGTGCATGATGGACGATTCCACCTGCCGCAGATACCAGTGCAGATCCTTGGTGTGCTGCTTGAGATCGAGGATGGGATACGCGACGAGCTGACCGGGCTCGTGAATCGTGACGTCGCCACCGCGCTCGACATCGCGTAACTGAATGCCCAACGCGCCGAGGTACTCCGGACTGGCAAGGAGATTTCCGGGTTTGGTGCTGCGGCCGAGCGTCACGACGGGCGGATGCTCACAGAGAATGAGCAGATCATGCGGCAGGGAGCCGGAGATGCGGGCGGCAGCGGCGCGCTTTTGCAGGGCCCAGGCACGGTCGTAATCGACGAGGCCCAAGTCGAGGGTATACAGAAGCGCCCGGTCGAGCGAGGACATGATGAGTGGAGAGTATTCAGTTTTAGCCACCAGGTGTCGGGCTTCGGGTTTGGGTTTTGGGCTTCGCGAGAAACAGCGGCTGGTGCGCGGCTCGCATGGTGCCGTGCGGGATGCCGGCTTCACCACAACGCTGTCCTCTCAAAGCCCAAAACCCCGACCCGAAGCTGGAAACTTGGTGGTTCCTACGCGTGGAGCATCTTCCCCATGCTGTCCAGCACTGCTTCCGCGATCGCTTCGGACAGCGTCGGGTGCGCGTGCACCGCGAGGTCGATCTCCTCGACGGTGAACTCGTTCTCACGCGCCACGACGAGTTCGTGAATCAACTCCGTCGCGCTCGCGCCGACGATGTGTGCGCCAAGAATCTCGCCGTACTTCGCATCGCGAATGATCTTCACGAAGCCGTCGGTCTCACCACTGGTGCGCGCGCGGCCGTTCGCGCTGAACGGGAACTTACCGACCTTGTAGTCGAGCTTCTGGTCCTTGCACGCCTGCTCGGTGAGTCCGATGGATGCAACTTCCGGATGGCAGTAGGTGCAGCTTGGAATGTTGCCGTAATTGACGGGGTGCGGATGCAGTCCGCCGAGCATGTCGGCGAGCACATGACCTTCGCGTTGACCCTTGTGTGCGAGCATCTGATTGCCGGCGACATCACCAATGGCGTAGTAGCCAGGCACGTTGGTCTCGAAGTTCGCGCCGATTTTCACGAAACCGCGATCACTCTTGGCAATGCCGAGTGCTTCGAGTCCGATCTTCTCGACGTTGGGGGCGCGACCGGCCGCGACGAGCACGGTGTCGACGTCGAGCGTGTGCGTCTTGCCGCCCGATTCGACGATCATCGTCGCGCCGGTTTTGGTCACCTTGGCGCTGGTGATCCTGGCGCCGGTGAGCATTTCGATCTTGCGCTTGCGGAACGCCTTCGCGAGTTCGGCCGAACTGTCGGCGTCCTCGATGGGGAGGATCGTCGGCGCGACTTCCACCATCGTCACCTGGGTACCGAACGCATTGAAGACGTCGGCGAATTCACAGCCCACGGCGCCGGCACCAACGATGACCATGCGCTTGGGCGCCTTGGTGAGCACGAGCGCTTCGTCGGACGAGATGACCACCGTCTTGTCGAGCGCGAGCCCGGCCTGCGGCAGCCCCTTCACGCGCGAACCGGTGGCAATGACGACCGCCTTCTTCGCTTCGTGTGTCTCCTTGGTGCCATCGGCGAGCGTGACGGTGACCTTTTTGCCCTGTTCGAGCACGCCGTCGCCGCGAATCCACGCAATCTTGTTTTTCTTGAAGAGGAATTCGACGCCCTTGGAGTTCTGCTCGCTGATGCCACGCGAACGCTTGACCGCCTGACCGTAGTCGAGCGTGATTTCACCGCCGATGGTGATGCCGTGCTGCGCGGCGTCCTTCATGTGCGTGGCCATGTTCGCACTGGCCAGCAGTGCCTTGGCGGGAATGCAGCCCCAAACAACGCAGGTACCGCCGAGTTTTTCGCGTTCGATGACAGCGGCGGTCAGCCCCAGTTGGGCGCAGCGGAGCGCGCACACATAACCGGCGGGACCGCCGCCAAGAATGATGACGTCGTAGGCAGACATAAATCGGATGGAGTCAGGTTGGGCGACGGCGAATGGCCGGTGGGTGGGTGAAAGCTAGTTGTGCGCGGCTCGCAGGGGACGGTGGCCCGCGACCCGAGCGCGAACGCGCCGGACTTGCTTACTCCCCACTCCTGCTCAGAGCCCCGAACCGGGTAGTTCCCTGAGCAGTTCGCCCTCTCGCTTGCGGTTGCGCCGGTCGCGCGATTCTTCCCCTATCTGCGGACCAGACTCCTCACCCCGTCCGAGTATACGATCTCGACTTGTCGGCCGTTCGTCGTCACCACATCACCCGAGTTGCGCACGAAACCCATGACTGCGCCGGTGCTGGCGTCACGCACCATCGCCATGGGATAGTCCTGCGTGTTCCACCTCACCCGTGTGCGGGTGGTGCTGATCGCCTCGAGCGTGCCGTTTGGCTCGGGGAGCGCGCCCACGTTCGGCTGCGCGGTGGGTGTGCCGACGGCTCGTGCCGACGCACTGCGCAGCTCGGCCGCTTCCAACGGTGAGCGTGCGTCCCGCACGCGTACGCGAGCGAGTGCCTGCTCCAGCGGCGCGCTCCACGGCACCACCACGGCGAACTGTCGCTCGTCGTGCGCCGACTCGTGATCGACACGATCGGCGTTGATGGGCAGTTCGAGCAACGTCGTGCCATTCGCGTCCATCAGTTCCACGCGATGTGACGCGATGCGGGGTGTCGGCGAGGCCGGCGCGCGCACGCGGAACGACGGCTCGAGGATCACGCGTCCGTCAACCACGCGGCCCCAGACCAGCAGTCCATCCTTCGCTGTGCCCCTGGCGGCGCTCAGCGCACTCGCTTCGAGGCCAGAGCCCTGTCGATACTGCATGACCTTGCTCCAGGTCCAGTCGCTGATCCACTGATTGCTGCAGTAGCCCATGATGTCGGTGGCGGTTGGGGCGATGAGCGTGTTGGCGGAGGAATTCCACCCCCACACACCAATCACACCACCGGCGTACGGATAGCTGGCGTCTCCACTGACCGAACAGGGGGTATGCGGGCGCGAGAAGTTGTGTCCCCATTCGTGCACGGCCACCGCGTCCCCACTGGGCAGATAGTCCCAGCCAAGCGCGGCGCGTCCGGGTACGTACCCGTAGCCTGCCACCCCACTCGTGTACGTCACCTTCACCACGCCGTAATAGTGCATGCTCGACGGCGCACCATCCGATGAACGCAGGGCATTCAGTTCGCTGAGCACCGTGAGCCACGCTGAGTTGCTGTCGTTGTTCTCGAGCGCGGGCGCGCTCGACGTGAACGGCGCGCGCACGTCGGAGACGACGTCGCGAATCGGCATGTAGCGACGCGTGGACGTCAGGAACGACTCCTTGTTGGCCTCGGACACGTTGCCGGTGAGTCCATTCACCGTCACCGGCACGAAGCGCACGTTGAACGCCGGTACGGTCGCCACGGGAATCGTCTGCGGCGTGCCACCGCGCGGCCACACGTTGTCCGTGCGATCGACTTCGGTGATCGTGGCCGCCGGATCGAGATCGACCTGTACTTTCGTGCCGATGCGGATGTTGCCACCAGGCACCACCACGTTCCACGTGGAAGTGAGCGTCCCTTCGCTGGTGGTGGTGCGGACGCTGGTTTCGGGTGCTGGAATCGTCACCGTCTGCAGCAGCGTGGCGCCGTCGTACACGCGCACGCGCACGTCCGGGCGCACGG
>CAYWCJ010000118.1:0-600 GCA_964456595.1 uncultured Gemmatimonas sp. | reverse complement strand
GTGTTGGCGCCGTTGGCCGTCACAAAGACGCGAAGGAGTGCATCGCGGTTGGCGACCAACGTCACGCCGCCATCCGGACGCTGAATGGCCTGCGTCAGGTAGACGTTCTCGATGGCGTAGTTGGGCGATCCGCCGCCGCCTACCGAATACGAAAGCGTCGCCGTCGTCGTCGTGCCGGCATTGATCGTGATCGGGAGCGACGTGGGTGACGGCACGTATGTGTTGCCACCTGACGAGAGATTATTGGCGTTGAGCGTGTACGTGCCGGTGAGCACGGGGTCGACCGTCGCCGAACCAATGATCGTCGTCGATCCATTGGGGCCGACGAGTGAGAACGACGGATTGGCATTGGCTGGCAGCCCGGTCACGGCGAACGCCAGCCGACCGGTCGCTGCACCACCGCTCGACGCATAGCTGAACGTGGCGAAGGCGGTGGAGTTGATGTTCACCGTCAGCGCCCGTGACGACGGTGTCGGCGTGTAGGTGACGCCATCCGCCGACACCACGTTCGCCGTCATGGTGTAGCTGCCCGCCGAGACGGTGAGCACCGCGGTGCCACTGACCGTGCTGCTGCCGTTCTGCCCCGCGAGCGTGAACGTC
>CAYWCJ010000117.1:0-12227 GCA_964456595.1 uncultured Gemmatimonas sp. | reverse complement strand
GACACCCAGCGCTTCGTGGATACGCCACCCCGCTCGCGCAATGAGACGCTCGCCTAGCTCATGCGACGTTTCCGAATCTGCGAAGAGCGCGGCAGCGGGATCGACAAAGTGGTGTCGCTGGTGGAGTTCTATCAGCTTCCCGCCCCGCTGTTCGAAACGCCACACGGCTTCACGCGATCGATCCTGTTCGCGCACAAACCGCTGGCGTCAATGAGCAAGGCGGATCGGGTGCGGGCCTGCTACCTCCACGCGTGTCTGCGCTACGTGACTCGTCAGCCGATGTCGAACAGCTCGGTGCGCGAGCGCTTTGGAATTGCAGAAAAGAACGCCTCGGTCGCGTCACGCCTGCTCAATGAGGCCGTTGCGGCGGACTCAATCGTGGTGGAGGACAGAGCAGTGGGAACCCGGGCGCGCACTTATCTGCCATATTGGGCCGCACCGAGAGACCAGCCGCCGGAGATTGCTTGATGACTTATCGGCTTAGCGAACGTCCTGTCCTGCCAATCGTCGGTAAACAGTTGATTTACAACGCTTTAGTGTTCACCGAATTGCTTGATGGTTGCTTGATGGAAGACCGGAACGAGGCCGAATCGATCGGCATCACCTCCGTCAGTAGGTTGGCCCTTTGCTAAACTTCAGTGACAGCCGAATTGCTGGCAAAGGAATTAGCAAAGCTTTTAGCAAAGGATTTAGCGAAGGCTCTACGAGCACTTTGCTTGATCGGTACTTGACAGCGGCGCCTATTATTGATGGGCTCGCCATATCTAAGTCATTTACTGTCAAGCATTTACCGAAAATGCCGTTGCTTGATGGTTGCTTGATGACCGCAGCGCCGGAAGCGCCAACGGAGCATCCATGACCACCGACACCAGCGAAAAGGGCCTCGAGTCCATCATCGTGCGGCACATGACCGGCACCACCGGGCTCGCCGTGGCGCCCAACCGCGTCGCCGAACGCCCGCCAGCCTACGGGGGCACCGGCTACACCGCCGGGAGCCCGCAGGACTATGACCGCGCTCACGCACTCGACGTCGCCCAGCTCTTCGCGTTTTTACAGGCCACCCAGCCCGACACCTTCGCCAAGCTGGCCATCGCCGACATCAACGACGCCCGGAACATCAACCGCCTCAAGTTCCTTGCCCGTCTTTCGGGTGAGATTGGCAAGCGCGGCGTCATTGACGTGCTGCGAAAGGGTGTGGCCCACGGGCCGCTGCACTTCACGCTGTTTTACGGCACCCCGTCGCCGGGCAACGCCAAAGCCGAGGCGCTGCACGCACAGAACCGGTTCTCCGTCACGCGGCAGCTCGCCTACAGCATGGACGAGACTCGGCGCGCGCTCGATCTCGCGCTGTTCGTCAACGGGCTCGCGCTGGCCACCTTCGAGCTCAAGAACAGTCTCACCAAGCAGACGGTCGCCGATGCCGTCGAGCAGTACAAGCGCGACCGCGACCCACGTGAACGACTGTTCGAATTCGGCCGCTGTGCCGTGCATTTCGCCGTGGATGACAGCGAGGTGCGCATGTGCACCCACCTGCAGGGGAAGACATCGTGGTTTCTCCCCTTCAACAAGGGACACAACGACGGCGCCGGCAATCCGCCCAACCCGCTCGGGCTCAAGACCGACTACCTCTGGAAAAAAATCCTCACGCCGGCCGGCCTCACCGACATCGTCGAGAACTACGCGCAGATCGTTGAGGAGAAAGACCCGCGGACGGGCAAGAAAAAGCGCAAACAGGTTTGGCCACGCTACCACCAACTGAGCCTCGTGCGACACGCGCTCACCCACGTGCGCGCCCACGGAGCCGGTAAGCGCTATCTCATCCAGCATTCGGCGGGGAGCGGAAAGTCCAACTCCATCGCCTGGCTTGCACATCAACTGATCGGTCTCAAGCAAAACGGCGACGCGGCGGGCGGCGACGTGTTCGACTCGGTCATCGTGGTGACCGATCGCCGCATTCTCGACGATCAGATCCAGACCACCATCAGGCAGTTCATGCAGGTGGGGGCCACGGTGGGTCACGCCAAGCGCTCGGGCGATTTGCGCACGTTCATCGAGCAAGGGAAGAAGATCATCGTCTCGACGGTGCAGAAATTCCCGGTCATCGCCGATGAGGTGGCGACGGAGGCGGGCAAGCGCTTCGCCATCGTGATCGACGAGGCGCACTCGAGTCAGGGCGGCAAGAGCTCGGCCGCAATGAGCGAAACGCTCGCGAACGACGATGCTCCTGCAGAAGACGAGATGGACCCGGAGGACATCGTCAACGCCGTGCTCGAGAAGCGCATGGCCGCAAAGAAGATGCTCACCAACGCCAGCTACTTCGCGTTCACTGCCACGCCCAAGAACAAGACGCTGGAGATGTTCGGCGAAGCGCTGCCGAGCGACGCCGAGGGGAAGGTCAAGCACCGGCCGTTTCACAGCTACACGATGAAACAGGCGGTGGATGAGGGGTTCATTCTCGACGTGCTCAAGGCGTACACGCCGGTGGAGAGCTACTACAAGCTCGTCAAAAAAACCGACGACGACCCGGAGTTTGACACGAAGCGGGCGAAGAAGAAGCTGCGCCGGTTCGTGGAGAGCAACGACCACGCGATCCGGTTGAAGGCCGAGATCATGGTGGACCACTTCCACGAGCAGGTGATGGCGGTGGGCAAGATTGGCGGTGAAGCACGCGCCATGGTCGTCACCAGCGGGATCGAGCGGGCCATCCAGTACTTCCACGCGTTCAAGACGTATCTGGCGGAGCGGAAGAGCCCATATCAGGCCATCGTCGCGTTCTCTGGTGAGCACGAGTACGGTGGCACAAAGGTGACCGAGGGGTCGCTGAACGGATTTTCGAGCGGCGAGATCGCCGACACGATTCAAACCGATCCGTACCGTTTCCTGATCTGTGCGGACAAGTTCCAGACCGGCTACGACGAGCCGCTGTTGCACACGATGTACGTGGACAAGCCGCTTGCCGGCATCAAGGCGGTGCAGACGCTATCGCGTCTCAACCGCGCGCATCCGCGAAAACACGACTGCTTCGTGCTCGACTTTCAGAACAATAGCGAAGCCATCACCTTCGCTTTTCAGGACTACTACCGCACGACGCTGCTGGCTGACGAGACCGATCCCAACAAGTTGCACGATCTCAAGTCGGCGCTCGACACAGCGCAGGTGTATGCGCCGGACCAGGTGAATCAGGTCGTGGAGCTGTTTCTCGCGGACGCCGAACGTGACATGCTGGACCCGATCCTCGATCTCTGCGTGGCGGTGTACAGCGAGCGGCTCGATGAGGACGAACAGGTGGCGTTCAAGGGGAAGGCCAAGGTGTTCTGCCGCACCTACGCATTCCTGTCATCGATCATCGCGTACAGCAACGCCGAGTGGGAGAAGCTGTCGATCTTCCTTGGATTGCTCACGTCCAAGCTACCGGCACCCAGGGAGGAGGACCTCGCAAAGGGGATCCTTGAGGCAATCGACATGGACAGCTACCGGGTTGAGAAGAAGGCGGCAATGCAGATCGCTCTGGCCGACTCCGACGCAGAAATCCAGCCGGTGCCCACTGATGCCAACTCGAACAGGCTGGAGCCGGAGCTCGATCGGCTGAGCAACATTCTGAAGACGTTCAATGAACAATTCGGCACGTTGTTCACCGACACGGACCGCGTGGCCCAGCGCATTCGAGATGATATTGCGCCCAAGGTCGCCGCCGATGCGGCGTACCAGAACGCCAAGGCGAACACCCCACACACGGCCCGACTCGCGCACGACAAAGCGCTGGCGAGTGTGATGCAACACCTGCTGAAGGATGACACGCAGGTGTACAAGCAGTTCGTGGAGAACGAATCGTTCAAGCGGTTTGTGGGGGATATGGTGTTTGCGATTACCAGCCCCGCACAGCGAGCGGCTGCGTTGTAGCGAACGAGCCTATGCCGAGCGATGATGCGGTGACTACTTCGGGACCGGCATGAACGCGATACTGACCGGCTTCGACACGCGCAATTCGTTACCGGTCGGTGTGACCTTACCCGTGATCCGATCGACACGCAGTACAACGATGTTATCCGACTTCTGATGCTCGACCAGCAGGAAACCGCCGGTCGGGTCGAACTTGAAATCGCGGGGCCAGTCGCCCCCTGAAGGTGTGGTTTCCAGCAAGCTAAGTCGCCCGGTCGTCTCGTCCACTTGAAAGACGGCAATGCTGTTGTGGCCACGATTCGATACGTACACGAACTTGCCGTCGGCGCTGACCAGAATCTCGGCCGTATTGTTTGCTCCCTCGAAGCCCGGCGGCCGGGTGCTCACTGTCTGCAATTCTTTCAACGCGGCCGAGCCCGCGTCATGCGCAAAGACCGTCACGCTCGACGACAGCTCGTTGTTCACGAAGACGTACGTGTTGCTGGGGTGAAACGCGAGATGGCGCGGACCGCTTCCCTTGGGGAATTGGCCGAGTGACGATGCCGTACGCGTGGGTTTTCCGCTGGCGCTATCGACGTCGTACACCCGCACTTGGTCGACGCCGAGATCGGCGACATACACGCGGCCACGCCGTGAAGACTCGGCGATGAAGTGGGCGTGGGGCCCCTTCTGATTCGCGTGCGGACCCGAACCCGTATGCTGAAGGTTGGACGCTGCCGAAAGCGTCCCATTGTGGGCGATACCGTAGCTCGCGATGCTGCCGCCCCCATAGTTGGCGACGAACGCATGCGCCCGCTGCGATCGACCGACACGTAGCAGGGCTCGGCGCCGAACGATGAAACCCGACTGATCTCGGTCAGCTTCCCGGTGGCCTCCACGCGAAACGCCGTGAGCGATCCGGTGGATTCGCCGCCGACGCTGCCCACTTCGGTGTCGGCGTAGACGAACGCTCCACCTGGCTGGACGGCGATATACGAGGGGTTGACGGAGGTCGCGACGATCTCGGGAGGAAACAGCGTCCCGGTCGAGGCGTCAAACACCGATCAGTAGATCCCGCCACTCGTGCACTCCTTCTTTTCGTTGCAGGCCCAACCCTGCGTGTACGTCCCGATACAGAGCGAATAGCTGTTCATGCTCTGTGCCGGCGGCGCACTCGACGGTGATTCGTCAGAGCGGCAGGCGACGACCAGCGCGATCAGCGCCGCGGGGAGCACAAACGTGCGCATAGCGCGACGTCACCCAACCTGCTTCACCCATCACTTTGCCCTGCGTCGGCAGTCGTCTCACAAGCACGATCATCGCACTCGCGTCGCGCGCTACGCACTCCGAAACCACGTAGCCGAAGAGGGTGAACGCGGAGTGACGACCAAGGAACGGTCCGCGGAGCTGGCTGCCATCTGGGCGCGCGCGTTCGACAGCTGTGTTGAGGGACATCGCGTGGTCGCACTTCCGGAGGGGTACGGCGTGGCGCGACTTGGAGGATCATCCGATGAGGACTGCACGCCAGCGTACAGTCAGGAATTCGAGACGGCTCATCTCGGCATCGGCGCGCATCTGCTGAAGTTCTCGGACAGCTCGCTGATGCTCCTGGCCGCCGCGAACCCCACGGTCCGAACGCGATTCGATCGGCTGCAGATCCGCTACGCGTCCAAACTGATTGATACTCCCGAGCTCTGGCAGCAGTCCATCGATTGGGTGCGAGCTGCAGAATCGAAGCCAGCACGTCCTTGATTGCGGAAGACATCATCACCGCGCTTCGCAGCACGACGATCAAGGGGCGGCGTGTGCTGGTACGGCGGGATCGGAGCTGAAAGCGGACGACGATAATGAGACATTCTGCGATCGCTTGATCGCACAGCGACCGTTGCAACAAGAGGCTGGCCCCGTACATCGGTGCCAGCCTCTTCTTGATTCGCGCCGCAAACGATGACGCAGCCTCAGTCGAGCACGCTCGCTGCGCGCTGGTACATCGCGGAGATTCTCTCGGACCGCAACTCGTAATTGCGAGAGGACCGATGTTGTCGCTGCGTCACGGCGCAGGGAGGTGTCGCAGCGGCAACGACGCGTCAACGTGGAATCGACGACGAGTAGAGGCACAAGCGCACAGGAACGTCCTGCGTCGCTCATGGTCATGCGTGACCCCACACCGGAGTGACTCAGTGTTTGCGATCGGTCGAATGGTAAGCTGGCTCATGATCCTGCTGATGCTGGCCTCGGCGGTGTACGCGGCCGCCATCGCGCTGCTGAACTGGCGCACGATCGGCGTCTGAATTCGTGCACGCAGCGTGGTGCCTGCATCCGCAGGTGCCATCCCCCGCTCGTCAGAGAGGTTGGGAATGACCAAGCGACATACGCGACTGTTCTTCATCGGCGGCACTGTATTGTTCGCTGCCATTTTCCTCGGGATGACATTTGACAGTCATCGCCAGTTTGCGAAGCTGACCAACTCCGATCAGATCACGCCCGCCGTCAGCGCCGGCAAGGATGTCTGGCACAATGGCAACTGCATCAACTGTCACACGCTGCTTGGCGAAGGTGCGTACTATGCGCCCGACTTGACCAAGATCACCGAGCAACGCGGCTCCGCGTATCTGACGGCATTCCTCAAGGATCCGTCGCAGTTCTATTCGGAGAAAGTGCATCGTCGACTCATGCCGAACCCGAAGCTGAACGACGAAGAGATTGCGCAAGTCATCGCGTTCCTCGGTTGGGTCTCGAAGATCGACAATCAGGGGTGGCCGCCCCGTCCGATTCTCGTGAGCGGCGGGACGTTCCCGGGCACGGACGACGCCAGCGGCAGTGCGCCGGCCGTGATCGCGACGAACTCACCGATGGCGCAGGGGCAGACGGTATTCCGTGGCACGCCACCGGGGTGCGGCGCCTGCCATTCGGTGGTCGCCGGAGTGAATCTGGCCGGTCCGTCGCTCGCCGCACTCGCGGCGCGCGCCGGGCAATTGGTCGGCACGCCGCAGTACACCGGCACGGCAAAGAGCGCCGAGGAATACATCCGCGAAGCCATCATCGCGCCGAGCGCGCACGTCGTGCCCGGCGCAATGTATTCGGCGGCCGGACGTTCGTTCATGCCCGACAACTTCCGCCAGTCGCTCACGCCTGAACAGCTCGAGCAACTGGTCGCATATCTCATGACCCTCCGGTAGGAAGAGCCATCATGCGCTACCGCTCCCAGTGGGTCGCCTACGCGTACTTCGTCGTCGCGTTGCTGCTGTACGGATTGCAGATGGTGTTCGGATTGCTGAGTGCCGCGAAATATCTGGGCCCCGATCCGATGCTCAACCTGCTCGCATTCGATGTCACGAAGGAAGTGCACACCAATCTGCTCATCGTGTGGGTGCTTACCGGCTTCATGGGCGCAACGTACTACGTCGTCCCTGAGGAATCACGCACCGAGTTGTACAGCGTGAAGCTGGCGTACTGGCAGCTTGGTATCTGGACGACCAATGGCGTAGTAGCCGTCGTCGGATATCTCTTTGGCTGGACCGAAGGCAACAAGCTGCTCGAACAGCCGGTACCGGTCAAACTCACGATCGTCGTCTGCATGCTGATGTTTCTGTACAACATCTTCATGACCATTCGCAAAGCCGGCCGATGGACTACCACTGAAGGCGTGCTGGTGTCCGGTCTGGCGCTTGCCGCGATTCTCTACCTGCCGGCGTTGCTGCAGTTTCACAACTACACGGTGAGCATCTTCTATCGCTGGTGGACGGTGCACCTGTGGGTGGAAGGCGTGTGGGAGATGGTGCAGGCAGGGCTGCTGGCGTACCTGCTCATTCGTTTGTCCGGTGCCGATCGCGAGCGGATGGAGAAGTGGCTGTACGTCATCGTGGGACTGGTTTTCATCGCGGGGATCATTGGGACGGCGCACCACTACTACTGGGTGGGCGTGCCGAGTTATTGGCTGCCGATCGGTGGTGTATTCAGCGCACTCGAGCCACTGGCGCTCTTCGGCATGGCAATCTACGCCTACTCCGCCATGCGCCGCGCCGGATTCGCGCACCCCAACAAGCTTGCGATGCACTGGACGGTGGGGAGCGCGGTGTTCACCGCGTTCGGTGCCGGCCTGCTCGGCCTTTCCCACACGTGGCCCGCCGTCAACAAATGGACACACGGCACGTTGATCACACCCATGCACGGTCACGCGGCGTTCTTCGGCGCCTACGTGATGATCGTGCTGGCGGTCATCACGTATGCACTACCACACTTCGCCGGGCGGGAGGACAACGCACGCGAAAGCGCGGTGGGCTACTGGGCATTCTGGTTGCAGATCGGCGGGATGTTCGGCATGACGTTGGCGTTCGCCACGGCCGGCATCGCGCAGGTCTACCTCGAGCGCATCATGGGACTCGGCTATCTCGATACGCAGCTCAAGCTGCAGGTGCATTTCCTGATGCTCATCGGCGCCGCGATCATCTTCACGGCGGGGGTGGCACTGTTCATCTGGGATTTCTTTCAGGCGGTGCCAGTGCGGAGTGCGCTCATCGACGAACCGAGCGTCGATCTGCATAGTGCTGCGGTGGCCTGATCGATGATCGCGGTCGTCAAGGAAGTTGAATCACATCCGTTGGCGATGACGTCGGGTGGTCAGACGTTACGACGTTTGGAGAGCGAACCGTATTATGTGCCGGTGGGCGACGAGATCTCGATCTTCGAAACCTGTCACCACCGGCAGCTCGCCGTCATGCTGAAAGGGCCAACGGGGTGCGGCAAAACGCGGTTTGTCGAGCACATGGCGTGGCGATTGCAACGACCGCTGGTCACCGTGGCGTGTCACGATGATCTCTCCGCGAGTGACCTCACCGGTCGATATCTCGTGCGCGGTGGCGAGACCGTGTGGCACGATGGTCCGTTGACGATGGCGGCACGGCATGGTGCGATCTGCTATCTCGACGAGGTGGTTGAAGCGCGACAGGACACGGTGGTGGTGATTCATCCGCTCACCGACGATCGACGCATCCTGCCGCTCGACAAGACGGGCGAGCTGGTCGAGGCGCTGCCTGGGTTCCAGTTGGTCGTGTCGTACAATCCCGGCTATCAGCATGTGCTCAAGGATCTCAAGCCGAGCACGCGTCAGCGGTTCGTCGCGATCGATTTCGATTTCCCACCGGTCGAAGTGGAAGTGCGCGTCGTTGCCCACGAAGGTCATGTCGACGAGCCCACGGCGCGCGCGCTGGTGAACATTTCGCAGCGCGTGCGCAACCTGCGGGATCGTGGACTCGCGGAAGTGCCGAGCGTTCGGCTGCTGGTCGCCACGGCGCGACTGATTTCCAGCGGCGTTCCGGCGGTGGAGGCGTGTCGCGCCGGGATGATCGCGCCGCTCACGGATGATCCGGAGCTGCTGCGTGCGATGAACGATCTCGTCAGCGCGGTGCTGGGCTGACGAGCCATCATGTCCGAACCCGAGGATGTACTGCTTGAAGGCGCGCACGCGGCGACCACGTTCGTCCATCGTCTCTGGCGCCGCAATCGAGCAGGCCCTCGCGAGCTGCGCCTGGTGGATGTTCGTCGGCGCCTCGAGTTGTTGGTGGGCGCGCTGTATGGCAGCACCGCGCCCATCGTCGTCGCCGATCCACCCGCCCGACAATCGTTCATCGGTCGGTTGGTGCGTCGCGTTCCGCGACATCTGATCGACCTTCGCGCGCTGTCGGGCACCGACGGCCAGCGCATTCGTCTGCCACGCACGCTTTCATCGAGTCGTGGCGATGACGTGGCGTTCGATCTCTACCGACTGCTGGCGGTGGAGCAGGCCGCGCGTGTCACGCGCGGGACCGCGCTGCAACTGATACCTGCACTCGAGCCGCTCACGCGCGATCTCTATCTGCTGGCCGAAGCGACGTCGATCGATCACGAGATCTGTCGCGAGCTGCCTGGCCTGCGCGTGGATGTCGAAGCTGCGCGACGGAGTGCGCGCCGGGAGCGACCACCGCCGCGCGTGCTCTCGCCAATCGAACGTGAAGTCGAGCGTTTGCTGATCGAGGTGCTTGAAACGGATCCGACCGATAGCCCGCGCGCTGTTCCGCTGTGCGCGTCGCGCGCGGCGTCGATTGCGTGGGCAGCTGACGCGGCAGCGCTGCTGCGTTCCACCATGGCCGGTCGCTATCGCGGTACGCTCGTGGTTTCGCTGTGGGGGCGCGTCGAAGCCGCTGAAGGGTCGATCGCAGGGCGTCGAGCGAATGACGATGAGGACAACGATCAGGACAACGAGCAGCGCATTCGACCCCAGCGCGTTCACAACCTCACGCGGCGTCCGCGAACGCGCGCGGCGTCGGAGGATGAGGACGACGGGCCGGTGGGCATGTGGATGATGCAGCTGGATGCACCACAGGAGCACGCAGAAGATCCGATGGGACTGCAACGTCCAACCGATCGCGATGATCTGGCCGACCCCGCCGCGCTGGCAGATTCGCTCTCCGAGCTACCGGAAGCTCGACTGGTTGCGTCGCCAGGCTCTCCCGCCGAAGTGCTCGTCAGCGATGATCCTCCTCACACGCACGCAATACTGCACGCATCGCCGCATTCGATGCGCACGAAGTCTGCAGGCGTGTCGTACCCCGAGTGGGACTATCGAGTGAATGCGTACCACGAGGCACGTGCGATGGTGCGTGAGCACACGCCACTGGTCGGTGCGTCGGCGTGGGCCGACACCGTGCTTCGGCGACATGCGCAGGAGGTGCAACAGATCCGACGCCGTTTCGAACGGTTGCGACCACAGCGCACGCGTCAGGGCCGACAGGCCGATGGACCCGATATCGATCTGTCGGCCTACGTGACCGGCTACGCCGATCTGCTCGCCGGCTGTGCACCCGACGGTCGTCTCTACGAAACGACTCGGCCGGCCCGTCGCGACATCGCCATCATGCTGTTGGTCGATGTCAGCGGTTCGACGGACAGTTGGGTAGGCGATACGCGTCGCATTGTCGATGTGGAGAAGGAAGCGTTGCTGCTCGTGTGCGAAGCGCTGGATGCGCTGGGGGATCGCTACAGCATCGTCGCATTCTCCGGCGAAGGACCGAAGGCTGTCTCGACATCCACGGTAAAAGCGTTCGGGGAACGCAACACCGCGACGGTGCGCCAACGCATCGCGGCGCTGGAACCAGACCGGTACACCAGAACCGGCGCCGCCATTCGACATGCGACAGCGGCACTCGTGCGAGAAAAAGCACGGCATCGCCTGCTGCTGGTTCTCTCGGACGGCAAGCCAAACGACGTCGACATCTACGAAGGCCGTTACGGAATCGAGGATACGCGACAGGCGGTGGCCGAAGCGCAACTGCAGGGATTGCATCCGTTCTGCATCACCGTGGACCGCGAAGCACCGGCGTACATCGCCCGCATTTTCGGTGCGGGTTCGTATGCGGTGCTCCGACACGCGCGCACCCTGCCATTGGTGCTGATCGAGGTCGTGCGCCGGCTCGTGAAGACATGAGGCGCGGCGTTCTCCCGCTACTCCGCCCTGGTATCCGGATAGATGCCCAACAGCATGTCGACCTCTGCGGTCGCTTCCACGTCGTGCCGCACACGGGGGGCGAGTGACAGGATGTTGCCAGCGGTCAGCTGGTGTTGCGCACCTTCGGAACGCACGGTGAGCGTGCCCCGCAACACCTGAATGGTCACCCAACCAGGTGCCGCGTGCTCCTTCATTCGTCCACCCCGTTCGAAGGCCAAGAGCGCGAGACGTACCGGCCCCTCGTGCACCAACGCGATCTGCCGATGTCCGCTCTCACCGCGCAGCGGTTCACGTCGCAGGTCGGCAAGCGCGGCGGCACTCGTGTGAGTCGAAGGAACGCGTCGCCGAATAACCCGGCTCGCCGGCCGCGATGAACGATCCGTCGGCCGGTACGTCGTGTCCGCGTGTCGGCGCATTACTGAGGTATGGCCACGGTGCAATGAGCGGCACTGCACGCGCGGCCAGAAAGACGGTGCCAGGGAGCACATCAGCGACCATGAGATCGGTCTGCGGGAACTCCTGCGTCAGGAACAGGAATTCCGTTACGCGCGACGAGCCCGATCCGCCTCCCACTCGGTGAAGGGGCCGTCGAAATCGACAAGGCGGGACCCGTCGAACCACCACACACGCGTGGCGACCTCGCGCAGGAACGCACGGTCGTGGCTCACGAGCAGCACGGTGCCCTCGTACTCGTCCAGCGCGTCCTCGAGCACCTCGATGTTCTCGACGTCGAGATGATTCGTCGGCTCGTCGAGCACCAGCAGATTGGCGCCCGACAGTGTGATGAGCGCCAGCGCCACGCGGGCACGCTCGCCACCACTGAGTGTGCCGATCTCGCGGAACACCTCGTCGCCGGTGAAACCGA
>CAYWCJ010000116.1:0-12254 GCA_964456595.1 uncultured Gemmatimonas sp. | reverse complement strand
ACAGCGCGCCCGCCACTGTGGTGCGCCCGACATCGGAAGTCCCCTGTGACCAACATTCGCGCACGCGTCAGCGCGGTGCATCGCGCGTCCGTCCAACTACTGATCAGCGACCCGCAGACTCAACCGCAGACTCAACCGCAGACTCAACCGCAGAGGCAATCGCAGAGGCATTCGCAGACTGACCCTCACTTCCCCTCGCTTGTCCACCCGCACGCTGACCCGCACCACGCTCCGGTCACCGTCGACGCCATGCTCGACCACGCGCTGCTCGGCGACCACGATCCGCTGCATCAGCCGACCATCGGCGATTGGGTGACTGCTCAACGTCGCGACGATCGGCTGTGCGTTGTTGCGATTGAACCACGGACCAGCGCACTCGTACGACGCGCGGCGGGAAAGACACATCGGCCCCAGCTGCTCGCGGCAAACGTCGACTCTGCGTTCGTGTTCTCGCCTCTGCCCACGCCACCGAACGTGCGACGGCTGGCGCGATTGGTGTCACTCGCCATCGCGGGAGGCGTGGCACCGGTGGTCGTGCTGAGCCGCTGCGACACGGTGGATCTCGCCACGCGTGACCATGCGCTCGGCAGCATCGCCGCATTTCTTCCGGATATCCCGCTGGTCGCCACGTCGGCGCAGACGTCGGACGGCGTGCACGCCTTGACGCCTTGGTGCTGGCCAGGCGCAACGATCGTGTTGCTCGGTCCGTCGGGCGCGGGAAAGTCCACGCTGCTCAACCGATTGGCGGGGTGTGATGTGATGGAGACAGGCGCGCTGCGCGACGACGGCGCGGGGCGGCACACCACCACGCACCGGGCGCTCTTTACCCTGGCGTCCGGACTGACGGTGATCGACACGCCGGGGCTGCGTGAGGTTGGTGTGTGGGCCACGCCTGAAGCGACCGACGCGCTTTTTGCCGACATCGCGGAGTTGGCGGCACGCTGTCGCTTTCGTGATTGCGGACATCGCAGCGAGCCGGGATGCGCCGTGCGCGACGCGGTGGCGCGTGGAGAGGTCGACGCCGAACGCTACGCGCAGTGGGAGGAGTTGCGACGCGAGGCGGCGCATGCGCTGCGCAGCGATGCGGAACGGCGCAAACGTGATCGCGTGGGTAGTCTGGCGATCAAGCGACTGCCACCCAAGGGGTACTGATGTCGGAGCAACGGCAAGAGCAAAAAGCGACTGACTATCACGGATAAAAACGGATGGAATAGGGATTTGCGGGGATACGACGACAGCGACTGACTGGACACGGATCAACGCGGATAACCGCTCTGATTTCCGCAGATACAACAACTGCCCTCTTTGTGGTTCGTGGTATCCGCGAGTTCCGCGTCGTTTCCGCGTTCAGCCACGTCAGTCAGTTACAGTTGCGGTATCCCCGAGAATCCACGTTCCATCCGTTGCTATCCGTGATAGTCAGTCGCGGTTGCGGTTGCAGTTCGTTCTCAATGTGGCCCCGGCGAACCCATCGCATGAGGCGGCACACCGCGCAGTACGTCGAGCCGAAGCTCCGTCCAGCCATCCACTTGCACGTATTGCACGCGCACATTATGCCTTCCGCCGCGAATGGTTGCGTAGGCGGGCCGAGTCTCGTGCGGGATCCAGTCGTCGATCACCAATACGTCGTCCACCCACACGCGAACGCCATCGTCGCTGAGTGTGCGCAGGGTGTGCGCTCCCGCGGGAAGTGAGAGTGTGCTTGTTGCGTCCAGCGCGACGCGCGTGCGTGGCAACGAGGGAAACAGCGCGCGCGCCGTGAAGTAGTCCAAGCGGGATTCAGTGCGGGTGAGGTGCGACGTCCCGCGAAGCAAGGTGCTGAACGCATCGGCGTTCGTACGTGGATCGGTGCTGTCCGCCCAAACGAAAAATCGGACCGTCCACTGCGCAACCGGCTCGTAGCGCTCGTACGAGAATCGCACCGGTACGCCGGCTGCCCTCGCCGCGCCATCGGGGGCGATTGTCACACCACCCACGTATTCGAGCGTCAGCGTCCAGTCGTGTGCCTGAGACGGCATGGCGGTGACGACGATGGTGTCGCCAACGCGCCCGCCGGTGCTTGAAACCGATTGCACGCCGCGCTGCGCGATCACGCGCCACCGACCGGCGGGGCCGAGTACGGCCAGTCGCAGCGGCATCGTGCGCGTGCTGTCGAGCGGCCGCAACTTCGGCGAACGCCAATCGTACGGTCCCCACTCGTCGATCACGATGGCCGAACGATCACGCAACGAGACCTCGCGCGCGGGCCAGCGGATCGGTTCGTCTTCGATCGTTGGCAATCGCCAGTAGGCGGTGGTGGGTGCGAGCCGGCGTGTGTCGCAGTTGGACGCCACCGTGTCGCGCCGAACATTTGCCACCGTGTCGAACGATGGCGTGTTGACGACGTTGAACACCGTGGCCACGCCGCCGAATCGATTCTCCCGGACGACATAGTCACGACTTCTGGTATCACGATGCTTCGGATAGCCCCAGTCGGATGGTTCGATGGAATCGGCCCATAAGCGAATGCCGGTGCCGTCGCCGTCAAACTGGTTGGACGCGATCGTGTTCTGCTGTCCGTGCTCTATGGCTACCGCAATGCGATTGGCGCCAAAGCAGTTGCCGATCACGCGCGACTCGTAGCTGTAGCCGCCCCACAGTCCGTGATCGTTGCCGACCACGCGGTTGGCGATGAACGTATTGCGACTGAACGTCGCTTCCATGCCGTTGGTGGGGGCGTAGCTGAAATCGTTGGCGAGAAAGACGTTGTCATTCGCACCGCCCGCACCAGTGTCCATCGTCTGCTGACCGGCCCAGAGGAACAGTCCATCACCACCGTGGGTGACCGAATTGTACGCCACCACGTTGTGCAGGCACTGCTCGAAGATCAGGATGCCAGCCGAATCCTGCCCGCGTCGATACACGCCGTGACTGTAGCCCCGCACGTTGTAGTCGATGCGATTGTGCACGATGTGGTTGGCACTCGACCGGTACATGCCGATGCCGAGTCCCGAGTTGAACGAGAAATCGTTGTCGCGAATCTGCAGTGAATCGGTGCGCACCAGCAGCAGGCCATTCATCCCCTGCTCCACACGATTGCCGCGCACCGTTCCGCCGATCACACTGTCCAGATAGATGCCGGCGCCGAAGCGCAACCATTCGCGCTGCTCGTTCTTGTGATACGACAACCAATCAGCCAGACTCTCGTGCTCCACGAGGCTGAACAGCCGCGGCTTCCAGTTGTGACTGAGGTCGTTGTCGACGAGTGTGAGCTTGTGCGCGCCGCGCGCCAGGATGCCCACGCGATAGCCGCGCGCATGCAACCCCTGCACGCGCACGTTCGTTCCGCCCTCGATGCGCAGCGCCACGCCCCGCCCTTCATCCGGCAGGGCGTTGGCGCGTACGCCGACCAGTGTGACCCCGCGCATGTCCACCACGACGTCGCGGCCGCGAATGGTCAGCAGCGCCGAATCGAGTGATGCGGGCGCGGGTAGTCGATATACGCCGGGGCGCAGGCGCACTGACTGCGTAATGACGAGCCCCGCACGCGGCGTCACCATCGGCATCGCACGTGTCGCCTGAATCGCACCAAGCGGCGAGCGGCTGACGAGCGTCATCATCGTCAAAAGCACCGTCCATCGCATCGTCCATCGCATCGGAAATGGCATCGTCGACTTCGTTGCTGACCTCACGATCGCAAATAGCCGCACGACCAACGCTGATCGCACGAGCGCTACAGCCACCGACGTACACGCCCTGTGTAGTCCACATACTCGTCGGGGAATTTCTCGAGCAGATGCTGCTCCTCGCGTCGAATGACCAGCGCGAACACCAGCGACAGCACCACCGGCAACAGCAGCAGCGGCCAGAAGAGGGAGGTCATCGCCACACCGCCCAGATACGCGGCGGCCAGCCCGACGTACATCGGGTTGCGGGTGCGCGCATAGACGCCGGTCGTGACCAGATTGCGCGCCGGCCGATTGGGATAAATCGCCGTACGATGCCGGCGAAAGGTCATCATGCCCGTGGCAATCAGCGCGAGTCCACCCACAAACATGCACAGCCCCAGCACCGTGGCCGTCATGCTGTTCGGCAATTGCATGGGCGGCGCGAGATAGCGCTCGAGGAGGGCGCCAATGCCAAACCCTGCGACGAAAGGTAGCGGCGGCGGGAACGACACGTTTGGGCCGCGGTCGGGGGCGGCAGCGGATCGGGGAGAATTCATGCTCTAGCCTGCGACGTGGTGCGGTTCCGCGCCAGCGGCAGCGCAGCGAGGCCCCGAACATGGTCGTGTCCGGGGCCTCGTTTATGCTACGGCGCGCTGCCGTGCGCTGCTACGGCAACACTACGAACCGCTCACCGTCACGGCGCGCGATCGGTGCAACCCTGGAAGTTCGGGTTGTTCCGCTCGGCCTGCACCATCGGCAGGTTCACGTCCGCGCCGTAGTTGCCACCCTTGTAGTGCACGCCCTGCGGGAAGGTGTTCGCTTCCGTTCGTCCGTACTGTTTGATCAGGCGGCGCATGTCGCCCAACCGCTGACCGCGGCTGAAGGTCCAGAACGCCTTCTCACGGAAGTGCAGCGAGACACGCGCGTCCTGCGTCCCCGGATCGGTGAGCGCCGACATCGCCGTCGGCTGGATTTCTCCCAGCTTGGGCGGCGCCATACGCAACGCGTTGTGAATCGCCAGCCACTGCGTGGTGTTGTTGTTGCGCAGCGCGACTTCGGCTTCGACCATGCGCGCGTCGATGCCATTGATCACGTCCACCGAAGTCAGCTGACCCCACATGACCGTGGTGCGCGTGTACGTCTGGCCGTCCTGACCGTTGATGGCACCCGTGGTCGGGATGGTCGTCGGCAAGCGCGGGTCCCGCGATGACGCGAATGGAATCGCGTTGCGTACGAAAATATCGCGACGATTCCCCTCGATGCTGTCGCCCACGCTGTAACGGCGCGAGCTGAACCCCTGCCCCCAGATGGTGTTCGTGCTGGTGGAGAGCGAGAAGGTGTGCGTGTAGGTGAGGCCGGTCGGGATACCTGCAACGAGCGCGCCAGCGCCGGCGAAATCGCCGAGTGCCAGCGCCACACGCGCACGTGCGACGCGCGCCGACCGCAACATCAAGACGCTCTGTGCGTCGGTGCCGTTGGCGTACGTGATGGCCGTGTCCAGCGAGGTGGCTGCCAGCTGGAACACCTGCTGCGTGGAGCGCGGCGTGCCGTTCTCCGGCGGCGTTGCGTTGCCGTTGCCGATGGGAATGCCATTGCAGAAATCCGATGCCATCTGCAATTCCGCGAACCCACGCGCGAGATACATCTCGGCGATGAGTGAGCGGGCTGTCGGGCGCCCCGCGATCAACGCGGCGATCGCCTCGTCCGCGCGCGTGCGGACGCGGTAGAGATTCCGGATCATGCCCGTGATCGACGAATTGAACTCCGGAATAGTCCGCTGGTCCGCCTCGTCGTTCTGGATGAACGTCGAGCTCGTAGACCATTCATCGACCAGCAGTCCGCCAAAGAGCCACGTGCTTTCACCGCCACCCGTGATTAAGCGGAAGGTGCCGATCACGCCGTTTCCGACGGCGACTGCAGCTTCCGCAGAGGTCACGTCGCCGGGGAGGATGATGTCAGGATCGGTGACGCCGAGGAAGCGCTTGTTGGCTTCCGTGCAGGCGACACTGGAGAGGGCGAGGGTTGCGCCAGCGACAACGCCAAGGCGTCGCGCGGAGAAGAGCCGACCCGTCGTGTGCTTTTTTGTCATGGGGCGGTTTCCTAGTAGCCGAGGTTGACGCGGAAGATGAAGTAGCTTGGCGGGCCCACGGTCTGGAACTCGCTCGGCGCGTCGGTGCCCGACGTCGTGTTGAAGCCGGATTCCGGATCGGTGCCGCGATACTTGGTCCAGAGCTTGAGATTGCGTCCCGTGACGACCACGGACAGCGAACGGCCGCGCGTCAGCTTGGAGGTGAGTTCCGGCGAGAACGTGTATTGCGCGGAGGCCTCGCGCAGACGGACGAATGCGCCCGGCTGGAAGTAGCCATCGAGCGTGCGCGCCGAGTGTTCGTTGGCCGCGATGTTGGTGGCCTGATCGATGAAGTCGGCGTTCAGATCCATACGGCCGGCGCAGTTGGGACGCGTGCAGCGGATGCGCTCCGTGTTGTTGTACCACCTGTTGCCACTGCGGTAGTCCCACATGGTGCTGACGCGGAGCTTGCGGTTGAGCAGATCCAGTCCGCCGCCGGCCGTGACCATGTAGCGGGGTGTGGCGTAGCCGCGGAAGATCGTCGAGTCGCCGACGAAGACTTCGTTGCGGGCAGCATCGGCCCACCAGGTGAGCAGGCCGTCGCCGTTCTTGTCGTCCCACCCGGTGATCGGGCGCGCCCACAAGCCGGCGATGGGATAGCCGGGCACCGTGCGAGTCGTGGTGCCGATCTGCGGTGGCGTGTCGCCCAGCGAGACGACCTTGTTGTCGTTGGCCGAGCCGGAGAGGTTCACGTCGAAGCCCCACGACGTCCGCTGGATGAGCTGCGCGGTGATGGCGAGCTCGAGTCCGGCGTTCTTCACGGCGCCAAGGTTGCGCAGCTGCGACGTGACCGAGCCGAACGAGGGCGGCAGCACGGCGCTGATGAGCGCGTCCTGGGTGATCTTACTGTAGTACGTCGCGTCGATGTTGACGCGCTGGCTGAACAGGCCGAGTTCGAAGCCCGTTTCCTGTTCCGCCGAGCGTTCCGGCCTGAGATTGTCATTACCGAGTGCGGCCTGCGTCACGGTGGGCAGGTCGTTGCCGGCGACGCTGGTGATCGACGCGGTGTAGAAGCGATCGGCGTCGTTGGGTCCCGGCTGCACGCCGGACTGGCCGTACGCATAGCGCAGCCGCAGCGAGCTGACAAAGCCCGGCGCGCGCCACCAATCCTCTTGCGAGATCAGGTAGGACATCGACGCCTTCGGGTACACGATGCTCTGGAAGTTCGTGCCGAACGCCGAGTTCTGGTCGCTGCGAACGGCGGCGGTGAGGAACAGCCGATCGCTGATGGCCAGCGCCTGTTCGATGTAGACACCGAACGTCTTCTGAATGGTGGTGCCTTCGCTGACATCAAGCTGCGTGCCGGAGCCGACGTTCTGCGAGCCGGGCGCGAGCTGGTTGGAGCCGGTCGATGCCGCGAGGAAGCGATAGCCGATGTACTGCGCACCGACGGTCGTCTTGAGACTGAATCGGCTACCGAGGTTGTACTGCGCGGTGGAGCCGAGATCGACGGTGAAGTTGTTGATGTTGACGCGGTTGATGCCGCGCGAACCGAGACGCGTGGTAGCCGTGAGCGGCGGACCCTGGCCGTTGAGCAGCAGGTTTTCGTCGCTGCGGCCGGTCCAGTCGTTCCCCACCGTGGCACGGTTGGAGAGCCAGCTGAACGGGCGCCAGTTGGCGTTGGCCGACCAGATGAAGCGGCTGACCTCTTGCTGCGTCTTCTCCTGCCACATGTAGCCGGGCGTCCACCCGCGATAGCCGTTGAGCGGCGTGTTCAGACCGGTCACGTTGCCGTTCTCACGCGTCCCCGGACCGCCGAACAAGTGCGAGCCCAAACCGGCGGTGGCGTTCGACTCGAGCGAATAACGCTGTTCGACATCCACGAAGTTGGTGGCCACGCCGAGGTCGAGCTTGGAGTTGATGGCCGTGTTCAGGTTCATGCGGAGCGAGCGGCGTCCCATCGTGTTCGGTCGCTCCGTCCACGGACGGATCGATACGCCTTCCGTCTGCAGCCGGGTGCGTTCGAACTCGGGGAGCTGGAGGACACCCACTTCCTTTTCGTCTTCGACGGAGAAGAAGTAGCGGACCTGCTCCGTTCCGCCGGACACCTGCACGCCGTTCTGGCGACGATTGCCCAGACCGAGCGGGGTGAGGTCCGATTCGTCGAAGATATTGAGCGTGCTGGATGAGTCGGCCGTGCAGGCCCCGATGCCGACACGCTGGACGTTGCAGAAGCCGCGGGTGGACACGGTCTCACCCGGGCGCTTACCCCAGGTCGTGAAGGCGGCCGGGTAGAAGTTATTGTCCGCAATCGCGCCGCCTTCGCCGTAGACGCTCCAACGGGCCGCGCCGGCGCGACCCTTCTTGGTCGTCACGAGAATGACGCCGTTGGCGGCGTCGGTGCCGTAGAGCGTGGCCGCCGAGGGACCCTTCACGATTTCGATGTTCTCGATCTCTTCCGGGTTCAGGTCGCCCACTCGGCTTGGCGCGTTGCCGCCCGTGCCGCCGCCGCTGCCGGTCGCGGTGCCGAAGCTGCCACCGTTGGACGTCATGCGGATGCCGTCGATGATCCAGATCGGCTCGTTCGACAAGCTCACGGAGTTCATGCCGCGGATGCGGATGCGGGCGCCGGTGCCCGTCTGCGTGCCGCTGGTGACCGTCACGCCAGGCGCACGCGAGTTGAGCAGGTCGTTCATGTTCGAGACCGGCGCGGCCTCGAGCACCTTCGCCACGTCGATATTGGCCGTCGCGTTGCCGATTTCCACGCGGCGCTGTTCACCGGTGGCCGTGGTGACGACCGCAGCGAGGTTGATGGCCGCCGTCTTGATCGCCACATCCAGCGTGAGCGTCTGACCGACCGCGATCGCTGCCGGCCGTGTCTGCTCGGCGTAGCCCACGCGCAGGATACGCACCGTGTAGTTGCCAACGGGCAGGTTGCGCAGCGTAGCCTTGCCATCCGGGCCCGTGAGCCCGCCAAACGTGGTACCGACGATCTGCACACGCGCAGATTCCACCGGTCGCTTGGTGTCGGTATCCGTCACCGTTACCGCAAGCGTACCTCCTTGCTGGGCGCTTGCTTCAGGTGTCGCCGCCAGCAGCGCACCGAGCAATGATCCCGCCAGCGCCATGTGTGGGCGCCATGAACGCATCATGAGCGTCTCTCTCGAAGGTTGGGGTGAAGACCGCGACGGACGCCACCGACCTCGCTGCCGATGGTGTCGCCTGGATGCGAGAAGAAGCCGGACAACGCTCCGCTCGATTCCAAAGATTGTTTCAGAACTGAGATCTGACAACGGCCGATTTCAATTGAGGTAACAATCCGGTTTGCCCAACGGTCACTGGGCGGTGCGGAGAGCACTGGGCGGGGACAGAGCGTTGGCGATCGGGGGAAGACCGCACCCAGTGGCCAGTGTCGGTCGCAACTTGGCCACGATTGCGATACGTGCGCGACACGAAATGCGCTCGAATGCGCGCCGAATGGGCAGACTGGCTGGCCGATGGAGACAACTCGTGTAGCGTTCGCCATCTGCTCGTCCCCTCCTCAGCCCCGGACCCGGACTCATGGATCGTCGCGACTTTCTGGCCGACATCTCACGCGCCGCCGCGCTCTGTGCCGTGGTGCCGAACGTCTGGCGCGTGACCTCGCGTCCGCGCTTCGACGATGACCCGTTCACGCTGGGCGTGGCCTCGGGCGACCCTACGGCGAGTGGCGGCGTGCTCTGGACCCGGCTGGCCCCTCGCCCACTCGAACCCGAAGGAGGCATGGATGGCAGCCGCGTAACCGTCGGCTGGGAAGTCGCGGACGACGAGGGATTCACGAAGATCGTCAAGACCGGACGGGCGGTGGCCGCACCGGAACTGTCGTACAGCGTCCACGTGGACGTCGATGCACTCGGCCCCGATCGGTGGTACTGGTACCGCTTCACCAGCGGTGACGCGAAGAGTCCCGTCGGGCGGCTGCGCACGGCGCCCGCAGCGGGCGTGATCTCGCCGCTGTCGTTCGCCTTTGCCTCCTGCCAGCACTGGGAACAGGGGTTTTTCACGGCACATCGCCATCTCGCCAACGAGGAAGTCGATCTCGTGGGATTTCTGGGCGATTACATCTACGAGTATGGCGGCGGGGCGGGCGGTGTGCGCAAGCATGTGGGGCTGGAGATCCGCACGCTCGACGACTATCGCCGGCGTTATGCCTTGTACAAGGGTGATGTGCACCTGCAGGCCGCGCACGCGCGCGCGCCGTGGATCGTGGTGTGGGATGACCACGAGGTGGACAACAACTACGCGACGCTCGTCGGCGAAAACACCATGGAATCGGAAGAACAGATGCGCACGCGTCGTGCCGCTGCGTATCAGGCGTGGTGGGAGCACCAGCCGGTGCGCGTGTCGCGCGCCAAGTCGTGGTCCGATCTCAACATCACCCGCCGCATCGAGTGGGGCGCACTGGCGAACTTCTGGATGATGGATACGCGCCAGTACCGCAGCGATCAGGCGTGTGGCGACGGCACCAGGTCAGCCCCCTGTGGAGACTGGGCAGACCCGTCGCGCACACTCATGGGCGACGCGCAGGAGCAGTGGCTGCTGAACGGCGTCGGCACCTCACGCGCGCGTTGGCAGGTGCTCGCCAATCAGGTCATGGTGGCGCCCTATGACAGCACGCCGGGCGACGCGATGACCGTGTCGATGGATCAGTGGAGCGGCTACCCCGTGGCGCGCGATCGGCTGCTGAAGGCGCTCGCCACACGCGCCCCCAATCGCACGGTCGTCATCACGGGCGACATCCACTCCAATTGGGTCAACGAAGTTCACAGCGACTTCAGCCGCCCCGATCGGCCAACGATCGCCGCCGAGTTCGTGGCCACCAGCATCTCCTCGGGCGGCGACGGCAGCGCCACACTTCCCGCAGCCGCCAAGGCCGCAGTCGCCGCGAACCCACACATCAAGTGGCACAACCGGCAGCGCGGTTACGTCTCGTGCAAAGTCGACGCCAACAGCTGGACCGCCGAGTATCGCACGGTGCCGTTCGTGAGCAAGCCTGATGCACCGATCGAAACGCCGAGCAAATGGCGAGTGACGCACGGCAAGGCGGGCATCGAGGCCGTGTGAACGGAAACTGCGGGGGCGGATTGCTGTTCTCTGGTCATTGGCCGCTGGCCTTTTTCTTCCCCTTCGTGTGCTTGGGGTCCAGCGCCGGCATCAACGAACTGAACTCGCGCGTGGGCATGCGGGCCCCACCACGGAGTTCTTCGACGACACTGTCGGCACTGTCATCGTCCACACCCAATGAACGCAGGCTGTGGTACGCCATGCCGAACGCCAGTTCGCGCTCGCCCATGATCGCCTTGCTCACCCCAAGCGATTCGAACATCGCCTGCTCCTGATCGCTGTGCGTGCGCACGACAATGTCGATGGTCGGATTCTTCGCACGGACCAACGTGATGATGTGTCGCGCGTGATACGGATCGGGCGCCGCAATCACCAGCAGTCTGGCGCGCTCCGGATGTGCGTATTCGAGAATGCCCGGCCGCGTCGCGTCACCGTAGATCGTCGCCACCCCGGTCGTGCGCATCGCTTCCACGACACGCCGATCCTGCTCGACCGCCACGAACGAGACGCCGTACCGCTGCAAGGCATCGCCGATCGTACGCCCGACCCGTCCGTAGCCAACGAGAATCGCATGATCAGGCGTCATCGCCACGTGCAAATCCGTCGCGATCATCCTCGGCTCCTTGTGTCGCTCCAGCTTGTCCTGCAACCGCGGTCGCTTCGCAATCCACGCGCCCACTGCATCGAAGATGGAAAAGAGCAGCGGGTTCATGACGATCGTCACCAGCGCGGCGGCGAGAATGAGACTGCGCGCCGTTTCCGACAACACGCCGATCGAGACGCCGAGCGCGGCCAGAATGAAGGAGAACTCGCCGATCTGTCCCAGACTTGCCCCGAGTCGTAACGACGCGCGCAACGGATGTCGCAGCGCAATCATCAGCAGGGCGGACGCGGCAGCGTTGATCCCCAACACGACGCTCACGGTGGCGAGGACCTTGATCGGCTCACGCAGCAGGATCGTCGGATCGATGAGCATGCCGACCGAAACGAAGAAGAGCACGGCGAACGCATCCTGTAGCGGCAACGCATCAGCGCCGGCCCGATAGCTGAGATCGGACTCGCTGATCACGACACCGGCCACGAACGCACCCAACGCGAACGAGACGCCAAAAATCGATGCCGCGCCAACCGCCACGCCAAGCGCGACTGCCAGTACCGCGAGCGTGAACAGCTCGCGCGATCCGCTGCGTGCGACGTGCATCAGCAGCCACGGCACCACGCGACGCCCCACGACACCCATCAGCACGATGAACGCCCCGACCTTTATCAGCGTGATCGTGACGACCCACGCCAGCCCGCCCGAGGGTGCGGTGCCGATCGGGGTGACTGCGCCAAGTGCGCTCAGCACCGTCGGGAGCAGCACCAACGCGATCACGACCGCCAGATCTTCGACCACTAACCACCCCACCGCAACGCGACCATCGATGGAGTCGAGC
>CAYWCJ010000115.1:3575-12294 GCA_964456595.1 uncultured Gemmatimonas sp. | reverse complement strand
AGTTCGCACTCGTGTTGCGACGATACGCGAACATCCCCTTGCCGTTGCCGATGGCCAGTGCGCCGGCACCGGTCACGAGGTAGCCGGCCGCTTTCACGTCGCCCATCTTGCGCGCCTTGTCGAGCGCGGCGAGTGCGGCTTTCGCACGATCGTCGGCCGTGAGGTTGGCCGTGCTGTCATACCACGACGTAACGTTCGCGTACTGCTGCGAGCCAAGCTGCGGCATCGACTCCGGATCGTCGGGTGCGAGTCGCGCGATGCGTTCGCTCTGTTCGACGGCGCGCTTGATCGATTCGTCGGAGAGATCGTTGGTGGTGACGACGGCGTGCTTCGGGCCAAAGGCGCTCTGGATGCCAAGTTGCGCATCGGTGGTGGTGCCGGCCGTCGAGACCTGATTGTCGGCGAAGCGGATGTTGCCGTTGGTGTAGGTGTTGATCTGCACGTCGACGGCATCGGCCTTGGAGAGCTTGACCGCCTGTTCGACAATGGCCATCGCTTCGTCGCGCGTGAGGATGGCGGAGGGCGCGCGCATGGTGTTGGACATTACGCCTTCCTCCCCGTGTTGATGATGTTGACGTTCTTGAAGCGCGCCGGCGGCGAACCGTGGCTGACCGCGTTCACCTGCGCCGGTTGTCCCTTGCCGTCGAAGAAGCTGCCGCCGAGTTGGTACGACGACTTGCCGCCGATCATGTCGAGCGAGTTCCAGAAGTCGGGCGTGCGGATCTGGTAGGCGACGTCTTTCAACGTACCGACAATCTTGCCGCCCTTGATCTCGTGGAACGTCTGTCCGCCGAACTGGGCATTGTAGCGCTGCTGATCGATGGAGAAACTGCCGTCGCCCGAGATGAGAATGCCGCGATCGGTGGCGCTGACGAGATCGTCGATTTTCAGATCGCGTTCGCTGGGCAGCAGCGACACGTTCGGCATGCGTTGGAACTGGACGTTGTCCCAGCCTTGTGCGTACGCGCAGCCGTGCGAGCGCACGGGGCGGCCGTTCTTGTCATACCACCAGCGCAGCCACGGCGCCTGTTCACGCGTGGTCTGATAGTCGTTGAACATTCCTTCCTTGACGATGAGAAATTCGTCGGGCTTTACACCGTCGTCGTCCCACCCGATGGTGGAGAGTCCGCCAACCTGCGAGCGGTCACCCTGAATGTTGAGCATCGACGGGCCGTACTTGAGTTGGCCGAGCATCTTCTCGGGCGGCGCGACGAAACTGGTACCGGCGTAGTTGGCTTCGTAGCCCATCGCGCGATCAAGCTCGGTGGGATGACCGATGCTTTCGTGAATGGTGAGCCAGAGATTGGCCGGATCGAGCACGAGATCATAGCGCCCGACGTCCACCGGCTTGGCGGTGAGTTTGGCGGCCGCCTCTTCGCCCCACTTGGGTGCGTTACCCACGAGATCCTGCGCCAGCACATACTCCCAACCGCGCGCCATCGGAGCAGCGATGTTGGTGCGGTTCTGGAAATCGGAGAAGTCGGCGCTGACGGCGGTGATCTGCATCGTCGGCCACGAGCGCACGTTGTCCTGCTTGATCGTGGAGCCGTCGGTGTTGGCGTAGTTGCGTTCGTCCTTCACGAAGAAGAAGCCGGAGAAGACGAACTTGACGCCCTTCGCTTTCAAAGCCGCAGCGTTGGCCCTGAGCAGCAGGTCGGCCTTCTGTTCGACGGGGATGTCGAACGGATCGGTGGTGAAGGCGCCCTTCCAGTAGCCGTCGGTGACGATCGGTGAGGGCAACCACTCGATCGGCCGGTCACGTGCGATGCGCGATGCTTTCGCGATGGCCACCGCTTCTCGCGCGGCCGACGCCGCGCCGTCGGTGGTGAGAATGCGCGTGGCGGCGAAACCCCAGGTGCCGTCCACCAGTGTGCGCACGCCGATGCCGACGGTGTCGGTGTCGACCACCTGCTGGATCTGCTGTTCGCGGGTGAAGACAAAGTTCTGGCGTTGCCGACTGCAGCGCACGTCGGCGTACGACGCCCCAGCGGACTTGGCGGCATTGAGGGCCGCCGCCATCAGCTCCTTCACCTGCGGGATGTCGTAGAACGTCTCGAGCGCCTTGCCCGAGGGGGCCGGTGCGGCGTTGAGCAGGCGAGGAAGGCCGGCGAGAGCACCACCGGCCAGCAGCGAGGCACCGACCGCGGTGCCTCCCTGTTTCAGGAAGTCGCGTCGTGAGGTCATAGGCAGGGCAACCGACGAGGGATGGATACGGCGAGGCCACGAGACCTGCGCGCCGTCCATACGGTGGGCCTGCGCGGGACGTTTCGACAGGTGGCCGGGGCGACGTGCGCTGTCATCAGGACGGCCAGTCATGTCACGGGACGCTCGGCGAGCACGCTCTGCGCCTCTGGTATCGGTGACTCGGGCCGACGCGAAACGTGTGTTCCGAGAATGCGCCAACTCCAGTGGCCACCATGATATGACCGACCTGACCACCAACCCCGACCCGCTATTCCTGTCGTTTCGAACCGCCCTCGCTGGTCGGTACTCAATCGATCGCGAGCTCGGCCGTGGCGGAATGGGTGTGGTCTATCTGGCGCGTGAAGTGCAGCTGGCGGCCAAGCTCTCGCACCCGAACATCATCCCCATCCACTCCGTCAACGAGACGGACGGTTTCGTCTACTTCGTGATGGCGTTTGTGGACGGCGAGACACTGGCGCAGCGCGTACGATCGCGCGGCCCGGTCTCCGCCAGCGATGGCGCACGCATCCTGCGCGAGGTGGCCTGGGCACTCGGCTATGCGCATGGACAGGGCGTCATTCATCGCGATGTGAAGCCGGACAACATCCTGATCGAGGCCGGAACCGGTCGCGCGCTGGTCGCCGACTTTGGCATCGCCGCCGCGACCGGCGACGCGCGCGGAGACTGCGTCAACGGCACGCCGGAGTTCATGAGCCCCGAGCAGGCACTCGGCCATGACGTCGACGGGCGGAGCGATCTGTACTCGCTCGGCGCAACCGGGTTTTATGCGCTCTCAGGTCGATTGCCGTTCACGGGCGATACCGCCGCCGAGCTGCTGGCGCGCCATGTCACAGAGGAAGCGCCGCCACTGGCGACGGTTGGTGTGGCGGTGCCGCGAAAGCTCGCGCAGCTGATCGACCGCTGTCTGGCCAAGGATCCCGCGCATCGACCGGCGTCGGCGCCGGAGCTCGCCGAGCAACTGGGTGTCGCGATCGAGCAGCGTCGGGAGCTGCCTGCGGCGTTGCGCGCATTTGTGAAGCGCAACGGGCGCATGGATGGCGGCGGTACTGTGCTGGGTCTCTTCACCACAGTAGTGGCCTCGGTAGCCACGTCCAAATTGGTCGGCATTCCAGCAGGTGTGCTCGTCTTCGCCGGCGGAGTGACCGCACTCACCACCTCGTTCGCCATTGTCGCGGCGCGACGTATGCTCGATCTGGGCTTCACGCAGCGAGACCTCGTTCCGGCCTTCCGCGCCGAACAGGAGAGCAGTCGCGAGGAGCGCAGCGCGCAGCCATCGCGAGTGCGCGGATTCATCGAGCGGGTACTGAAGCGCGTGGCAAGCATCGCCGGGTCGACTTCACTGCTGTTGCTCGCCTTCGCAACCGTGCAGGACGACTCCGCGAGCATCGCGATCGGTTTGCTCACAGCCGCGGGACCGTTGCTGGCCATTCCAGCTGCACTCGGCTACGTGACGCTGTTGCAGCTGCGACGTGATGTCGATGTGGAACTGTGGAGCGCCGCGTGGACGGGTCGTTTCGGTGTGTGGGCTTTCTCCATCGCGCGCGCCTGGCGCGGCAACAAGCCGATGGCGCGGGCCATGACCCATCGAGCGACTGAACTTTCGTTGGGTATGGCAGCGGAGCAGCTGTTCGAAAGCCTTCCGAGGACGTCACGCGAATCGCTGGGCGATCTCCCCGGGCTGCTGCAGCGCTTGCAACGCGATGCGGTGCTGCTGCGTGCGCGCTTCGATGCGCTGCAGGAGGGATTGCAGCATGTGTCGCAACAGGTGTCGCAGCCATCGCGCGTGAGCGACGACGACGAACACGACGAGTCGCTGCGCGTCGAACGCGATCTGGTGCAGCAGCGGTTGCGCGAGACGGTGGGTGCGCTCGAAACGATTCGACTGAGTCTGTGGTTATAGGCGTGCGCGGCCCGTCGCTGTTCATCGGTCAGCACTCCATGGACGCAAAGCTTGACGATGTCGAGACGAGACTGGCCGACGTGGAGCGATTGCGACCCCTGATGTCGCCGACGAATGCGGGCGTGTCCGCCACGGACGCGGGTGCGGCGTTTCATGCCGTGCAGGCGCCTCGCTCGCGCGGTGCGAAGCTGACAAACATCGCGTTCCCCGAGCATCCGGTTGCCACACGATTCGCACGTCCGTGGCAGGATCAGCAGAAGACGATCGGCACGTTTCCCGCGCCCCGCAACGCCGGGCTGGATGCGGTCGTCGCGTCGGATGTGGTCATGCGCGCCACAAGCGGATTCAGCGCCGAAGAAATGGTCTATCTGCGGAGTGTGGCCGAGGCGCCGATCTGGCGCGAGGTCGAGCGCGCGGTGAGTGCGCCGCAAGTGGATCTTGTTGGCGGACAGTTCGTGCTGCCGTTCCGCGAGGATGCGTTCGCGCCAGCGATGCCGGTGCATCGGTTCGTCGACACGAAGTCGTTGGCGTACGCCGGTGTGTCGCGCGCGGCGTACTACGTGGCGCTGGGAGAGACGGCTCGTGCGGAGTCCGCGCTACGTACCATCGTGTCGCTCGGCTTCATGTTCATCGACAACGGCACAAACTCCATCGATGCGCTGATTGGCCGGGTTGTGGTGGATGTCGGTCGCATCGGACTGCATCAGCTGTACGAGGCGACAGGCAATCGGCAAGGGCTCGCGCTGGCTGCGCCACTGCCCAAGCGCGCCGTTTCCGGGGCCAAGCCCGCACGCTCCACCGCCACGGCGGACAAGGTCCGTCAACGGATTGTCGGGCAGACCAGCGATCCCCAACTGCCGCGCGCGCTACGCTATGAGCGGTTGAATCAGCTTGGCGTCACGTCGTGTGGCAGTGTACGCGAGGTGTTGTTCGGCACGCGCGGTGATGTTCGCGACGCCTTCGACCGCGCAGACCGATCATTGGCGCGATTCCCCTCCGAACGGGCGCTGGTGGAGCTGATGCGCGACGGGCCGTCGCGTGAGCCGCCATGGTCCGGTACGCGCAGTGGTGCCGACATGCTCATCGCGGGTGCTGCGAGCGTGGCGGCCACGGTGTTGCAGCAGCCGCGGATCGCGACGTGTACGCAGCTGTCGTTGGCGATCGAGTAAAAATCGAGTAATGGTCGATACCACGCCGAACGATGTCATCGCGTCACGTTGTGTCAGACGTCACGCTATACGACGCGACGTCTACCGCTTGAGTCCCGCCCCGTAGCCGGCCACACCCGGAATACTGATCGGCAGCAGGCCTGTAATCGGCGCCCGCCCCAGCAGCGCCCGCGCCGCCGCACGCTGCGACGCCGTCCATGGACTCCACGCGATCAGATGCGCCTCGGTGAGCGGCAGACCCTGTGCGAGATACGGATTGAGAAACGATACCAGCACGACTTTGGTGTTGGCCGCACGCAACCCGTTCAGCAGCTCCGGTACGCCCTTCGTCGGCACCATCGTCGCGGTGTTGGTGCTGGCGCCGATGTAACTGGAGACGATCACGAGATCAGCGCCGCGCGCGATCGACAGCGCGTTCTCCACCGATGCCGGCAACAGCGCAGGCTCGGGATTGATGCGATACGTACCGGTGCCACCGGCGGCCGCACCTGCCGTGTTGTCAGCAACCATTTCGGGGCTCAGCGTGAGCGACAACAGTTGCGGAAAGGCACTCTTGAGTTCTGCATCGAAAATGCGGCCCGCGCTCAGGTCGACGCGCGGCGCGACGGAAATGCTCACCACACGGCTCGTGCGCGCAGCGCGCAACGGCACTATCGACAATGAATCGCGCACCAGCGTGATCGCCTTTTCGGCGGCCATCGTGGCCGGCGCGGAGTTGGCGAGTACACCCACCGTCAGACGCACCGCTTCCAGATCGACAATGCGCGAGCGGTGCAGTCCCATCTCGTGCTTGGCCATCAGCAACATCGTCACCGACGAATCGATGCGTGCCACGGTGAAGCGACCGTTCGCCACACCATCGACGACCGCTTGAATCGCCACCTTCACATCGGTCGGCATGAGCAGCACGTCGTTGCCGGCAATCACGGCGCGCTGTGCAGCTTCGGCCATCGTCATGTTGCCGAGTACGCCGTTCATGTCGAGCGCGTCGGTGACGAGAATGCCGCGAAAGCCCATCTCTGTGCGCAGCAGGTCGGTCATGACGCGCTTGCTGAGTGTCGCCGCAGTGCGCGTGGTGTCGAGCGCCGGCAGGTCGCCATGGAACGTCATCACACCGCGTACACCGGCGTTGATGGCCGCCTGAAACGGCGGCAGCTCCACGCTGTCCAGCCGTGCACGGGAAACGTTCACCCGCGCCAGTTCGAGATGCGAGTTCTGCTCGGTGTCGCCGTGACCGGGAAAGTGTTTCGCGGTGGCGAGCATGCCGTGCTCCTGCATGCCGCGAATGAACGCCGCCCCCATGCGCGACACGAGGGTCGCGTCTTCACCAAACGAGCGCGCGCTGATGACGGGGTTCTTCGCGTTGTTGTTGACGTCCATCACGGGGGCGAAGCCCATGTGCACGCCGAGTGCGCGTCCTTCGACGGCGGTGACCCGACCCATCTCATACGCCAGCGCCGTGTCGCGTGTCGCCCCCATTCCCATCTGATACGGGAACGATGTCGCGCCCCCAAGCTCGATCGCGTTGGGGAGAAACCATCCACCGCGAGCGCGAAAAGCGGCGCCGGTTTCGAAATCCGCACCGATGAGCAACGGCAACCGCGCGGCGCGCTGCATCGCGTTCACCTTCGCCGCGATATCGAGCGGTCCACCAACGGAGATGATCGCGCCGCCGAGCTCCTGCTCGCGAATGAGCGATTCCAGTCGCGTCCAGGCGGGTGCGTCGGTGGGGGAGTAATCGCCGAGCGACCAGACCCACACCATCTGCGCGGCTTTCTGGCGGAGCGAGAGTGTGGCCAGCACCGAGTCCGCCCAGCGGCGGTCGGCGGCGATGTTGCGCGGCATGGAGCTCGGCGTCATGGCGCCGGGCAATGCGCCGGGCTCCATGCGCGTCGGTGTGCGCGGCGGTACCTCACCGGTGGCGGGCGTGGTTGGACGAGGTGCGACGCTGCTCGACGCGCAGGCAGCGATCAGAAGCGCCGCAGCAAGAGCTGAGGCGATGCTCGCCGCAGACGCGCTGGCACCCGACAGCAGTCGGCGGATGGGGCGCAGGTGGACGCCGGTCAGCGATGATGCGGAAGGGCGCGTTGCGCGGCGAGCAGCGGGAGCAACCATCGGAGGACCGGGGATCGGGACAGGATGAGGTGCACGCAGGGAGTCTTTCCCGCGCGCCGGGAAACCGGTGTTCGGGGGCGGTTGGTGCCGATGACGCAGGCGCTGCGTCGCTTCCATGTCGGCTGACTCCCAACTGCCCCGTCGCGTCCGTCGCCACGTTCGTGCTCGTCAACTCAGCAGCAACTCCAACTCGTCGCGTCCAATCGACGCCAGCGCACCTGAATCCTCAGACAATATCGCATCGGCCAGCTTTCGCTTCGACTGCTGCAGCTCGAGGATCTTCGACTCGATCGTATTGCGGCATACCAGTCTCGTCGCAATGACGCGGCGCGCCTGCCCAATGCGATGCGCGCGATCGATGGCCTGCGCTTCCACCGCCGGGTTCCACCACGGGTCGAGCAGGAACACATACTCGGCAGACGTGAGATTGAGCCCTTGCCCGCCCGCCTTGAGACTGATGAGGAACACCGGGCACGCGGTGTCCGACTGAAATCGGTCGACTTTCGCCTGTCGGTTCTTCGTACGACCGTCGAGGTATTCGTACACGATGCCCGTAGCATCGAGGCGCTCCTTCACGAGCGCAAGGAATGACGTGAACTGCGAGAACACCAGCGCCTTGTGCCCCTCCGCGGCCACTTGCTGCAGTGCGGGAAGCAGCGCATCCAGCTTGGCCGACGGAGCCGCCGTTCGCGTCTTGTCCACCAGCGCCGGATGACACGCGGCCTGACGCAATCGCAGCAGCGCTTCGAGAATGTGCATGCGTGACTTCTGCACACCATCGCGTTGCACGCGTTCATGAACGCTGGTCTGGTATTGGCGACGCAGTTTGTCGTAGAACGTGCGCTGCTTGGGCTCCATCTCCACTTCGAGCGTCTGCTCGATGCGCGCCGGCAATTCGGGCGCCACCATTGCCTTCGTGCGCCGCAGGATGACGGGGCGGAGCGCGCGCGCCAGCATGCCGTCGCTCTCCGGCGACACCACCGCTGCACCGGACGCTGCCGACGCGCGCGCCGCGACGGCAAATCGTGTGGCAGCGCCGAGCATCCCGGGATTGAGGAACTCGAACAGACTCCACAACTCTTCGATGCGGTTCTCGATCGGGGTTCCGCTCAGTGCCAGCCGATGACGGGCGCGTAGCAGACGGCACGCTTTGGCGGTGACGGTGCCGGCGTTCTTGATGGCCTGCGCCTCGTCAAGAATGACGTAGTCGAACTCGCGTTCGCCAAGCGCGATCACATCGCGCCGCATGGTGCCGTACGTCGTGATGACGACGTCCGCCGCGACGGCAAATCGTGTGGCAGCGCCGAGCATCCCGGGATTGAGGAACTCG
>CAYWCJ010000115.1:0-3475 GCA_964456595.1 uncultured Gemmatimonas sp. | reverse complement strand
GCCAAGCGCGATCACATCGCGCCGCATGGTGCCGTACGTCGTGATGACGACGTCCATCACGTTGGCGTCCATGGCAGAGACATCGCGCTCGACCCCACTGAAGTCGAGCACCCGCAGTTGGGGTGCGAAGCGCTCGGCTTCGCGCAGCCAGTTGAAGACGAGCGATCTGGGGACGATCACCAGCGACGTTCCCGCGCCCGCCGCCCGCCGAGCCTCGAGCAGCGCGAGCACCTGCACCGTCTTGCCGAGTCCCATGTCATCGGCGAGACAGCCACCCAACTCGAAACGACGGAGGAAATCGAACCAGCCAAGCGCTTCGGCCTGGTACGGTCGGAGCGTGCCACGAAAACCGGCGGGGACCTCCGCCGCCGCGATACGCTGGAACGACGCCAGTTCGCCGCGCACGCGCTGCAGCGCCTCGTCGGTATCAACGTCAGGCAGCGCCGCGAGCAGTACGTCGAGCAACGCCAGCTGTGACCGCCGAAAACGAATCGCGCCGTCTACGCGCGTGCCCGTGGCGAAGAGCACCCCCATGCGGTCGAGCGCTTCGACCGGCACGAAGCCCATCACGCCATCACCGAGCTGCACCAGCCCACCGTGTCGCTCCCGCGCCTCGAGCACGGTGGTCAATGGCACTTCCACGTCGCCGTACTGCACGCTGCCCGAGAGATCGAACCAGTCCACACCGGAACGCACCTGCGCGCGTATTCCACCGGCCGTTTTGTACGAGACTCCATCGGCGTCGACGCGCCACCCCTCGCCAACAAGTCGACGAACGAGCGGCACGAGCTGCGCCGCCGCGATGGTCAGAATGTGGCCACGGTTGCCGTAACTCCACTCCTCGCGCGCGCCAAGCGTCAGCATTCGTGCACGCGCGCCCTTCTCGAACGCCGGATCCCGTGTGCGCACGACCTGCGCCGCTCGATCAAAGACGGTTCCGGCCACGGAGTCCGCGTCGACCGAAACGTTGCCGTACTGAAAGCGCAGCGTGAGCGCCGGTGGCGCGCTCCGCCACGACGCAACGGCGCGGGTGACGACCAGGCTTGGAATCGGCGGGTCGTCTACGGTCGACAGCGACTCGCCATCCGGCAGCGCAAGCTCCGGCGCGTGCGACAACCGGTGCAATTGCTCGAGAAAGTCTGACGGATCCGGGCCAAGCGGGATGGACGGCGTCTCGCGCAAGGCGACGAGCAACGCAAAGGCACCATCCGCGTCAAGTCGGCACAGCGTGTCGCCGCGCAGCATCAGCCCCTCCGCCTGCACCCACTCCGGCACGGTGACGGCCAGCGACTCGTCACCGCGACAAACCTCTCCGACCAGCGCACAGTTGTCATTCGATGTCCTGCTGATACGCAGTCGAAGGCGCCACGGCGGGCCGTTTTCCCAGCGCAGCACGCGTCCGTTGACCTCCGCGCGCTTGCTCCGGACCCGGGCCCGACCCGTATCGCAGATGAGACGCAGTGTCGTGTCGAATGCGCGCTGGCGCACAACAAAGCCACCGGTCGGCATACCGACGGCGCCGCGCAGATCGGTGGCGCCGAGGAGCATTTCCGCGATCTGCCGATCGACCGCGTCGGGGGCGTTGAACCAGACCGCTGCTGCGTACTGGAAGCGCTTCGCGGTTCCCCACGCGCCGGCTCGGTCGCGTCGCTCGGTACCGAGATCGACTCTCAGTCCGGCGATCGTCGTGGACGCATCGAAATCAACGAGGTAGACAAGTCGTCGATCGTCGGGCCAGCTCTCGCCGCGCGACGATACCGCCTTCGAAGCACGCTGCGCCTCCTGCTCCCAGCAGGCCTGATTCACCACATGCCACCACGCGGGCCGCTGGAGCTTTCCCGGAGGTGCGAACGGCTGTGGAGTGAGACGCCCGACGGGCGGCGTCTGAATGTCAGGTGGATCGTCGGCATCGTCATCGTCGATGTCATCAATGAGGTCATCGCCGAAGTCGTCGTCTTCGAACTCGTCCTCTTCGATGTACAGGTCCGGATCGTCGTCGTCCACGTCATCGGGCACGGCGCTCACCTCGAAGCGATACTTCGCGCGCGGCCCGGCGATGTCGAGCAGCTTCGACAGCGAGCGATCGCGATCCGTGACGCGCAGCAGCGCCCAGAGATGCTTGCAGTATCCGTAGTCGGCGGCGTACGGGCATGTGCACGCCAACAACAGGGCCCCGCTCCGTGCGGAGAGATCGACCGTGTAGGTGGCGGTGCCTCGCGCCACGGCCAGTATGCGATGCTCGAACGCGCGCACGATCTGGACGGCACCGGAGGTGACGTACCCCTCGCCACGCGCCTGAATCTCAGCAGGGAACCAGCGGATGAGGTTGGCGGGGAGCATGACCTAATGTACGCGTCCACCGGGCGTTCAGGCGCGCGCATGCGGCACTGATGATGCGTGAACCTGACCTGCTCGGAGACCTCTACTTGAACCGGATGCCGTTGGGCGCCACCGAGCCCTTGGTGGGTACGAAGGTCGGCCTGGCCGGTGGCTTCGGCGCTTGCGTAGCGGGCTGGCGCTTCGCCGCCGGTCCACTGCGATCCCTCGGCGGAACTCCGGCGCCCCCATCGCTCCGCATGCTCAGCGCGATGCGGCCGCGCGCCAGATCGACCCCCTGCACGGTCACCTTCACCTTCTGGCCGACCTTCACCGCGTCGTTGGGATCCTTCACGTAGCGATCGGCGATCTGGCTCACATGCACCAATCCATCCTGGTGCACTCCAACATCCACGAACGCGCCAAACGCGACGATGTTGGTGACCACACCCTCGAGCACCATTCCGGGCAACAGATCCGACGGCTTGTTGAGATCCTCGCGGAACGCAGGCGGTTCGAACGCCGAACGTGGATCGCGACCCGGCTTCTTCAACTCGGCGACGATGTCGCGCAACGTCGGCAGACCGACGCTCTCGCTCAGGTACTTCGACAGCTCGATCTGATCGACGAGTGCGTCGTTGCCGACGAGCGCGCTCACCTTCGCGCCGAGATCTTTCGCCATACGCTCGACGAGTGCGTAACGCTCCGGGTGCACGGCACTCGCGTCGAGCGGATGCACGCCGCCGCGCACGCGAAGAAATCCGGCCGCCTGTTCGAACGCTTTTGCGCCAAGTCGCGGCACGTCCTTGAGGTCTGCACGCGAGGCGAGACGACCGCGCTGATCGCGCAATGCGACGATGCTTTGCGCGAGACCGGGGCCGATGCCCGCGACATACGCCAGCAACGCCGCGGATGCGGTGTTCACTTCCACGCCCACACGGTTCACGCAGCTCTCCACGATATCGTCGAGACGCTGCTTGAGTTTCGTCTGATGCACGTCGTGCTGATACTGGCCGACACCAATGCTCTTCGGATCGATCTTCACCAACTCGGCCAGCGGGTCCTGCAACCGACGCGCGATCGAAACAGCGCCGCGAATGCTCACATCGAGGTCGGGAAACTCGGCGCGCGCGAGATCGGAGGCCGAGTAGACCGATGT
>CAYWCJ010000114.1:0-12327 GCA_964456595.1 uncultured Gemmatimonas sp. | reverse complement strand
GATCTCGTAGAACTCGAGATCGGTGAGCACACCTGAGCGACGCCACAGTCGCGCGAAGAAGAACACCGTCGACACGCCGGTCAGCACGAACGCCCACCACTGCCAGTTGCCCGCGACGCCATAGCGACGCACCTGTTCGGTCACCCAGTTCGGCGTATCCGACGAAAAGGTCGTCGCCACCATCGACAGTCCGGCCAGCCACCAGGGCACGGAGCGGCCGGACGCGAAGAACTCCGACGTGCTCGACCCGGAACGCTTGGCGAGAAAGAGCGCGGGGACGAAGCACACCAGGATCGTCACAACAACGATGACCCAGTCGATCCAGGAAATAATCATGAGCTGGCGGAGGGCGTCTCAGAAATCGGTCGGATGATTGATACGAGGCGTTGACACGCGGCGGGAATGTGGGGGGTGTGCAACTGTGCGGCAACGCACAATCGCCGCTCAGCAAACGTCTTGCCAATGGCAATAGAGCCTTTCGGCGCTCCCCGCCGCCCGACACATTCCAAGCATGGTCGAGGAGGAGCTGCTGGTCCGGCTTGGCGAGGCGGTGCGCGGAACGTACACACTGGGCCGTGAGCTCGGCGGCGGTGGCATGTCGCGGGTGTTTCGCGCCACTGAGAACGCGGGCGGGCGTCACGTGGTCATCAAGGTGCTCCCGCCCGACCTTGCGGCCGATATCTCGCTGGCCCGCTTCAAGCGCGAGATCGATGTGGCCGGTCGCATGCAGCACCCCAACATTGTCCCGGTGCTTGGCAGTGGTGACGCCGGTGGCTTGCCCTGGTTCGCCATGCCGTTCGTGGAGGGCGAGTCACTGCGCGAACGGCTCTCCGGTCGCGGTTCGCTGGCCCTCGGCGACGCGGTGCGCATCCTCCGGGATATGGCGAGCGCGCTCTCCTACGCACATCGACAGGGTGTCGTGCATCGCGACATCAAACCGGAGAACGTGCTCTTCTCCGCTGACCGCGCGATGATCACCGACTTCGGCGTGGCGAAAGCATTGCTCAGTGCCGAAGGCGGTGCGCCGAGCGACGGCGGACAGAAGCTCACCACGCGTCGCATCGCACTTGGCACGCCCACCTACATGTCCCCCGAACAGGCCTCGGGAGATCCGCGAGTTGGCACTCGCGCCGACATTTATGCGTGGGGGGTCGTGGCGTACGAGCTGCTGGCCGGCGTCACGCCCTTCGACGGACGCAGTCTCCACGGGCAGTTGCGTGCGCACGTGAAGGAGGTGCCGGCATCGGTGGACACGCATCGCTCCAATCTGCCGCCCGATCTCGTGGCACTGGTGATGCGCGCGCTCGCCAAGGCACCCGCCGACCGTCCACAATTGGCCGAAACGATCGTCGAGGCGCTCGACAAGCTCGGCCTCGTGTCGAATGCGTCGTCAGCGCGTGCGCCGTCTCCGGCGTCCAGCATTCACGACGCGATCACCGTCCCGATGGGCACGCCAATCCGCTGACTCGCGGCGCCTGATCGCCGCGCGCTATCGCCGCGCGTCAGGTGCCGCCGTACCAGTCGTAGCCGTTGTCGGTCCAGTAGCCGCCGTTGCGTTCGGCCATGAACGCGATGCGGGTGAGATACTTGGTGTTCTTGTAGCCAAGCTTCACCGGTGAATGCACGCGCGTCGGCGCACCGTACGCGGGCGAGAGCATCGTCTCTTCCTTGCCGTAGACGACGAGCGTTTGCGGGTGCATGGCGCTCTCCATGTCCCAGCTCTCGTGATAGTTCTTGTCGAACGATTGGAAGTCGACGTACGCCGCCTGTGGCAACACGCCGGCGAGCTTCGCGATTTCACGCATCCGCACCCCACGAAACTCCGCGACAGCGTTCCACCCTTCCACACAGAAGTGGTCCACGCGTTGGCGCGTGCTCGGCATCGCCACGAGCGCCGCGAGGTCAAGCCGCAACGGCGTCTTCACCAAACCGGTGACTTCGAGTGCCCACTCGCCGCGTGTGGCCACATTCCAGAGTGGCACGGTGTCCGAAATGAAGTACCTCGGAAATTGATTCTTCGCGACGAATGCGCCCGGCGAGCCGTGATTCATGGCGGTATGACGAAAGAGCCATCGCTCCACCTTCTCGTTCTGCTTGCCGGCGAACGTCAGCAGACGGCCAGCGCTGTCCGGGCCGTTGGATCCGCACGCCGCGAGCAACCCCGCCGCCAGCGACGACGCACTCACCTGCAGGAATGCCCGCCGTGATGAAACGGCTGGTGATGTCGCGTCGGCTGAACGCGCGCGTTCAGTACCGTCGCGCGACTCGAACGCATGAACAGCACGATCGACCGCGGCGAGCGCGGCGCGTCGCAAGGCCGGTGAGGCATGCGGATTGCGGCTCATGGTGACTCCGGCTCGGCGTGTTCTGACGACGCTTTGCGCTTCGGAAAGAGATTGCGGAATGGACGTGCGTTGCGCGCGATGGGCGAGAGGCGATCGCTGTGTCCACCGGTGAGCATGCTGCGCACACTGTACGGGTCCACGCTGATGACCATGAAGACATGCACGACGGACATCAGCACCAGCGTCAGCATGCCCATGAAGTGCCAGTACCGCGCCCACACATAGCCCCCGAAGATCGCCGTCAGCCATCCCAGCGAGACCGGCTTCCAGACGGCGATGCCGGTGAGCACGATCACCGCAGCCACGAACGGCATGACGAAGTACGTCGCCTTCTGCAGCGCATTGTGCTTGCCGTGCGTCGGATGATCGGGGCGCTGAGACACGTAGAACCGGATCATCTGCCACGCATCGCGCAGGTCGCCGCGACGCGGCACGAGCTCGCGCCATTCACCATGCAGGTAGATGAACGCGACGTACACGATGCCGGTGACCACAAGCACCCACATCATCGCGAAGTGCCACTGCCGCGCACTGCCGAGAAAGCTCCCGAAGGTGAGCCAGACTGGCGCCGGCGTCCCTTCGAAGGGCCAGCAGCAGAACGTCTCGCCTTTGCGATGGAACGACGGATACGCGTTGAAGATGCGCAGGCCACTGCCCACCATCAGAGTGAAGGCGATGGCATTCAACCAGTGCGTGACACGAACGATCCAGTGGTGGCGGACTTTTTCACTCATGTGACTGTGCGCCCGCAGACGACTCATGCTGATCGGCTTCGATGAGTGCACGAACACGCGCCCGCAGTGTATCCGACGCAATCACCCGCGGGCGCGCCGTGTGCACGAGTTCGAGAAATGCGTGTTCGAATGCAAAGTGCGGTGCGCAGCGCGTCTTGCACTCGAGCAGATGCTGGTCGACCGCGCGCACATCGACCTCCGGCAACTGCTGATCGAGATAGTCCCACAGCAGGCGCACCGTCTGCTCGCAATCGAGCACCGGTGGCTCCAGCATCGTTGGCTGCGCCGTCATCAGGTCGTCCTCACCGAAGGGGTCACGCGTGCGCCGGTGAATCCTGCGTCGCGCGCATGCTCCACGAGTCGTTCCTGCAGCAAGCGCCGCGCGCGGAACAGTCGTGATCGCACCGTACCCACGGGAACCTCGAGCATCGTCGCCGCGTCCTCGTAGTTGTAGCCTTCCATGTCCACCAGCACCACCACCATTCGGAACCGCTCGGTCAGCTCGGCGAGCGCGGCCGCGATGGCATCGGCGGCGCTTATCCGGTCGAACAGTTCGTGTTCCCCCGAGGCGACCAGTGCGCTGTGCAGCAACACGGCCGCCAGTGTTTCGTTCGTCGGATCGTCGTCAAGTGCCACCTGATCGCGCGCCCGTTCGTGTACGCGGAGAAACACGTTCTTGCAGATCGTGAACAACCACCGCCGCATGTCCGAACCCTCCTTCCACGTGTGCCGACTGCGTAAGGCGCGCAGATACGTCTCCTGTACCAGATCGTCGGCATCGTCGGGCGCGCGCGTCAACGATCGCGCAAATCGCGCGACATCGTCGAGGCAACGCAACGCGTCGTCCTCGAACGGGAGCGGTACCCGTTCATTCGTCAGCGTACTGTCCACGCAAGCCACGCGTGTCTCGTCCTGTCATGCGCATCTGGTTCAGGTGGCGATGAAGGGTTGGCGGCGGGCCGAGTGATCTCGCCGCACCTATACGGCATGTGCGCGAAAGGTTCCACGGCCGCAGATTGTCGGAGCGATTTCGTCCCTTGACTTCAAGCCGGATTGCTTCATGACTCTGTCGTCGCTGCTGGTGGACACCTTGCTCACGTCGACGTCGACGCGTCTCGATCCGGTGCATGTGACCGGCGCGTCGCGTGAAATAGGCGACGGTCATGCGGCGCAAGGCGATGGCGAGGTGGACACCACTGCGCTCGGAACGTCGCGCACGGGCACGCTGCAGATCATTGGTCCCAGCGATCTCAGGCTCGCCGTTCCCATGTCGATTTTTGTTGAACCGGCAAAGTAGTGTCTCGACAGAGTTCCCTCCAGATTCCCGCCGCGCCCGACGTCGTGGTCATCGGTGGAGGCACTGCGGGCGCCATGGCCGCGCATCAACTGGCGACTTGGGGTCATCTTGTGCTGCTCATCGAGCGCGAGATCACGCGTCCACCGCTGGCCGAGTCGTTGCCGCCCAGTTGCATCCCGTTACTCGAGCGCTTGGGGGTGCAGCAGGCGATCGACAATGCGGGCTTCGTGCGTGGTCGTGGCAACACGGTCTGGTGGGGCGGCGAGCCGATGCGGGTGGAAGCGTTTCCCGGTGGCGGCTATGGCTATCAGGTGGCACGCGAACGTCTTGAGGAAGTGCTTGTTGCCTGCGCGGAAGCGGTGGGGGTGGTGCGATTGCGGCCCGCCACCGCGGTGCGCGTGCAGCATGACGGCGAGATGAATGTCGTCGAGCTCTCGTCGCCTGATGGACCGCACACCGTGCGCACGAAGTGGGTGCTCGATTGCACGGGTCGAGCGGGATTGCTGGCACGTGCGCATCGCGTCGCGCCACCCGATGGTGTGCGCACCCTGGCGCTCATCACCGTCTTCGATCGTGCGGATGGTTGGCTCCTCCCCGACGACACGCACACGCTGGTGGAGAGCGCGTCATGGGGATGGGGCTGGTCGGTGCCGATCTCGAAAACACGTCGCTGCTTCACGGCCATGATCGATCCCGACCTCACACCGATTGCCGGAGACGCCGGGCTGTCCACGCACTACGACAACCTCTTCGCGTCGCTGCCGGCGCTCGGCCCGATGCTGCGGGATGCATCCGTGGTGCGTGTGGGCGCACCGTGGGCCTGCGAAGCCACGCCCTACCACAGCAGTGAGGTGGTACTGCCCAACGCGCTGCTGGTGGGGGATGCGGCGAGCATGATCGATCCGCTGTCTTCGTTCGGCGTCAAGAAGGCACTCGCCTCGGCGTGGCTGTCGGCAGTGGTGGTGCACACCGCATTGGTGTCGCCGGAGAACGCGGCGTTGGCGACCGCGTTGTATCGCGAACGTGAGGCGGCCTATGTGCGCAGTGCGACGCACGCACTCGGAGGCGTCTCGCGCGAGGCCGATTCGGCGCGCGGCGTGCCGTTCTGGACTGCCCGTGCGGCGCTGGAAGGCAGCCCGGAGATCGACGGGGACAGCGTGGAAGTGCTGCGCCGCGACCCGGCGGTACTCCATGCGTTTCACCAGCTCCGTGACCAGGCGTCAGTGCGACTGGACGTGGCGCCTCAGCTCGAGCGGCGCGTGCGGCCGGTGGTGCGAGGCAACGTGGTAGTGGCCGAGGAGCATCTGCTGTTGCACGGGCTGACGGACAGCGTGCGCTATCTGCGCAGCGTGGATCTGCTGGCACTGTTGGATGTGGCCACGCGCCACGGTGACGTGGGCGACATGTACGCGGACTATGCACGACGGATGGGAGCGGTACCGCTCCCTGACTTCCTCGGCGCGCTGAGTGTGCTCGTGGCCAAGGGCGCTGCCGTCGTTGCTTGACATCGTCCGGTCTGACCCGTAAGACAGGCGAAACTCTTCCTCTACGGGTGGCTCATGGCGCGACGTGGCGTCCTTTCGGCGGTCATGGGTCTGACATGGTTGCTGTCGCTGGCAAGCGCTGCCGCTACGGCGCAACCACGGCCGACAGCGGACACGGGTGGCTTCATCATTCGTGACCCGCTCGTCCTGAGCAAGTGCGCTGCCTGCCACGTCCGCGACTCGACCGGGCGCCTGAGTCGTCTCTCCTTCCTTCGCAAGGCGCCTGAAGGATGGGAAGCGTCCGTTCGGCGCATGGCGTCGCTCAATGGGGTGAAGCTCGACCCGACCGAGGCGCGCGCGATCGTGAAGTACTTCGCCAATCGCCAGGGGCTCGCGCCGTCGGAAGTGCGTCCGGGTCGCTTCGAGACCGAGCGTCGACTCGTCGACTATCGCTACACGGCGGACGCGGTCACCGAGCGCACCTGTCGCGCCTGTCATTCGATGGGACGCGTGCTGCTGCAGCGTCGCACCAAGATCGAGTGGGAGCTCCTCGTCGCCACACATCGCGGCTACTACCCCAACTCCGATTTTCAGGCCTTTCGCCGATCCGGGCCAGCGCCCGACAGCGCGCCGGTTCCGCATCCGATGGATCAGGCGATCACGCACCTGACGCGCGCGTTCCCGTTGCAGACCGCCGACTGGACCGCCTGGTCGGCCACCATGCGACCGGCGCCACTCGAAGGCACCTGGCTCCTCTCGGGCTACGAGGTGGGTCGCGGTGCGCTGTTCGGACGGCTGACCGTGAGCAAGGTGCCCGGCACCGACGACGAGTTCACGACCCGCGCGACGTACGCGTTTGCGTCGGGCGGCGCTCCGATCTCGCGCGATGGCAAGGCGGTCGTGTACACGGGACATCAGTGGCGTGGCCGTTCGTCATCGACGGCCAGCAACGCCGACAGCGCATGGCGCGAAGTCCTGTCGGTGGAACCGGGATGGCAGGAACTGTCGGGTCGATGGTTTCGCGGTGGCTACGACGAATTTGGCATCGATATCACGGCGAAACGGGTAGGTGCGAGTGCAACGGTCGCCGCGGTCGTGCCGCGGGCGTTCAAGCGCGGCGCGCGTGACGTCGAGGTGAGTGTCTTCGGCGCCAACTTCGCGAAGGCGGTTGCCGCGAATGCAGTGGACTTCGGTCCGGGGGTGACGGTCACGCGTGTGGTGCGCAACAGCGCCGACCAGATCGTCGTGCGCGTGAACGTCGACAGTGCAGCGTCGATCGGCGCCCGCGATCTCTTCGTGAGTGGTGCCGCACTGAAGGACGCCGTGGTGGCCTACGAGAAGATCGATCGCATTCGCGTGACCCCGAACTCCAACATGGCGCGCGTCGGTGGTGTGCAATTCCCGAAACAGTTTGCGCGCTTCGAAGCGGTCGGCATCGCCAACGGCGCAGACGGCAAACCGGACACTGCCGACGACATCACACTCGGCGTCGTGCCGGTGACGTGGAGCCTCGAAGAGTACGGCGTGACGTTCAAGGATGACGACGTGAGGTGGGTCGGGCAGCTCAGCCAGCAGGGTGTGTTCACGCCCGCAGTCGATGGTCCGAATCCCAGTCGCTCGGGCTCGAAGAACAACATTGGTGATGTATATGTCGTCGCGTCGTACATGCCGCCAGGTGTCGGCGGCCGTCCGCTGAAAGCTCGCTCGCTTCTGATCGTCACCGTTCCGCTGTACATGCGTTGGGAACCTTCAAGGACTGCCCCGTGATGATGCTCGCCCGTGGTGACTACCACTCGTTCAGCGCCGATGGCGCGCCGCATGTGTATCTCGTGCCGTCGGCGGCCGTGTTCCGACTCGACGCGACCTCGGCGGCGGTGCTGGAGGTGCTGCAGGAGGGCGATGTCGACGCGACGGTGATGACCGAGCGACTCGCCGATCGCTTTCCGCGGTTGCTGGTGGAAGAAACGGTCGACGAACTGCTGGCGGCACAGGCCATTCGAAAAGTTGCCGCGCCGGTGATCGCACCGCGCGCCGAAGGACCGCGCAAACGCATTCCGCTCACCACGCTCGTGATGAACGTGACGAGCAAGTGCAATCTCAGTTGCAAGTATTGCTACGAGTACGGCGAGGACCGCATCAGCGAACCGGCCACCAAGCCTCGTTTCATGAGTGAAGAGACCGCACGCCAGAGCGTGGACTTCATGATGAGCGAATCGGGAAGTTCGCCGAGTGTCCATCTGACGTTCTTTGGCGGTGAAACGCTGCTCAACTTCAAGGTGCTGCAGTATGCGCTGTCGTATGCGCGGCAGCGCGGCGCCGAGTTGGGCAAGAGCGTCGATGCGAGCCTCACCACCAACGCAACGCTGCTGCGCGACGATATCATCGACTGGATGGTGGACGAGAACGTTGGCGTGACCGTGTCGATGGATGGCGATCGCGAGCAGCAGGACAAGTTGCGCGTTTTTTCCAACGGCAAGGGCAGCTACGATGTCATCATTCCGCGCGTGAAGGAGTTGTTGCGTCGTCACACCAGGCGCCCCATCGGCGCACGCGTCACGCTCACGCGCGACAACCTCGAAGTGACCGACATCTATCGTCACCTCAAGGAGGAGTTGGGCTTCTGGGAAGTGGGCTTTGCGCCCGTGACCACCAAGTGGCAGCGCGACTACGCCATCGCCGACGACGGCTTCGAGTACATGCTGGGTGGCTTCAATGCGCTCGCGGCGGACTATCTGCAGACATCGCTGGCTGGTCGGCATCATGGTTTCTCCAATGTGCGCGATACGCTCGAAGAGATTCACCGCGGTGTGGCGAAGGCGTATCCGTGCGGCGCCGGACTTGGGTTGCTGGGCGTAGCGACTGATGGTGACGTCGCGCTCTGTCATCGCTTTGCCGGTTCCGACACGCACAAACTCGGATCGGTCACCAAGGGCATCGATCACGAGTTGCAGAACGACTATCTGCGCAAGCATCACATCGACAACAAGACCGATTGTCATACCTGCTGGGCGCGCTCGTTGTGCGCCGGTGGCTGCTATCACGAAGCGCACACGCGCTACGGGTCGACCGAACAGCCCAACCTGCACTACTGCGACTGGATTCGTCGGTGGAGTGCCACTTGTCTCGAGGTGTACGCGACGCTGGCTGCGCGCCGCCCCGAGTTCCTGCGTCAGTTCGACTCCTGAGTCGAGGCCGATCATGCGACATCTGAAAGCCATCAATCGCAAGGCACGCCACATCGCCGAGTTGCACGATGCACCCGATGTGGTCGCGCTGCAGAACATCGGGCCGCGATTGCCCGAGGGTCCGCACATTCCACTCGGCTGCTCCTTCGTGTTCTCGCCTGGCTGGGAAGTGGACAGCACTGGTTCGACTGCCGGGTTGTGTCAGCCTGTGGAGCGCGATTTGTACGATTGCTACATCACCTGTTTCTGGCCCATTCACGTGCCGGACCTGTACAACCACGCGCCCGACTGGACCGCGAAGTGTGCGGCGGCGCAGCAGGATTGGCGCAAGATCGACCTGATCTTCCCGTGAGCGCGTTTCGGACTGGTCGCGTGCTGCGGTCACATGCACGGCGATGTGCGCTCGCCGCGTCTATGCTGCTCGTTGGGGCGCGTATGCTTGTTGCGCAGCCGGCGAACGGCGGCAACGGCACCATCTTCTACGGCACGTACGACAAGAAGGTATTCGTCATCGATGAATCATCGATGGCCGTGCGCGATTCGATGCCCGTTTCGATCGGTATCCCCATCGGCCTCACGCTTTCCGTCGATCGCACGAAACTCTACGCCACCGACGCAGCGTTCGAGTGGATCGAGATCTTCGATGTCGCCACGCGCAAGGCGACGAGCAAGTTCACGCTCAGCGACGACAGTACGCGCGTGCGCATGCGCGGCTTCAATGTCGACCCGAAGGACCGCTTCGCGATTCTGCTGGTGAAGACCGCGCGCAAGAAGTTGGACCGATGGGAGATCGGCAAGCCGACGTTGCTGCGCTACGATCTCGCCACACGCGCCGTCACCGACACCATTCAGTGGCCCGACGGCAAGGAGCGCGAGTTCGCGCAGATTCTGTTTTCGCCCGATGGCGCGTTCATGTACTTCTTCACCGATGAGGACGTCCTCATCTACGACACGAAGACGCTCAAGCAGGTCGACAAGTGGGATCTGCAACGCTCCGTCGACGATGGACTCGGCAACTGGAGCTTCGGCTTCCCTGAGAGTCTCTATGAGGAGAATGGCTTCTCGACCGGACTGTTTCGCACCACCGATCCCATCAATCGTCGCACACTGATGGGTGTCGCGCGTGTCGACCTCGCCAAGCGCACCGTCGACTTCTATCCGCTCGGCCCAAGTGAGTCGGTGGGCTTTGCGCTCGCCCCCGGTCGGCAACGCGCATACGGGCTGCGTCAGCAGGTCGGCAACTATCAGTTCTGGACCTTCGATCTCGAGAACCGTCGTGTGGCGCAGCGGGTGGAATTTGACGGGCGACCGCGCATGGGGCTCACCGTGAGCACCAACGGCAACGTGCTGTATGTACACACCGCCGGCGCCACCATCGACATGTACGATGCGCAGACGTTGCGTCTATTGCGCACGGCCACGTTCACCTCAGACATGACGGACATCATCGTCGTGCCGCGATAGTTGGCGCGTTCGATGCGGGCTGCGCTCAAGTATGTGCGCCCGTATCGCGGGCGGCTGGCGCTGGTGGTCGTGCTGTCGCTGGTGAGTACCGCGCTGTCGCTGGCACAGCCGTTCCTCTCCAAGATTCTCGTCGACAAGGCACTCATCGGGCGCGACGTGCGCGTGCTGTTGTGGACCGTCGGTGGATTTCTCGCGCTCACCGGTGCGTCGCTGGTGCTCAATGTTGTGAGTGGACTGCGCTACACGCGCGTGTCAGCCGACATTCTCTTCGACATGCGACTCGAGGTGTTTCGACATCTGCAGACGCTGTCACCGCGCTGGTTCACGCGCACACCCATCGGCCAGATTGCATCGCGGGTGAACAGCGATATCGCCGAGATTCAGCGTGTGGCCGCGGAAGTCGCGTTGGCGTGGATTGGGCAGGCGGTGTATCTGGTGGGCAGTGTCGTGATGCTCCTGCTGCTCGACAAGCGGCTGTTTCTGGTGGGGTTGCTGGCGCTGCCGGCTGCGTTGTGGGCCACTGTGGCGTATCGCCGGCGACTGGAAGGACAGGTGGCGCGCGTGCGTGATCAGAGCGCTGGCGTAGGTACGTTTCTCATTGAAGCCCTGCAGGGAATGAAGCTGCTCGTGTCGCACAACGCGCAGCAGCGATCGGAAGACGAGTTCCGTCGTCGCAACAGCGGGTTCGTGGATGCGCTCATGGCGATGCGGAGGCTGACGTATCTCAGCGGCGGATTGCCCGGCGTGCTGCTCGCGTTCGGTTCGGCCGCCGTGTTTGCGTATGGTGGCTGGCGTGTCATCAGCGGCGAGATCTCGATCGGCACGCTGGTGGCGTTCGCCGCGTACCAGATGCGGCTGCTCAGCCCCATTCAGGGGATGATGGGGATCTACGCGAGTGTCGCGTCGGCCAAGGTCTCGTTGTCGCGTGTGGCCGAGATTCTCGACGCGCCGACCGAGGTGCAGGAGCCTGCCATTCCCGTCACGCTGGCCCACTGCCACGGCGATGTGGAGCTGGACGACGTCGCCTACATCTTCGATCGCGCGGCGGTGCTCGATGGTGTGTCGCTGCGCATGGCGGCCGGCGAGCGTGTGGCCATCGTGGGTGAGAGCGGCGTGGGCAAGTCGACGCTCGCCGATCTGCTGGTGCGGCACACCGATCCGCAGCGTGGGGTCGTGCGACTCGATGGACATGATGTTCGCACGCTGCCACTGGCGACATTGCGGAAGTACGTGCTCGCGGTGGAGACCGACCCATTCGTCTTTCATGCGTCGGTGGCCGCCAACCTTCGCGTAGCTGCGCCCGAAGCGGATGAGCAGTCGCTGCAGCGCGCGCTGTCGCTGGTCGGGTTGGGCGCATGGCTCGCGACGCTTCCCGATGCGATGGCCACCGTGCTTGGGGAGCGTGGTCGTGCCATGTCGAGTGGAGAGCGGCAGCGGTTGGCGCTGGCGCGTGCGGTGTTGGCGAATCCGCAGGTGCTGATACTTGATGAGGCGACGAGCGCGCTCGATCCGTCCACCGAGGCGACAGTTCTTCTCGCGATGCATGAGTGGTTGTCGCAACGCACGGTGTTGCTGATCACGCATCGTCGTGCCGTGGCGGCGCTCGCACCGCGCACGATTGTCTTGCAGGCCGGACGCGTCGTGGCTGACGGGGAGACGCGCGAGGTGCTTGGACGCAGCGGACCGATGCTGAGTACTGCGGCGGGCACCGCGTGACGCGCACGTTACTGTCGACGGCGAGTCCCGAGTTGCGCGATGCGACCGGGCGTGGCGTGAGGATCGCGGTGGTGGACAGCGGGATTGCACCGGGGCATCCGC
>CAYWCJ010000113.1:5041-12417 GCA_964456595.1 uncultured Gemmatimonas sp. | reverse complement strand
GCCACGATGCATGGTGCGGCCGTACTCGGTATCGACGTCGATCCGTCACGCATCCAGAAGCGGATCGACACGCGCTACTGCGATCGCATGACGTACTCGCTCGATGAAGCATTGGCGTGGCTGCGCGACGCCCAGCAGCATCGCGTCGGACTTTCGGTTGGTCTTTGTGCCAATGCTGCCGAGGTGCTGCCCGAACTTGTGCGTCGCGGTGTGGTGCCCGACGTGCTCACCGACCAGACCAGTGCACATGACATGCTGGTCGGCTATGTGCCGGCAGGCATGACGCTCGCCGACGCCGCGTCGCTCCGTGGGTCTGATCCGACGGCGTACATCGCGCGCGCGACGGCGTCGGTGGTCGAACATGTGCGCGCCATGCGCACGTTGCAGGATCGAGGCGCCATCACCTTTGACTACGGCAACAACATCCGCACCGTCGCGTTCGACGCGGGTGTGGACGACGCGTTTCGCATTCCCGGCTTCGTCCCGGAGTACATCCGGCCGCTGTTTTGTGAAGGGAAGGGACCATTCCGTTGGGTCGCACTTTCCGGCGATCCTGCTGACATCCATCGCACCGATGAGTTGGTGCTCTCCCTTTTTCCGGACGATGCGCAGCTGCGCCGTTGGATCACGCTGGCGCGCGAACGGATTGCGTTTCAGGGATTGCCGGCACGCATCTGCTGGTTGGGGCAGGGAGATCGAGCGCGTTTTGCCCTTGCGCTCAACGGCCTCGTTGCCCGCGGTGAAGTGTCGGCGCCGATTGTCATCGGGCGCGATCACCTCGATACGGGTAGTGTCGCCTCGCCGTTCCGCGAGACCGAGGCGATGAAGGACGGCAGTGATGCGATCGCCGATTGGGCGATTCTCAATGCGTTGCTCAACGTCGCCAGCGGCGCATCGTGGGTATCATTCCATCATGGTGGCGGTGTGGGAATCGGCAATTCGCTCCATGCCGGACAAGTGATCGTGGCGGATGGCAGCGACCGCATGCGTCGCCGCCTCGAGCGCGTGCTGACCAACGATCCTGGCATCGGCGTCGCGCGCCATGCCGACGCGGGCTACGACATAGCCATCGCGACGGCAGTGCGCGAGAAGATTCAATTGCCGATGCTGAACCATCCGTCAACCGATCTGCCGCCCGACTCGTCCATGTCCCACACGCACACCTGATGCTGTCGAGTCGCTATCGGCCATGGCACGTTCCGCTCTTCCTCGGCAAGTACGCCTGGCTGCGCGCGCGACGCCGCCCGGTCTTGCTCAACTTCGAAGTCACGATGCGCTGCAACGCGCGCTGCGGCTTCTGTGACTACTGGAAGACGCCGTCCGAAACGCGTGATACAGAGATCGCGCAGTTCGCCGAGATCGCGCGGAAGTTCTCGCCGATGCTCGTCACGTTCACCGGTGGCGAACCGACGTTGCGCAAGGATCTCGAGGCGATCGTCGCGAGTGTGCGTCAGGCCGTACGGCTCACGTACGTGCAACTCATCACGCACGGAGCGATGCTCACACTCGATCGCGCGCAGTCGTTGTGGGATGCGGGCGTCGATCAGTTCAACATTTCGCTCGACTATCTCGACGAACGGCACGATCAGGCGCGCGGTATTCCCGGACTGTCCGCCAAAATTCTCGACATCGTGCCGCGCATGCGTGAAGCGGGCATCGGCGGCGTACGCTTCAACACCGTCATCAAGAACGACAACCTCGATCAGATCCTGCCGATCGTCGAGCGCGCCGCGGCATTGGGGGGCGGCGTGAACTTTTCCGTGTATACCGACTTCAAGAACGGTAATCGCGACTTCATGCTTGGCAGCGGCGAGCAGGTGGAGCTCGATCGTGTGGTGGCCGAGCTGCTGGCGTACAAGAAGCGCAAGCGCGGCGTCATCACCAACTCCGACTACTATCTCGAACAGATTCCGCGCTACGTGCGGGGTGAAATGACCGAGCCGTGTCAGAGCGGCAGCACCACCATTCACATCGATCCGCAGGGGATGGTGCGACGGTGTCCGGATTTTCCTGCCGACGGCCCGTGGCAGGCGTACAAGGGCTACGCGCCCATCGATTGCAACGCGTGCTACTACGCGTGTCGCGGGGAGGCCCAGGCGCCGCTGCGGTTGATGTCGCGGGTGCGGGATGTGATGGCCTGATGCGCAACACGACCGATGTGGTGAACGCGCCTCCTACGCTTTTCGTGAACGCGGCACAGACCATCACCTGCGCTGGTCCGGCCCGTGCGCGGCGGGGCGGGGAGATGCGCGATGCCGATGTACGTGCCGGTGTGGGCGTCGCCGTGCAGGGCGATCGCATCACGGCGGTGGATACCGACGACGCCCTGCGACAGCGATTCCCGGAGGCCAGCGAGATCGACTGCGATCGGGGTTTGCTCGCGCCCGGTTTTGTCGACTCGCACACGCATGCGATCTTCGGCAAGGCACGCTACGAGGAACAGGAGCTGCGGGCCACGGGCGTGCCGTATCTCGAGATCGCGCGACGCGGCGGTGGCATTCACTCGTCAGTACGGGATCTGCGCGCACGCTCCGATGCAGAGCTGTTCGCGCTCGCGGTGCCACGACTCGCGCGATTGGCCGCCGGTGGTGTGACGACGGTCGAGATCAAATCGGGATACGGTCTCTCGTATGCCGACGAACTCCGTACGCTTCGGGTGATCGCGCGGCTCGCTGATGCGCTCCCGCAGCGCATTGTCGCCACGTGTCTTGCCGCGCACGAAATACCCTTCGAGCGACGCGAACTCGCCGATGGTCGGACGTCGTGGATTCGGGAGATCATCGACACGCTGTATCCCGCGGTCGCAGACGAGCAGCTGGCCACGTTCGCCGATGTCTTCTGCGAACCCGGCGTCTTCACCCTGGCGGAGACGCGCGAACTGGTCAACGGAGCCGCCCGGGCCGGCCTCAAGGCCAAGCTCCATGCCGATGAGCTGCATGACGGCGGTGGCGCTGCCCTGGGTGCGTCCTTGCGGGTGATGTCGGTCGATCATCTGGCCGCCATTTCGCCGGTCGGCATCGCGGCGCTGGCCGCGTCGGACACGGTGGCGACCCTGCTCCCTGCGACCATGTTATTCTTGGGGACGGGAAGACAGGCGCCGGCACGCGCGTTGATCGACGCCGGGGCAGCGGTTGCCCTCGCCACCGACTTCAACCCGGGCACATCGCCGCTGCAGTCGTACCCGCTGGTGATGACCTTGGCCATCAGCGAACTACGTATGTCGGCCGCGGAGGCATGGATTGCCGCCACGGTCAACGGGGCTGCCGCACTCGACCTTGCCGGAGAAACCGGGCAGTTGGCCGTCGGCTTCAGCGCCGACATCGCCGTGCACAGCGTCGACGACTTTCGTGCGTTGCCTTACTGGTTCGGCGAGCGTCTCTGTCGAGTGGCGTGGGCTCGTGGGAACGCTTGTCACCCAGGGCTCTGATCACCAGTTTCCGCTGCTTGTCGCATTGACTTCACGCCCGCCGTCCGGGCGCATGGTACGTCCCCGGGAGACCGCCTCGAACGCATGTCCAACGCCGCGAAGCACCGGAAGAAGGCGGCTGAATTCGAGCAGCTCAAGCAGATCGACCGGGCCATCGCGTCGTACGTCCGCGCGATCGAAGAGAGTGAAGCTGACGGAGAGGACGTCGACGTTGCGTTGCTGAACAAGGTCGGCGATCTCGCGCTGCGTCAGGGGCGAGTGCCCGACGCGGTGACGTACTACGAGCGCGCGGTGGAGCACTACGCCACGGCCGGCCTGTTCAACAACGCGATCGCGCTCTGCAACAAGATCCTCCGCAACGCGCCCGGTCGATCCAACGTGTACTTCACGCTGGGCCGAATCTGCGCCCGCAAGGGTCTGCGCGGAGACGCGACACGCAACTTCCTCGACTACGCCGCCCGCATGCAGCAGGACGGGCGCGTCGAGGAAGCGATGCGCGCGCTCGCCGAGGTGGCAGACCTGACGCCCGAGCTCACCGAAGTGCGACGCCTGGTCGACGAGCACGCCGAACGCGCCGGAGTGACGTTGCCGCGTCGTCGGACGCCGCCGGATGTGGAAGCGGTGGTCCCGACCGAGGCCCAGCGCTTTCCGGGCGACAAGTCGTCGAACCTTGTGTTTCTCGACGTGGACTACGGCGCGGCCAATGCGCCTGTGACGCCGCCACGCACACAGGCCGCCACCGCCCCGGTAGAGAGCCCGTTCGCGCAGCGCGCCACGACGCCGCCGGTGACGCCGGTTTTCAACGCAACGTTGTCGTTCATCGATCTGGACGTGCCAACGGTCCGACCGCTCGCGGTCGCTGAGGCACCCGACGCGGCGCCTCTGCCCACGCTCGTCTCGTCGCCCGACCCGGTCGCGTCTCCCTCCGGCTTCACCACCAACTCGCCTGAGTTCGCGCCCTCCGTCCTCGAAGACATCGATTTCGCAATCCCGACGATCGAGCCGGAACCGTCGTACCTCGAGCTTCCGACGCTCGATCTCGTGGATGGGGACTCGTTGCTCGATCACGAGCTGCCACCGATCGACTGGAGGGTCGACACACCATCGCTGCGGGACGACGAGGTCCTGATCGATGTGCCAGACGAGCGCGAGGCGGCGGACTCGCTCACGTTCGACGCCGCGTTCGCCATGGAGCTGGTCGCGTTCGATCTGGTCGACGATCAGACCGACGAGTTGCCGGCATTCGATTCCGGCACGTCGTCTGATCGCAGCGCCGATCACGTCGATTCTGTTTCGCCCGCGACGGACGTGCCTGAGTCGGTCGAATCGGTCAACGAGGAGCCGGTCGTCGAGGCATTGGATGACCCAGCGGACGACGAGTACCATCGCGAGTCGGTGGATTATCACAACGCATCAGACGACGCCGAAGATCAACCGTGGAATCACGGTCCCTTCCCGGAGCCGCTCGACGAATCGCTGGTGGAGTCGAACGATCACGAGCGCGAGGATGCCTGCGCGGCCTCGATCGAAGAATCGATGGCGCGCGATGCGCTGCCTCCGCTGCTCACACCGGCACCGATGCTCGCGATCGAGGCAGCCATCGCGGTGGGCGCTGAACGTGCGCTGCTCGCCGCGGAGGCGGACCCGGTCGCCCTGCAGCGTCGCCCGCCGTACCGCCTCGATCCGCACGACTTCATCCTTCCGGGTGAGCTGCCGCCACTCGTGGTCAGCGACGAACTGGTCGACGAGGGGCTGGTGCGTGCCAACACTCCACTCGGCGCGCCTGTCGTGATCGCCCCGTCGCGCGATGAGCCGGGGGCCTTCCCCGACTCCGCGCGCGCGGTCGACGAGACAACGATCGATCCGGCGACCATTCTGGCAGAGGAGGCGGATCCCGATGGCGCGTTCCTCGAGCTGGTCGAAAGCGAGGGAGAGCAGGACCCCGCCGCGTTTTCCGGCCAGTCAGGGGCACCATCGAAGCCGCGGCCTGATGACCAGTCGGAGCAGCCGACGGCGATGGTGCGCTCACTGGAGTTGCCGGACGCCGGCACCGACCCTTCGCTCGTCGTCGATGCCGACTCGCCGCCGGACGACCTCTCGGCGGTTCGTCTCACGCCGTCTCTCCCGATCGCCGCCGTTGCGGCCGAAGCGAATGTCGTGGCCGTCTCTCGTCGCGATGAACTCCGCGCCCTCGTCGCGGAGCGCCCTCAGGATTGGGCGCTGCGTCGCCGCCTGGCGGAGGCGCTGTTCGAATCCGGCCAACGGGATGCAGCGCTCGCCGAGCTCGAAGCCTCGCTGACCGGCTTTGTGCAGAGCGGGCAGATCGCGCACGCTGCGGATGTCTCCGAAGTGCTGGTGGGCGTCAGTCCGGAACGCGTGTCCTATCACCAGAAGCGCGTCGAACTCGCGGTCCGGTTGCAGGACCAACAACGTTTGCGCTTTGCCTACCTCGACCTCGCGGATACGTTGGTACGCAGCGGAGAGGAGGCGCGTGCGCAGGCGGTGTATGTGCGCGTCCTGGAGATCGATCCGCTGGACGATCGTGCGCGCGTAGCGCTCGGAAGCGCGGCACCACCACCCCCGACGCCAGTGGCTCCAGTGCCGCCGGCCGAGGGGTTCGTGAACCTCGCCGACTGGCTGCGAGAAGACGAAGCACCAATCTCCACCCGCATGCGGATGCGCGAGCCGACGGTCAGCGGTGATGAGGATGCCGATTTCGCCGCACTCCTTCGGCACTTCAAGGAGGGGGTCTCGCGTTCACTTGGTGAGGAGGACTTCGAGAGTCGCTATGACCTCGGGGTCGCGTACAAGGAAATGGGGTTGTTGGACGACGCGATCGCGGAGTTCCAGAAGGCGCTGCGCAGTCGCACACACCGTCTACCGGCATACGAGGCGTTGGGGCAATGTTTCGTCGAGCAGGGTCGTTATCAGGTCGCGGCAACCGTCCTTTCACGGGCGCTTCACGAACCGGGGCTCAATGACGAGCAACGGGTCGGAGTGCTCTATCTTCTCGCATATTCGTGCGAGGCCCTGCAGCGGTGGGGTGAGGCTCGGAGCTATTTTCAGCGCGTGTACGCCACCGACATCAATTTCCGCGACGTTGCCGCCCGACTGGCGGCACTCGAGCACATAGCGTCATGACGCTATCGACTCGCACGCCCACGGCGCTGACCGCGGCGTTGCGTGATATCCAGTCACCGATTCACCACCAGCTCGGCGTGGTTTCGCAGGAGCTGTGGCGCATCGTGTCGGCCGATGTGCCGCTCGTGCAGGAGGTGCAGGAACACCTCATGGGCATGAAGGGGAAACTCTTCCGCCCGACCTTGCTGCTGCTCTCCGCCGCCGTCGAGGAACGCTCGCAGCCGCGCGCCGTCACCTACGCTGCCGTCGTCGAGCTCATTCACCTCGCCACGCTCGTGCACGATGACGCCGTCGATCATTCCACGCTCCGTCGCGGCATGCCCACGGTCAACGCGCTTTTCAGCCATCAGGTCTCCGTCATCATGGGCGACTACCTGTATCTGCGCGCGCTCCGTGAATTGGTGCGACTGGGTGATCTGGAGGCGATGGCGGCCATCACCAATGCATCGAACGAGATGACGCTGGGCGAGATGCGTCAGCTGTCCGCGTTCGATGCGCTCGCGTTTACAGAGCGCGACTATGAGACGTTGATTCGCGCCAAGACCGCATCACTGTTTGTGGCGGCGTGCGACGTGGGCGCGTTGTGCGGTGCGCCACGTCATCGAGAGTCGCTCGTGCGATATGGTGAGCGACTTGGGATGGCGTTCCAGGTGTCCGCCGATCTCCTCGACTACACGGAAGGGCAGGAGATGACGGGCAAGCCGGGCGGACTCGATCTCAAGGAGCATAAGGTGACGCTGCCGCTGATCGCCGCGCTGCGGGAAATGCCGTCGTCGGAGCGCCTGCGGGTCGAATCATTGTTCGCCGC
>CAYWCJ010000113.1:0-5031 GCA_964456595.1 uncultured Gemmatimonas sp. | reverse complement strand
CCGGCGCCACGGCCGGAGGCGCGACCTCCGTCGCCGACATCGCGCCGCCGAGCCCGAGGACGACGCGATCAGCGAAGTGATCGGTATCGTGCGTGATCACGGTGGGCTCGACTACGCACGGCGTCGCGGCGATCAGTTCGCGCGCGAGGCGGAGGATGCGCTGAGTGAGTTGCCCGAGGGACCAGCGCGCTCGGCGTTGGTGGACGCGATTTCGTATGTTGTACAGCGGCGCTGGTGATGGCCCGCGGACCTTCGAAGCATCGGCCGGTGTTCCATGTGTTGGTGCTCGCCAGCGGATTTGTGGCTGGTGGGTTGCTTACACAGGTTGCGCGACGCTTTCTTCCTGCCGGTGCCGTGAAGGAGTTTCTTACCACAGGCGTCACCCCGTCAGTCGGCCCACTGCCGATCGACTTGATTATATTGAAGTTCGCAGTTGGACCCGTCGCCCTGGACGTCTCGCTCTTGAGTCTGCTGGGGGTTTTGATCGCCTACCTTATCGCGCGGTCCCTGTTCTAGGAGCCCCTCATGAACTTCGGCAACTTTGGTTTCGGCGAGATCCTGATCATTCTCGTCATCGTGCTGCTCCTCTTCGGTGCCAAGCGCATCCCGGAGATCGCGGGCTCACTGGGCAAGGGTATCAACGAATTCAAGCGCAACATCACCGACGCGCAGAAGTCCATCACCGATCCGGCGCCGGGCAACGATCGGGTGACTTCGGGTCCCGCCCAGGATATCGAAACCACGGAAGCAGAGCGTCCCGAGCCCAAGCGCCTGATCAGCTAGGTCGAAACTCGGCATTCGAGCGAAACCCCTACGCGTTCCATCCATCAGCGCACCACAAAACGAAGGCCCCGCGACTTGATCGCGGGGCCTTTGTCGCGTCGAAGATCAAATGCGCATCACGTCGGCGCCTGGCGACGAAGCTGCGACATCACCTTCGCGCGGTGATCGTCCACCTTGACCGTCTCACGCAGACCGCGCAGGAACTCTTCTACGCGCTGCTGACGCAACGACTGCGTGAGCTGACCCTTCTGCTCCGCCTTCTGTACCTCAAACGCAGCCTTGTTGGCCTCGCTGCGTGAATCGACACGCAAGACGACCATTCCATCAGTTGCTGCGGCCGGACCACCAACTCCGCCAACGGGAATCGTGAACGCCGCACCAATCGCCTGATTGAACTGGCCGAGGCCCGGCACCGCGTCGATCCGCGTGAACAGCGCGGTCTTCTCGACCGGAAGCTGTCGCTGCTGCGCGGCCGCTTCGAGTGACGACGACTTCGCGTTGGCCAGCAGCTGTTCGGCCGCCGGACGCAATTTCTCGATACGCTTGTCGCGCGAAAGGCGTGTCTTGATCTCGCCCGTCACGGCACTGAGCGACTGCGTGCCACCCGCTTCGATAGAGTCGAGACGCGCCACGTAATACGCCTCAGGAGAGTCGAACAGGTCGCTCGTCTCGCCCGGGGTCACGCCGGAGAACGCCCAGGCACTCACACTCGGCACGTAGCGGCCGGCGAACGTCAGCGGCTCCTTGTCGATCGCGATGACGGACGACGGCGTAAGGCCCAGCACCTTGGCTGCGTCGTCAAACTTCTTCGGATCGTCGGTGCTGCCCGCGCGGCTCGCCAGCGAGTCGGCGCGGCGATCGGTACGCGTGGCCGAGGAGTCGCTTTGCGTGATGTTCACGAGGATGTGACGCACGTCCAGCGTGTCTCCCTTGCGGCTATCGACACGAATGATGTGCCAGCCGAACGGCGTCTGCACCGGCTGCGACAGCTCGCCCGGCTTGAGCGCGTAGGCTGCGTCATCGAACGAGGGGGTGAAGCGACCGCGCACACCCTTGCCCAACGCGCCCCCCTGTGCGCCGGAGACGCTGTCCGTCGACTCGCGCTTGGCGACGTCCTCGAACTTCGCGCCACCAACGATATCGCTGCGGATCTTCTCGATGCGCGACTTGGCCTCGGCGGAATCCGCGGCGGTGATCGCGCGAGGCACCGAGAGCAGCGACACGACCGCACGGCCTGGACGATCAAAACGCTTCTTGTTGCGCTCGTAGAACTCGCTGATCTCCGCGTCCGTTACAGCCACGGTCGTATCTGTCAGCGATTCCGGGCGCAGCAGTACGTACGTCACCTGCGTCGAATCATGACGGTCGCGATAGGTCTGCCACACGCGCTCGTCGGTGAGATAGACGTCGGACGAGACCTGATCGAATAGCTTCCGCTTGGGGATCTCGGAGCGGTAATACGCCTCCAGGCCAGCGAGCATTCCGGACTGACGCGCCATCGGGCTCGCCAGCAGGCGACGGTACTTCTCGATGTCGAACTGTCCATCCGTCATCAATTCCGGCGACTGCATGGCCTGCGGCGGAGGCGCCATGCGTGCCTCTTGGAGGATTTCATCGTCTGTTACCGTGATGCCGCGACGCTTGAACTCCTGCTGCAACAACACCTCGTTGACGAGCTGCTCGAACGCATTGTCTTCGAGCGTGCGACGTTCGTCGAGGGTAATGCCACGTCCCAGTCGCTGCTGCTCCGACTGTTCGAGGTTGTTGACCGCGTTCTGCCACGTCGTCAGCAGGATCTCTTCACCGTTCACCGTGGCTACGGCGGTCGTGGTCGTCACAGGCGAACGGCCTGCAAGTCCCGACGTCTCATACAGCAGGAAGCTGCCGACGAACGCCGCGATGAGAATGATCCAGATGTATTTCGCGGCGCTCCGCATCGATTGCAGCACGGGGCGGGACTCCTTGGGTCGGTTGGACAGACAGTGGGTAAGCTCCCGGGCCTCGGACCTCACACGGGTTGCACACCGCACGAGAGGTCGAGACGGGATCCGGCGAACGTCCGGGCGCACCATGCGTGCGCGCGGTGCGCGAGCACTCGACCCACCGTGGGACGCGCGACTCGCCGAGCCGGGAAACGAACCGGGAAACCTAGCGGCCGCGATTCGCTAAAAGCAAGAGACATCACGACTTCTGCGACACCTGCACAATTGACTTCCCCCTGCGACGGCGGCTAACTTGGCGCGCCATGGTGGCCGCCCCGCGTCGCGACGGGATCACACTCGAGGGCTCTCGACGGATGAGCACTGCTGCCCGGATCGACGAACTCCGCAAGAAGTTCGACGAGAACCCGCGTCGATATTTTGCACCGCTGGCCAACGAACTGCGCAAGGCAGGTGACTTGTCACAGGCAATAGCGCTGTGTCGCGAGCACCTGCCGAAGCAGCCGGGGCACATGAGCGGCTACATCGTTTATGGCCAGGCGCTGTACGAGTCGGGAACGCTCGACGAAGCACGCTTGGTCTTCGAGCAGGCGCTCACGCTCGATCCCGAGAACCTCATCGCACTTCGGCACCTGGGTGATATCGCCAAGGCGAGTGGCGACACCTCGTCCGCGCGACGGTGGTACGAGCGTGTACTGGATGCCGATCCGCGTAACGATGATATCGCCTCGCAGCTCGTCGCGCTCTCTGCGATGTCGATCCCCGCGCTCGCTGCGCCGACAACGGCGATCCATGTGGCGTACGTGCCCACGCCGATGCATTCGCTTCCGGCGATCGGCTTGCCTGCGGTGCCGACACCGGATGCGGCCTTGCGTGCGGTCGACTTCGATGTGGTGAACGCGCGCATCGCGCACTTCACGCCGCTCGATCTCGACGCGATTGAGTCTGCGGGCACACCGGAGGCGCCACCTGCTCCGCGAAACGCGACCCCGGCGCTGAGTCACGACGCATGGTCCGATGCGGCGACCGTCGACGCCCCGTCAGACCTGTCCGAGTCGGTTCGTGCGCCAGCCACCGACGACGTCAGCCAATCATTCACCGAATCACTCACCGAATCGTTCACGCCATCGGACGCGATCGCCCCACGCGCGCCGACTCCGGTGTTCGCAGATGCTTCACGCGACGTACTTGACGCGCTGGACGCGTTTGCGGCGCACGATCCGTCCGACGAGCTGTTGGCGAGCGACGCGTTCGTATTCGGCTCGCACGGCACACCAACCGGCGCTCCACTGATCAGCCGCGGCGGGGGGGATGGACTCGATCACCGGACCGCCTCGCCAGTCAGCGCAGACGCGGCCGCCTCGGTCAGCGACGACCTCGCTGATGGTGACGCGCTGGCGTTCGAAGAGGGGATCATGGCACCGGAGTGGCCCGATACGAGCGAGCTCCTCTCGCGCGTCGGCTCGCCACGCTTTGTCACCCCGACGAACGTCACGTCCATCCCCGATGCAGTCGCGGCCTTCGGACGCGAAGCGGGTGACCTGGTACCGGAGATCGTGGCGGAGGATTCGTCGCTCACTGTCGACGGGCATTCGTTCGAGTTTGCGGACGCCGCGGCGTTGCCGGCTGTGTCAGAGCAATTGTCAGAAGAATTGTCAGAGGAATTGTCGGCGGAATTGGCGGCCGAGACTCCGATCGATGAGGCGGCCGACTCGGCGCCACCACGCGACACGCCATGGAACGGCGCGTCGAGCCTGACGGTCGAGGAAACTCCGCGCTTGACGGGTCCGGCTGCCGGAGGGGATGACGAGTCGGACTCGCCCGCGCTGGCATCGACGTTCGATGAGACGGAGTTGCCGTGGTTGGCCGCGCTGAGTGGCGAGGTGATCGCGGATGACTCAGCGCGCGCGATCGATGAACTCGCGGACGCGTTTGCGTTGGACGCGCGTGGGGTTGGAGACGACGACGATGTGCGCGTGTCATCCATCGGGCCCGACACGGCGGCGAGCGCGGACGTCTCCTTTGCGGACGTGCTGGAGCTTGGTGATGCGTCGAGCGAGCGTACAGCGAACGATCTCGTGTCGGTGTCGGATGCCGCGCGGGAGGCGGAGTTCGACGCGAACCCGGTCGATGGCTCCCCCGCATTCCTCATCGAGGATCTCGCGGAGGAGGCTTCGGACGACACGTCGGACGACGCGGCCGACGACATGGTCGACAGTACGATGGATGCGGCCGCCGACCTCGATTTCGATGATGCCGGCCATCTCGACGAGCAGAAGTCGCCGTCGTCCTCGCCGGCGTTTGTCAC
>CAYWCJ010000112.1:0-12526 GCA_964456595.1 uncultured Gemmatimonas sp. | reverse complement strand
TGGCGGGGAGTGTCGTAGCCATGATGCGAACCAGGTGGCGAATCTCACAAGGAATCGCCGGCGAGCCGCGGCTCACCGGGATGTCGAAAGTGCACGGGAAAGAGCATGACGACGGCGATCGGAACGCCGCGTCGTCGGGCAGGACGGAATCGCAACAGGGAGGAGCCGGCGAGTGCCGACGAGTCGAGCAGCGGTTCACCGGAGGGTTTGGCCACGCGCGTGCTGTCGGGAATAACCGTTCCAGTGGCGTCGACGTACAGGCGGAGCAGCACGTTTCCCTGTTGTCGACGCCGAAACACCGTCACAGGATACCGAAACGGCAGGTCACTGTTCATCATCTGCGGCAATTCGTCGGGGGCGCCGCTGCGCCACCAGCCGTCGCCACTCGCACTGCTCGCGATCGCCACGCCGCTGCCCACGCGCGTGGCGCGGGAACGCTCGGAACACCCGATCGCGATGAGGTACAACAGGGACAGCCCCGCGGTGGTCAGCCCCATCGTGGTCATCCGCGCTGCGGTCTTACGATGCAGACGTTCGGTCAGCCTGCCCGCTCCGTCGATCATGCCTCCAATCTACACCCCAGCCAGCACTTCGGCGTTAACATCACCTATGCGTTCAACTACGAGTCTTTGGTCGCGGTCTGCGATGCGCGTCCCGCTTCGCGCCGCCGTTCGTGCCTTTTTGGGCACCGTTGCCGACAACGGTGCCGGCACCTCGGCTCGCTCCGCATGGGGTGTCGCCGCGCGGCTCCTGGTCACCGTGGCCGTGCTCGGCGCCTGCTCGAAAAGCGATCCGCCGACCGGTCCGACGCAGACCCCCGCTGCGCTTCGTGCCCAGACCGGTACGCTGCAAACCGGGAGCGTCGGAAGCACGCTGGTCACGCCGTTGTCGGTCGTAGTGACCGACGCCAGTGGGAAGACGATCTCGGGGGCACGGGTGGATTGGGACGCGAGCGCGGGATCGGGCTCCACCAACCCTTCGTCGTCCACCACCAACACACAGGGCGTCGCCACCACCGTGTGGACGCTGGGCACCGTGGCCGGCACCGCGCGCGTCACGGCGCAGGTGACTGGCGTCACGCCGGTCACGTTCAGTGCGACGGCGCTCGCGGCGGCGGCGGCGGCGGTGATCGTCACGCCTGAGCTGGCAAATCTGGGCGTTGGTGACACGTTGCGGCTGCGGGCCACCGTGCGCGACCAGTTCGGCAATGACATCGCTGGTCAGGCGGTGACGTACACGGCGGCAGAACCCGCGATCGCCAACGTCAGCACGACGGGACTGGTGACCGCAGTGAGTGTCGGTTCAGCTCGCGTGATCGCCGCGGCCTCCGGTCGCGCAGACACCGTCGCCCTGATTGTCCTTCCCGCGGGTGCGTCCGCCTGTGGCATCGCGGCGCCGCGTGAGCTGGCGCTGGGCGAAGTCTTCGTGCCGGCGTCGGGGACAACCAGCGCGAGCGCCTGTCTCTCCGCACCGCCGGGCGTGGCGGCCGAGTTCGCGCTGACGCTCATTTCCTCATCGCAGTCGTTCAGCATTGTCACACCTGTCGACGTGTACGCACTCGGCAACACCGCACCCACCGCCTCCGCGCTCGTGGCTGGACTGGCTGCGGGCGGCGCATCGACCATCGACATGGAGGCGCGGGCGCAGCCTTCCTCGCTGGCACCGGCGCAGGCCGCCGAGCTGGCGCGTCGTGAAATGGAGCGCACGGAGCTGTCGCCGTTGGTGAGCGTGGCGCGGGACTGGCAATCGACGCGCGCGGCGGCGTCCGCCACATCGATGCTCCGTTCGGCTGCCGCGGAAGCAAAGGTCGGCGACATCATCAAGCTCAATGCAAACGCCAACCAGGGATGCTCGAACCCCGACACGCGCACGGGTCGTGTGGCAGCGGTCGGTACGCGCGCGATTGTCGTTGCGGATACCACGAATCCGACGGGCGGTTACTCCGACGCCGAGTACGCAGACATTCTGGCGACGTTCGACACGCTGATTTTTCCGATCGACACGGCCGCATTCGGCTCGCCGTCGAACATCAGCACGTTCGGGAAGATCATCCTGTTTTACACGCGCAATGTGAATGCGCTGACGCCGTCTGGTGCGAACTACACCATCGGTGGCTTCTTCTTCGCGCGTGACCTGTATCCGAAGGTGGCGCGCAACAATCTCGCGGCGTGCCCGGCGTCCAATGAGCAGGAGATGTTCTATCTGCTCGTGCCCGACCCCAACGGTACGATCAACAGCAACCGTCGGGCGAAGCCTGATGTGAACATTCTGAACCTCGGCACCATCGCGCACGAGTTGCAGCACCTGATCAATGCGTCGCGGCGGTTGTACGTCAACACCAATGCTGTCGCCAACGAGCAGACGTGGCTGGACGAAGGGTTGGCGCACATCGCGGAAGAATTGCTGTACTTCCGCATGTCGGGCTTCACGTCGCGACAGAACCTCACCATCGCCGACGTGGGCGGCAGTCCGGCACGGGCGACGTTGTTCAGCAACTTCGCTTCGCAGAATTTTTCGCGGTTTTACAGTTTCCTGCTGAATCCGGAAGGCAACTCGCCCTACGCACCCAACGATTCACTCGCCACGCGCGGTGCGATCTGGAATTTTCTGCGCTATGCGGCGGGACGGCAGGGTGTGGCCGGTGAATCCGCGTTCCTTCGCTCGGTGGTGAACTCCTCGTCCAGTGGCATCGCGAATCTCAGCAGCGCCATTCCTGGCGGACAGTTCGCGGATTATCTGCTCGATTGGACGGTGTCGGTGATCGCCGATGATTTCAGCGCCGCGACGACGGCTGGACTCGATCCGAAGTACGTGCTTCAGGCATGGAATTTCCGCAGCATCTATCCCGGACTGCGCTTCGGCGGCGGCAGTGCGTTGGGGGTATATCCGATCAATGCCCGTCGGTTGCTGAGCAACGCTCCGCAACGCATCTCGTTGGCCGGTGGTACGAGCAGCTACGTGCGCTTCGGGGTGGCGGCTGGGCGGAGTGCATTGCTCACGCTCTCGTCCAACGGTGGCGCGATTCCGGGACAGCTGAAGTACGCGGTGGTTCGGTTGCGGTGAACTGCAGTGCGTGGCCGGTTTCGACGCACGGGTACGGCTCGGCAGCGCCTCAGAATCCCCCAAGCAATCGGAACGAATCCATTCGCGGATTCACGATCGTGTTGTAAATACTGCCGAACGTGTAATTCACTCCGACATACGTGAAGTAACTGTAGTTCGTCGCCAGCGCGCGCTGCCGCACCAGAATCTGTTCGTTGGTGAGATCACTTCCCGGCAAGTACAGCTGGTCGCGCACGCGTGAGACACGGCCGTCGAGGGTGAGCGAAAGCCCCTTCACCAGTTGCAGCCGCATGCCGCCCTGCAGCGTGAGTTCGGTCTTGCTCAAGTCGTGCAGATACTGTGCCGCGCGGCCGCTCACGTTCACGCTGCCCCACTTCTGGCGCAGGTTCGTCGCGAGCGTCAGCAGATGACTCGGCCGCGTTTCCTGCATCAGGCCGAATATCGAGACCTTCTGGTACGCCAAGTTGTTGAGTGCGACGGCGTAGCTGGCGGTGAGTTGCTTCTGCGTGGCCTGCGACCAGGGATAGAGGTTGTACTCCACCACCGGTCCGCCGCGAATGGCGTGCTGGAGGTTCAGGAAATCGCTGCGACGGAACGACGCCACTCCGCCGACTGAGAGGCGCGGGGAGAGACTGCGCACCACGCGTGCGCGCACGCCGTCGTTTCGAATGATGTTGCTGAACGTCTCGCTGGTTCCGTCGTCGTTCTTGAGCGTGTAGCTCGAGCCGCGGTATTCCATTTCCGCACCGACGACGATCTTCGAACCCTCGGTCACCCGTCGCGCTTCGATGCTGCCGAACGCTTCGGTGAACTTCTGCTGCTGCTCACCGTTGAGGAACATGTTGAGATCCGTTTCGAGGATCCAGAAGTTCCACGGGTCGCGCACCGTCGTCGGTGACTTCGTTTCGCCAGGTGGTGCGTTGTAGCTGACCGCAAAGCGCGATGCGAGTGGCGTTTGTATCGCGAATGGATAAAGCGCGCGCAGGAACACGGACTTGAGTGCGCGACGCACATCGTCTTCCGATGCATTGGGAATGGTGGTCGTGCGCAGCGTGTCCACACGACCCGCGAATCGCTCGCGCCCGATCACGGCGAGCGTCCATTCGGTACCGCCACTGCCGGTGGTGAGTGTGGTCACCAGCAGATGCACGTCGGCGAAGAGTCTGTCGCGCGTCCAGTTGGCGAACGGGAGCTCGACCACGAAGTAGTCGAGCGAGCAACCGAGGTTGCCACCGCGGCAGTCGAGAAAGACGCGCAGCGCTTCTGTGCGTGACGAGTCGGGCTGTGGCTGCTGCGCGCGCAGCGGCTCCTCAGCGAACGCACAGAGCAAGGCGATGACAAGACAATGACGCAGCCGCCGAGCGAGCGACGACTGAGGAGGAACTCGATGTGGCATCGGGAGTTGGTAGTGGTTACGCACTTGGATGCCGCTCGCCGCGCCATCGTTGCATCCCGATTTGTGGTGTGCAAGCTGCGCCGCATCAGCCTCGCGGCATCAGCTGCGCTGCTTCAACCGGATCTCGTACAGCCTGGGCCACAGTTTCCCAGTCACAAAGTAGCGGTCTTCCTTCGCGTCGTAGGCAATGCCGTTGAGCACATCTTCCTTGCCCGAGCGATCGAGTCGCGGCAAGAGTCCGGCGAGATTGATCCATCCGGTGACGTTGCCCGTTGCCGGATCGATACGTGCGATCTGATCGGACTGATAGACGTTGGCCCAGATCTCGCCCTTCACCCACTCGAGCTCGTTGAGCTGCGAGACAGCCGTGTCGTGGTCGGAAACCGTGATCGTCTTCGTCACGGCGAACGTCTTCGGGTCGCGAAAGCGAATCGTCGCCGTGCCGTCGCTCATGATGATCGACAGGCCGTCGGTGGTGAGTCCCCACCCTTCGCCCTCGTACTTGAACTCGCCGGTCTTGGCGAACGTCTTCGGGTCGTAGGTGAACGCCACACCCGACGTCCACGTGACCTGAAAAAGCACACCACTCACGATCACGATTCCTTCGCCGAAATACGGTTCGGCGAGATCCTGTTTGCGCAGCACGCGTCCGGTCTTCAGTTCGACTTCGCGGATGCTCGACTTGCCCACCAGCCCCGTACTCTCGAAGAGCTGTCCATCCTGCCAGAGCAGCCCCTGCGTGTACGCCTCGGGGTCGTGCGGCCACGACTGCAGCACATCGGCGACGTAGGTGGGAGTGCGGGCGACAGCAGCCGCACCGTTGGCGCCATTCTCGGCGGCCGGCGCTTCCTTGCTGCAACCGCCGAACGCGCCGGCAGTGACGATGAAACCGACAGAGCCGAGCAGCGCTGTGACGGAGGTGGCGCGGAAACGACGAAGTGCAGCGAGGAGGGCCATGGCTCACTCAGACGAGGAATCGGGAGCGGGAGTGGAAAGTACCCCGATTCGACGCTATACGCGCGTGTGCTTCAGGTGATCCGCCAGTCGCAGCGCGAGCGCCACGATGGTGAGCGTCGGATTGGCGGAACCCGCAGTAGGAAACACGCCACCACCGGTGACGAACAGATTGCCGATGCCATGCACCTGGCACGACGCATCCACCACACCCTGTGTCGGGTCGGCGTGCATGCGCGTTGCTCCCATGTGGTGCCAGCCACCGCTCAACGAATCCGGCCAGATCGTGTCGCCACTGAGCAACCAGTCGCGCAACTGCACGCGACCAACACCGCGCCGGCCGAACTCCTCGCCGAGCGCGCGAAAGCTGCTGCGCATCGTGCGTTTGTCGAGCGAAGACAACTGCCAGTCGAAGCGCACGCGCGGCACGCCGAGTGCGTCGCGCTCTGTACTGAGTGTGATGCGCGAGTTGGGATTGGGCGCCTGCTCCTGTCGCGTGACCAGTGCGAAGAACGGTTGACGCACGACACTCGCCGAGTCGTGCGGTGGCGTCTTCGCCGCCTCGGCCAGCATGTCGGACGTGAGCCCATTCGGAGTGTCGCGCCGGAAGGATTCCAACGATTCCGGCGGTTCGAGTTCGAAGGTGTTCTTCGCTTCGCCCGACTTGGGTGCGGGCTCGATGGCGATGGTGGCGTTGAGCAGCCCGAGTTCGCGCTGCACGCGGTCGGTGAGCGCGAGTTCGGCGCGCGCTTTCGTCACGCCCCAGTCGAGCGCGTAGAGTTGCAGCGACTGGGGACGCAGGATGATGGCATTCCCCGCCGCCATCTCGAGGTGCTCCATGAAGTAGCGCCCCACCTGATCGTGCGCGTTGCCAACGCCGGCCGTGGCGTGGCGGTTCGACGCCAGCAGCAATCGCACATTCTGCAGCGTACTGCAGGCGAGCACGAAACGCGTTGCGCGGACGCGCTGCGTGCGACCATCGTTCTGGCGTATCGACAACGACTCGACCGCGCTCACCGAATCGTTCACGTCGATCTCGCACACGTTGGCGTGCGTGTAGAGGTGAATGTTGGGCGCGGAGACGATCGGCTCGCGATACAATGTTCCGAAGCGCGATGGTGGACTGAACTGCCACATCTTCTCACGCACCACCGTCGGGTCGAGCGGCAGTCGCTGGAGACGCGCGTCACGCTGTTGCCAGTAGGCCGCGTCGTACTCGTAGGGCCCCAGTTGCAGTGTGCGTTGCGCACGGGCGTAGAACGGATCCAGTTGTGCCCGCGTGATCGGCCAGCCGCTGTGCGGAACCCACGGCCGCTGCTCGAAGTCGATGTTGTCGAGCGGTGCGCAGAACCCACCCCAATGCCCCGTCGTGCCGCCGAAGTAATGCAGACGCGCCGCTTCGAGTGGGTAGTACGGTCGGCCCACGATCTCGCCACGATAGAGCGCCTGCATCTGCGGCTCGAGATCGAATCCGCCCCCCTCCAGCAGCAGCACGCGCTCGGGTCGTCCGATGAACTCGAGCGCCATCGCGATGCCTGCCGCGCCAGCGCCTACGATGCACAGATCGCCGTCCAGCGTCGCGCCCTCGGGCAACGTCAACGCGTCTATGTGCATGCGCAGGGCCGGTTGCGGTAGTGTTCGCGACGACGCGGACGGCGCGCGGCGCAACGGCCGACGGCGCGCCTGATGTTGCGCGTCAACTGCGGCCGAGTGCGAAGAGGGCGCACTGTCTCGCCTCGGTCGCCGACAGCACCCAGCCGCCTGGCAGCACGGTGCGACCGCGCGCGAAGTCCGCTTCGATGAGCGTTTCGAGCGATGGCGAAGCCGTCCACGGAAACGACACCAGCTCACGCGCCGACTGTTCGATGGCGGTGATGAGTGCACCCTCGTCGCGCTCGGCCGGTGTGCGGGCCATGTATCGCTGGCCGATGTCGCCCACCGTCGCCTCGCTCATGGCAGGCAGGAGCAGTGGTCGGGCGATGCGATTCGGCTCGTACGCCGTCTCGGTGCGACAAGCGCTCGACGCCAGCCCCACCGTGAGTGCCGCCGTCGCGTGGGTCAGGAATCCGCGTCGGTTCATGACCGTGCCTTCACGTCGACAGCCAGCTCCGGGCTCATTGGGCGCGTCATACGGCGAAGCTACGGGACCACCGCAGGCCGTTCAAGGCGCCAGCCGGTGTGCTTCTGCTGTGCCTGCGCGCTGTTTCACATCTGTTTCTTCAGTCCGACTCCCCGATGGTCGATGCTCTCGGTGTGTCCTTACGTCCAGTTTTCCATGATCCCTCGGGCCGCCGCGGTCGATTGACGCGCGCCATCGCGTTCGGGTCAGTCGCGATTGTTTGCCTCATTGCCGGCTCCTTCGCCATCGGTGTGCTCAACCCGCCGGTGGTGGAGCCGCTGTCCATGGCGTCGTCGGCCACGGGTCCGCTGGCAGGCGAGCGCCAAGCGCCGCAGGCGCGTGTCTGTGGCACCAAGGCGAGTCGTCCGTGCGCGCCCATGCCGATGCCTCTCCACACCGGCACGCCGGTGTCCGACCCGATCGTGGCCGCGTTCGCGGTGCAATGGGACGCGGGCAGTCGCGCGGCGCTCAAGCGCATCGGTGATCGCCTGGACTGGGTGATCGTGGAAGGGGCGTTCATCGGTCGCGCGGCGCCGGGTGTGCTCACCATTTCCCTCGATCCTGATCTGCTGGACGACGCGCAGCAGCACGGCACCGACGTCCACCTGATGCTCACCAATTTCGGCGCGTCCGGCTTCGACTCGTCGCTGGTCATGTCCGTCGTCGGTTCGGCGCAGCGTCGTCGTCGTGCGATTGCGCAATTGATCGACGTCGTGAAGTCGGATCGTTTGCGCGGCATCACCGTCGACTTCGAGTTGGTGCCGCTATCGGCGCACGCGCACGTGCTGGCGTTCATCACCGAACTGCGCGCCGCTCTCGAGCCGTTTGACGCCGTCGTGTCGGCCGCCGTTCCGATCAGTGATGGCGATGGTTATCCGCTCGCCGAGTATGGCGCAGCGGTGGACTATCTCATACCGATGCTCTACGACGAGCATGCCGATGAGGGCGAACCTGGTCCCGTCGCCAGCGCGCTCTGGTTTGCTGAGCGACTCGATCTCGTGCTGGCTTCGGTGCCTGCCGCAAAGTTGCTCATCGGTGTCGGACAGTACGGCTATCACTGGCGCAGCGATCGTCCCGAGGCCACGACGATCAGTGTCAGTGAAGCGATGGCACTCGGCCGCGCGGCGCCCGGTGGTCCCAGCTTTCATCCGACGGCGCGCAATCCGATGGCGCGCTGGCGCGATGCCGCCGACGTCACGCACACCGTGTGGTATCTGGACGCGGTCACGGCGTGGAATCAGCTGCGAGTGGCACACACCACCGGGGCGGCCGGCATGGCCTTCTGGCGTCTTGGCAGCGAGGACGCGACGCTCTGGCGCGTGCTCGATCGACAGGGGCTGCGTGCATCACCCGATTCGTTGCGCGTGTTGCCCAACAATGGTGTGTCCGTGATGACCGGCGACGGCGAAGTGCTCGCCGTGGAAGGGAGTTCAGGCAACGGCGAACGCAGTGTGCTGGTGGACAACGCCGGTTTCATCGTGGGTGAAACGATCACCAAGGCAACGGGCGGATACGTCGTCTCGCGCGCCGGTGCACCCAAGGATCGCGTGGCACTCACCTTCGACGATGGACCCGATCCCGAGTTCACCGCACAGATTCTCGATACGCTCAAGTCACGCGGTGCTGTCGCCAGCTTCTTCGTGGTGGGACGTCAGGTGCAGCGACTCCCCGAGCTGACACGACGCATCGCGGCCGAAGGACACGAGATCGGCAATCACAGTTGGAGCCATCCCGATCTCGCGCACATGAGCGAGTCGGCGATTCGTGTCGAACTCGCGGCGACGGGGCGCGTCATCGAGGCGGTCACCGGTCATAGACCACTGCTCTTTCGGCCGCCGTACATCGGCGACGCGCGCCCCTCCACCGAAGAGCGACTGCGCCCCATGGCCGTCGCCAATGCGCTCGGCTATCGCGTCGCCGCACTGGAGATCGACACGAAAGACTGGTTCGAGACCGATCCGGATGTCATCGTCGCCAACGCCATGCGCGCCATCGAACGGGACGTTGGCCGCGTGGTGCTGCTGCACGACGCCGGCGGTGATCGCTCGTCCACCATTGCGGCGCTGGGTCCGCTCATCGACTCGTTGCGCGCACGCGGTTATCGGCTCACCACCGTGGCCGGATTGCTCAACGGCACAGCTAACGCAGGTATGTCGAGTGCGCCAAAGGGCGAGGCCCCACAACGCGCGCTGAACGTTGCCGCGATGTATGCCGCCAACTCCGCTGAAGCGCTGCTCGTGGGTGCATTTCTCGTGGCATTGCTGCTTGGCATTCTGCGACTGGTGATGATCGTGGGATTGGCGACCGTGCAGCGTACCTGGCCGCGCTACGCGCGTCGCGCCGATGACGTGAGGTTTGTGCCCTCGGTGTCGGTGCTGGTGCCTGCCTACAACGAAGCGCGTGTCATTCAGCGTACGATTCAATCGCTGCTGGAGCAGGCATACGACAATCTCGAAGTACTCGTCATCGATGACGGCTCGAGCGACGACACCATTGCGGTTGCGCGCGCGGCAAGCAGCGATCCGCGATTCCGCGTGATCTCGCAGCCCAACGCCGGCAAAGCCGCCGCGCTCAACTTCGGCATCACCGAAGCGACCGGCGATATCATTGTGGTCATCGATGCGGACACATTACTTGCACCGAACGCCATCCGTCATCTCGTGCAACCGCTGGCGGACGATCGTGTCGGTGCGGTGGCCGGCAATGCGAAGGTAGGCAATCGGGTCAACCTGATCACGCGCTGGCAGGCGGTGGAGTACGTCACCAGTCAGAATCTCGACCGACGCGCATTCGTCATGCTCAACTGCATCACCGTGGTACCGGGTGCCATCGGTGCGTGGCGACGGAGTGCGCTGCACGAAGTCGGCGGCTTCCGTGGTGATACACTGGCCGAAGATCAGGACCTCACGTTGACGTTACTTCGCGCCGGTCATCGCGTGGCGCTGGCCGATCGCGCGATTGCCCTCACCGAAGCACCGGAAACATTCGACGCGCTCCTGAAACAGCGCTTTCGCTGGAGCTTTGGTACGCTGCAATGCGCATGGAAGCATCGCGGTGCGCTGCTGAATCCGAAGGCCGGCGCCCTGGGGCTCGTTGGCTTGCCAAACATCTGGCTTTTCCAGCTGCTCTTCCCGCTCCTCGCTCCCGCCGCCGATGTGGCATTGCTGGCCACGCTCGCGCGTTTGGCAATCGAAACACCGGCACTCGGCGCGCACGTGGCGTGGAGTCACGCCGAGCCGGTGTTGCTGCTCTACGGCGTCTTTCTGCTCATCGACACGCTCACCGCGCTGATCGGCGTGGCGTTCGAACCCGGCGAGAAGCTGTCGCAGGCGCTGCTCGTGCCTCTGCAGCGCGTTGCCTATCGGCAGGTGCTGTACGTGGCGCTGGTCAAGGCCATGCGCGCGGCACTGAAGGGATGGGCACCGGGATGGGGAAAGCTCGAGCGCAGCGGTCGTGTTGTGCAGTTGGCGACGCCGTCCGGCGCGCGTTCGGACGTTATTCCGCTGCCACTGAACGAGCCCGTTCACCGCGAAGATAGAACCGAGCGCCGCAGACGCGCGTCGTAGCCCTCACTGCGTCCTGAGCCCTTCCGACCGGCGGCCGTTCTGCACCAGCGTCATCTTCGTCGCGCGTCCGTTCTCCACGTCAAAGATCAGCCGCACGGTCGGATCGAACGACGCGCCGAAGGTGTGGTTGCCATAGTGCAGAATCGGATTCGGTGACTGCCCCACCAACTGTCCGGTGCGCGAATTCCCCGGTTCGGCGACGGTCTGCGCTCAATCTGGTGAGGACCACGTCGCTACCGCCCCATCGTCTCCACCCACGCCCGCAACGCGCCAAAGAGCGCGATCAGATCCGGCAGCTGATGGTTCGCATTCAATCCACTCGGACTCGGCAACACCCATAACGCGCTCGTTCCAATGCGCTCCGCCTGCAGCCCGAGCGCGGCCTTCGGTCGCCCGAACGCGCTGCGGTACGCGCCGATGCCCAGAAACGCGACAACACGAGGCGCGCACTGCGTGACGTCACGTGTCAGTCGCTCGCCACCACGCACGTACTCCTCCGGCGACAGCTCCGCAGCCGTCGCCGTCGTGCGCTCCACCATGTTCGTAATGCCGATGCCGAGTGCCAGCAGGTCGCGCTGATCCCACGGCGAGAACAGACGCGGCGTAAACCCCGCACCGTACAAGGCCGGCCAGAAGCGATTGCCCGGTCGCCCGAAGTGGCGTCCGATGGCGGCGGTGTACAGACCGGGATTGATCCCGCAGAACAACACATCGAGCCCGGGCGCGATGAGATCGGGCACGGGGAGATGCACGGCCTCGGCCAGCTGCGCTTTCGTCGGCTTGAAGGGCGTCACCGGCAGAGTATCGTAGGTGTTGGCGGCACGCTCTGTTGTAACGCGCGCGTTCGCTTCGTCCTTCATGACGGCGCCAGCGTCTTCTTGAGCGCCGCCAGCGCGGTCAGCGCCTGCATCGGGGTCATCTCGTCGGGCTGCATCGCCGACACCGCGTCGGCCAGCTGCGTGTACGCGCTGTTCGCTGGAGCGACGGCGGCACCACCCGCCACCTCACCAAAGAAGCCCAACTGCGCGATCGGCGCAGACGGACTCGGTCGCATGCGCGGGCCCTTGCGCGTCGCACTCCTGGGCGCCGTCGAGCCTTCCGCCGTCAGCCGCGCGGCCATCTGCGCGCCTTCACCCTCGAGCAACGCCAGCACCTCCTTGGCCCGCGCAATCACCGGCGCCGGCAGGCCGGCCAGCCGCCCCACCTCGATGCCGTACGACCGATCCGCGCCACCCGGAATGAGCGTGTGCAGAAACAGCACCTGGTCGCCCACTTCGCGCACCGCCACGGTAAAGTTGCGCACGCCCGGCAGTTCGCTCGCCAGCTGCGTCAGCTCATGATAGTGCGTCGCAAACACTGTCTTGCAGCCGATGGCATCGTGCAAATGTTCGCTCACACTCCACGCAATCGATACGCCGTCGTACGTGC
>CAYWCJ010000111.1:0-12634 GCA_964456595.1 uncultured Gemmatimonas sp. | reverse complement strand
ACATGCGGTAGCGCTTCCGTTGACGTCGTCGTCGAGGCGGCCCGTTCGACGGCGCCGCGCAGCCAACCCGCGAACTCCGGCTGGCGCTGTACTGCGGGTGCGTCCCAGAGCGGGCGGCCGTCGAGCACCGACGTGTCGGCATCGATGCAGTCGATCGCCGTGCGGTTGGCGTCGGCCACTGCGCCACCGAGGTCCAGCAGGACCTTGAGATCGAGCGAAGCGTCGAACGCCGACAGCAACAGCGCCGCGCGTTCGGGCGAACGAGGCCGTGTCACGGGAGTGGCGGTGCTGCGCACGGCGACGGGACGATCCTCACAGCTCAATAGTATCGTGACGCCTCGGTGCTGTCACCGCAGCGGACATCCCTGGAAATTCGGCCCGCGCGCCGACGCTGTGACGCATTGGTAGCGGGCGCGTCTTTTCCACGAACTGGTTTTTTTGCGGACATCCCTCTTCCCCAACTTGACTGTCGCATGGGTGTAATAGCGACACTTCTGGCGCACGAACCTCGACTCGCCCGGCTGCGTTCTGCCGCGCGTGATCGCTATCGCTTCGTGCCCTGCGATGACTGGACCTCACTCACGCGGGCTTGTGAGCGGGGCCCGATCAACGTGGTGGTCTTCGACCTGTATGTCGATGGACGCGCGGACTTCGAGCGCGTGCGACAGCTTCGGGTGCGGGTGCCTCGCGCCGCGCTGGTCGCCTACGTGGACGTGACCCGCGAACGGGCGAAGGACATGTTCGACGCGGGTCGCTGCGGCATCGACGTGCTGGTGGTGGCCGAAGAGACCGATACGCCGGCGATGCTTGCCGCGCTGCTCGATCAGGCCGAAGCTCGCAGCGTTTCGAGTCTGCTCAAGCCGCATCTGGCCGGGCTGCGCAGCGTCGTTCGTGACGCGGTCATGCTGTCGGTAACGCGAGCGCACGAGCGGCTCACGCCGGACGGCCTGGCACGGCTGATCGCGGTCTCGCGTCGTCTGCTCTCGAAGCGACTGGAAGGCGCGCAGTTGCCGCCGCCGCACCAGTTGCTCACGTGGGGTCGGTTGATCGTCGCGGCCAGCATGCTCGAAGACGGCTCGCGCAGCGCCGACGGCGTCGCGAGTGCGCTCGACTTCCCGTCGGGGAGCGCGTTCCGCAACACCTGCCAGCGCTACCTTGGCTGCACGCCGCACCAGATCCGCGTGAAGGGTGGCTCGGCTTGGGTCATCACGGAGCTCCTGGTCAACCGCGAGAAGCGGAGACAGATCGACGCGCACGAAGACGAGATGACGGAGAGCGCGGCGGCGTAAGTCGGAATTCTTATCGGTGGGCGACGGAGACTTCTCCGTCGCCCCATTATCGCATGGCCCTGCGAGCCCGAGCACCGTGACGAGGGCGGCCGACCCTCCCCAACTCCCAACGCAAACTCACGGCTCAGTACTGGGTCGTTGCCGTTCACTCGAAGCCCGACACCCAAACCCGAAGTCCGAAACTTGGTGGTTGCCGTTATCCTCCCGTCATGCTCAACCTCGCCCTCACCGGCGGCATCGCGAGCGGAAAGAGCTCCGTCTCTGCCCTCTTCTCCTCACTCGGCGCAATCGTCATCGATGCCGACGTGCTGGCCCGCGAAGTCGTCGCGCCCGGCACTGACGGCTTCGCCGAGGTAGTCGCGACCTTCGGCTCGGGGATGCTCGCGTCCGACGGGACCATCGATCGCGCCGCGCTCCGTCGGCGCGTCTTTGCCAATGCGCAGGAACGTGACGCGCTCAATGCCATCGTCCATCCAGCCGTCTCCCGTCGTCGCGAAGCGCGGCTCGCGGAGATCCGTCGCGCCGAGCTCGAGTCGGGCACCTCGACGGTCGTCATCTCCGATATCCCGCTCCTCTTCGAAGTCGGGCTCGAGCACGCGTTTGATGGCGTCATTCTCGTGGACTCGCCGCCCGAGGTCCGACTCGCTCGGCTGTTGCGCGACCGCGGGCTGCCGGCCAGCGAAGCGCAGGCCATGATGTCCGCCCAGTGGCCCTCCGATCGAAAGCGGGCCGGTGCCACCTGGGTTATCGACAATGACGGCTCACGCGAGCAGCTTGCAGTGCGCGTCGCCGAGGTTTGGCGCGCCATCCACGCACTGAACGCAGCAGTTCCGTCTTCACATCCGCCAACAGAACCGGAGTAAATCGTGTCGAATATTCCCGCCGACCTGCGCTATACGAAGGAGCACGAGTACGTGAAGCGCACCGCCGACGCGAACATCGTGGCCATCGGGATCACGGATTACGCGCAGGGCGAACTGGGCGACATCGTCTATGTCGAGCTTCCGAAACCAGGCACCTCGTTCGCCCCGCATGATGTCTTTGGCACCGTCGAAGCCGTAAAGGCGGTCTCGGAGCTGTTCATGCCGCTCGCCGGCGAGGTCATCGAAGTCAATGCGCGAATCGATGGCGAGCCTGCACTGATCAATACCGAGCCCTACGACGGCGGGTGGATGATCAAGGTGCGCATCGCCGACGGTGGGGACGCGGGGTTGATGACGGCGGAGGAGTACAAGGCGCAGCTGGGGGAATGAACTGAAGACTCGGAGCTGAAACGCTGCACCGTAACCCACCAAGTGTCGGGCGTCGGGTTTGGGTTGTGGGCTTCCAGTTGCTGCACACGATTCGTGACGCGCAACGGGGCGACGGAGATTCACTCCGCCGCCCCGTTGCATGTTCGCCGATCGGGAGCGGTGCCCTCATCTCAAAGCCCAAAACCCAAACCCGACGCCCGACACTTGGACGTCAGCAGTCCACCCATTTCTCGCTCGCGACCGCCTACTGCGCGTACTCCTCAATCGGCGGGCACGCGCACACCAGATTCCGATCACCGAACGCGCTCTCGATCCGACCCACCGTCGGCCAGAACTTCCGCTCGCGCGTCCAGGTCGTCGGGTACGCCGCCAGTTCGCGCGGGTACGGCCGATCCCAGGCGTCGCTGACGACATGCGCCGCTGTGTGTGGTGCGCGCTTGAGTACGTTGTTCTCGCGCTCGTACTCCCCGCGCTCAACAGCGGTGATCTCGTTGCGAATGCCGATCATCGCTTCGATAAAGCGATCGAGCTCCACCTTCGACTCGCTTTCCGTCGGCTCCACCATCATCGTGCCGGCGACCGGGAACGACATCGTCGGCGCATGAAAACCGTAGTCCATCAATCGCTTGGCGATGTCCTCGACTTCGACGCCCGCGCTCGCCTTGAAGCCGCGTGTGTCGAGGATGCACTCGTGCGCCACGAGTCCGTTCTGCCCGCGATACAACACCGGGTAGTGCGCCTCGAGTCGTTTGGCGACGTAATTCGCGTTGAGGATCGCGACTTTGGTGGCCTCGGCGAGTCCTGCTCCGCCCATCAGGCGAATGTAGACGTACGAAATGGGCAGGATGCTCGCGCTCCCCCATGGCGCCGCCGAAATCGGACCGATGCTCTGCTCGCCGCCGATGTGCACCACCGGGTGCGACGGCAGGAACGGCACCAGCTGCGGCGCCACACCGATCGGACCCATTCCCGGTCCGCCGCCGCCGTGCGGAATGCAGAACGTCTTGTGCAGGTTGAGGTGACACACATCGGCGCCCAGATCGCCCGGCCGCGAAATGCCGACCATCGCATTCATGTTGGCGCCGTCCATGTACACCTGTCCGCCGCGGCTGTGCACGATCCCGGTGATCTCCCTGATGCGCGACTCGAACACACCATGCGTGCTCGGATACGTCACCATGAGCGCGCCCAGATCAGCCGCGTGCGCGTCGGCCTTGGCGCGCAGGTCGTCGACATCGATGTTGCCGTCGGTATCCGTCTTCACCACCACGACGGAGAAACCGGCCATCACCGCACTCGCCGGATTCGTACCGTGCGCCGACTGCGGAATGAGACACACCGTGCGATGCTCATCGCCGCGTGACGCATGATACGCGCGAATCACCAGCAGCCCTGCGTACTCGCCCTGCGACCCTGCATTCGGCTGCAGCGACACACCGGCAAAGCCCGTGATTTCGGCGAGGTCCTGCTCGAGATGCTTGAACATCTCGAGGTATCCTTCGGCCTGCGACAACGGCGCGAACGGATGCAGCTGTCCGAACGCCGCCCACGTCACCGGAATCATCTCCGTGGTGGCGTTGAGCTTCATCGTGCACGAACCCAGCGGAATCATGCCGTGCACGAGCGAAAAGTCACGCGCCTGCAGCGAGTACAGATAGCGCAGCATCTCCGTCTCGCTGCGATAGCGATGAAACACCGGATGCGTGAGGAACGGCGTCACACGGCGATAGCGCTCGTCGTAACGCGCGTCCACATCGGTCGTCAGATCGTCGAAACGGAAGTCGGGCGCGGTGCCGTTGTTGAACACGGCCCACAACGCCTCGATGTCCGCCGCCGTCGTCGTCTCATCGAGCGCGATGGTGAGCGCGCCCGGCTCGAGCACGCGCAGATTCATCTGGCGCGCGTCGGCCGCCGCGAGAATATCTGCCTGCCCGTGGATGCCCACTTCCACACGAATCGTGTCGAAGTACTGCTCATGCGTGATGGCGAAGCCAAGTTTCTCGAGTCCGGTCGCGAGCGAGACGGCGAGGCCGTGCACACGTTCGGCGATCGCACGCAAGCCATCGGGGCCGTGATATACCGCGTACATGCCGGCCATCACCGCCAGCAGCACCTGCGCGGTGCACACGTTGCTGGTGGCCTTCTCGCGACGGATGTGCTGCTCGCGCGTCTGCAGTGCCATGCGAAGTGCCGGCTTCCCCTCGCTGTCGCGCGAGACGCCGATGATGCGTCCGGGCAGCAGTCGCTTGTACTCATCGCGCGTTGCAAAGAATGCGGCGTGCGGTCCACCAAAACCCATCGGCACGCCGAACCGCTGCGTATTCCCGATCGCGACGTCCGCGCCCCACTCACCGGGCGGCGTGAGCAGCGTCAACGCCAGCAGATCCGTCGCCACTATCACCATCGCGCCGGTCGCATGCGCGGCCTCCGTGAGCGCGCGATAGTCCACCACCGCGCCATCCGTGCCGGGATACTGCAGCAGCACGCCAAAGACGGCATCGGTCGCCACGAACGAACGCGGATCGCCAACCACCACCGCTACGCCACGCGCTTCTGCGCGCGCCGTGACCACCGCGATCGTCTGCGGATGACAGTCCGATGCGATGAAGAACGTGTTGCGCTGCTCACCGCCCTTGGCATGAAACGCCAGTGCCATCGCCTCTGCCGCCGCCGTGCCCTCGTCAAGCAACGACGCGTTGGCGATCTCGAGTCCCGTAAGATCAATCACCAGCGTCTGATAGTTGAGCAGCGCTTCCAATCGCCCCTGCGCAATCTCGGCCTGATACGGCGTGTACGCCGTGTACCACGCCGGGTTCTCCATGACGTTGCGCAGGATCACCGTCGGCGTGTGCGTGCCGTAGTACCCCATGCCGATGAACGAACGATAGACACGATTCTTCGCCGCCATCGCACCGAGTGACGCCAAAACCTCAGGCTCGCTTTGCTCGGCGCCGGTCGACAGCGTGCCTCGAAAACGGATCGCCTCGGGAACGACCGCATCGATGAACGCGTCGAGCGATGCATAGCCGAGCGTGTCGAGCATGGCGCGCTGTTCGGCCGGACCGGGGCCGAGGTGTCGCGGAACGAAGGAATCGACCGCGACGGGCGCGGACGTGATGGTGCGCGTTGCCATGACCTTCCTCGAAGAACGGGCTGCCGCCCGAGCAGATGCCTCGGGGGACGTATGGGATGACATATCGGGTAGAGCGGCGAACAGCGGCGCGCCAGAACACCCCCACAGCGTCGCCGCCGCGTCGCCGCCGCCGCGCAGTAAACTTAACCGCCGTGCCCCTCAACCTTCGACACATCCACGATTCAGCGGCGACCGTTGTGACTCCCGTCGTGACTTCCGTCGTGACTCCCGTCGCCTCGATCGTCGCCGCGACCGTGCAGTCCGGACCGGGAGCGCTACCCACTTCCACGGCGACCGCCCCTCGCTCGCTGTCCACGATTTTCCCGCACCGCTGGTACACGCTGCGTTCGATGCCCGACACCGGCGTGCGCAACATGGCCTGCGATCTCGCCCTCATGTCGCGCGCCCGTCGCACCGGCGACGCGGTGTGGCGCTGTTACGCATGGAGCACGCCCACCGTGTCGTTCGGCAGGCATGAACGCACGCGTGGTCACTTCGACACCGACTCCGTCGCCCGTGCCGGACTCGATGCCGTCCGACGGCCCACCGGCGGACGCGCGCTGCTGCACGCGCGCGAGCTTACCTACAGCGTCACGCTACCCATGGAGTCCGACGTCCCGTGGCGCGCTGCGTACGACGCGATCAATGCGATCCTGCTGCACGCACTGCAATCGCTCGGCGTGCCTGCCAGCATGGTGGCCCAGGCGGACGCGACGCCCGTACGCCCGGACGGGCCGCGCTGCTTCGACGCGCCTGCGGTCGGCGAAATCGTGGTGGGCCGCGCCAAACTCGTGGGAAGTGCCGTTTGGCGCGAGCGCGGCGCATTTCTGCAGCACGGCAGCATCCTGCTGCACGATGACCAGTCGCGCCTCGTTGACGCGACGCGTGTCGCTTCGACTCCACCTCCGCCCGCAGCATCACTGCACGACTGCTTCGAATCGTTGGGGCAACCGTGCCCGACGTGGTCCGATGTAGCCGATACGCTCGAAGCCGCGCTCGCCGAGACGCGCACGGTCACGCCGCTGCACCTTGACGCAACCACGGCCGATGAGATCGCAGCGCACGCGCAGGACATCGCACGCGACGCATGGCTCTGGCGCCGGTGATGCGCGCTCCGCATCCTACCCTCGTGGTGGGGCGATGCGTTGCTGTCCGTTCCGATGAGGCGGCACATGCGGTCCCGCCGACTTCTCACGTCGTTTGCCGTCTCTCCGTGGACGCTCTCTCGGTCATTCGTGCCGCCTTTCCCCGCCTGACATGATCTGCGCCCAACTGCACCTCGCTTCGCGGAAGGCTCGGCGCATCGCGCCGATCGCTACGAGTCTCTTGACGGGTTTCCTGCTCGGCTGTGGCACGCGCGACGTCGCGTCCGCCGACGACGGAGACACCGGTGGCTCACTGGTGGTGGTGCAGCCCGCCGAACCTGCCACGCTCTTTCCTCCAAGCACGAACTCCACGGACGCGTTGCCGATCGTCAACGCCCTTTTCGACAAGCTCGCCGAGATCGGTGCCGACTTGTCGGTGAATGGCGACGCGGGATACTCGCCGCGACTCGCCTCCTCGTGGCAATGGGCTGCCGATTCGCTCTCGATCGCGTTTTCGCTCGACCCGAACGCGCGTTGGCACGACGGACAACCGGTTCGTGCGGAAGATGTGCGTTTCACGTTCGCCGCGTACACCTCCGACTCCGTTGGATCGGACAGCAAATCGCTGCTCGGCAACATCGACTCCGTCTCGGTGCCCGATTCGCTCACGCCGGTGTTCTGGTTCAAGCGTCGACTGCCGCAGCAGTTCTTCGATGCGACGTACCACATGTACATCATTCCCGCGCATCTGCTTGGCAGCGTCGGCATGGGCGCGCTCACGAGTGCCCCGTTCGGTCGTGCACCCATCGGCACCGGACGCTTTCGTTTCGTGACCTGGGAACCCGGCGTGCGCCTCGAGATCACGGCGGACACCGCGAACGCGCGTGGTCGGGCGAAACTGGATCGCATCACCTGGAGTTTCGTGAAGGACTTCGGCGCGGCGACGGTCAAGCTGTTCGCGGGCGATGCGGATTTCTACGAAGCCATTCGGCCGGACGACATTCCACAGGTCGAGCGCTCCGCCGAGTTGCGCCTCGAGGCCGCACCGATGCTGCAGTATGGGCTGCTCGCATACAACCTGCGCTCGCGCGCCGACAAGAACGCTCCGCATCCGATCTTCGGCGACCTTCGGGTGCGCCGTGCGCTGGCGATGGCCGTCGACCGGCAGAAGATGGCGCGCAATGTGCTCGAAAGCATGGGACTGGTGGCGCTCGCCAACGCACCACGCGTGCTGATTCCCGACACCGTCTCGTTGAAGCAATTGCCGTACGACCCGAGCGCGGCGCGGGCACTGCTCGACTCCGCCGGCTGGGTGCTGACCGCAGGAGACAGCGTGCGTCGCAAGGCCGGTATCCCGTTCGCGTTCGAACTTATGGCGCCGAAGTCGAGCGTCGTGCGTTCACGCTATGTCGTGTTGCTGCAAGAGCAGCTGCGACCGTTGGGCGTGCGTGTGTCGGCGCGCGTGCTCGAAGGGAACTCGATGGGTGATCTTGTCCAAGCCAACAAATTCGACGCCTGGGTACACATTTGGAACATGACGCCCGGACGGCTCGGCATGGGACAAGTGTGGAGCACCGGCGGCTCGGGGAACATGCAGGGCTACGCCAGCCCCGCGTTCGACGCGTTGATCGACACGGCCTTCACCACGTTCAACGCCGACAGGAGCCGCGCGGTCTGGACGCGGGTATTTCAGCGGCTGCTCGACGACCAGCCCGGACTCCTGCTGTACGAGCCGCGCACGCCGGTCGCGATCCACAGGCGCATTCGCACTACGCCGTGGCGCGCCGACGCATGGTACGTCGGCCTTGCGGACTGGACCGTCGACGCATCGCAGCGGATCGCGCGTGATCGCGTCGGTCTGCGGAGCGCACGCTGAGGGAAATCGTCTCGCGCCTGCTCGCACGTCTCACGCAGGGCGCGCTCGTCGTCCTCGTTGCGGCCACAGCAGCATTTGCGTTGCTTCGCCTTGCGCCGGGCGATCCGTACAGCGACATCGATCGAATGGGATCTGCGTCGGCGGAAACGCGCGTCGTGCTGCGTGCGCAGCGCGGACTCGATCTCCCTCCGGTGCAGCAGTACATGCGCTGGCTGCGGTCATACGCGTCTGGTGACCTCGGTTGGTCCATCGGTCAGCAGCGACCGGTGGCCGACGTGTTGCGCGATGCCATTCCACCGACGCTGCTGTTGATGTCGTTGGCGTTGTTGACCAGTCTGGCCTGCGGAATCGCACTCGGTGCGTGGCAGGGCGCGCACGCGGGATCACGCGGCGATCGCGCCTGGTCCGGCTTCTCGCTGGCCTTGTTCTCGGTCCCGGAGTTCTGGCTCGCACTCATGCTCCTGCTCGTGTTCGTGAGCTGGCTGCACTGGCTGCCATCGGGTGGCATGGCAAGCGACGACGCGGCGTACTACGCCTGGCCCACGCAAGTCGTTGACAGGTTGGAGCATCTGGTGTTGCCCTTGTTGTCGTTGACGCTGGTTGGCGCGGCCCACATCGCACGCTTCCAGCGCGCCGCGATGCGCGATGTCATAACGCTGCCGTTCGTTCGCACGGCGCGCGCCAAGGGCCTGCGTGAACGCGCGGTTCAGCGGCATGCGTTGCGCGCGGCGCTGCTGCCGATGATTGCCGTGAGCGGCATGCTCATTCCGTCGTTGCTGGCGGGCGCCGTCTTCGTGGAAACCATCTTCGCCTGGCCCGGCATGGGTTCGACCATGATCTCCGCGCTCGAGGGTCGTGACTACGACCTGCTGTCCGCGGGCATCGTCGTGATCAGCGCGATGACCGTTCTGGGCAGTCTCGGCGCCGAGGCCGCGACCGCGCTCGCCGACCCCCGCACACGTCGCACGTGAGCCCGTCGATGTCCGCGAGCGCCCGCTGGTCGAGGCCCAAACGCGCGCTCATTGCGCCGCTGGTGCTGGTGGCGGCACTGGCCGTCGTGGCCCTCGCGGCGCCGATCCTGTCGCCGCACGATCCACGCGTGCAGCCGGATATCGTCGCACTCAAGTACCAGTCGCCCTCGTTGAGCCATCCGTTCGGCACCGATGCCGTTTCGCGCGATGTGTTCTCGCGCGTGTTGTACGGCGCGCGCGTCTCGCTCACCGTCGCTTCGATCTCGGTGGCCGTCGCGCTGCTGGTCGGCACCTGTTACGGCGCGTTCGCGGCCTTTGCGGGCGGTGCAATCGATCGATGGCTCATGCGTGCGCTGGATGTGCTGCTGTCGTTGCCGCGCGTGCTGCTCCTGCTGGCGGTGAGCGCGCTCTGGAATCGGCCGTCCACGATCTGGCTCGTGCTGTTGCTCGGCCTCACCGGTTGGTACGGCGTGGCGCGCGTGGTGCGCACCCAGATGCTGGCGCAGTTGGGTCGGGAATACGTGCTGGCGGCACAGGCCGCGGGCGTGCGTCGCGGCCGCCTCTTCACGCGGCATCTCCTGCCACATCTCGTCCCGGTGCTCGCCGTGTATGCCTCGCTCGGCGTCGCGCACACCATCGGGCTCGAGGCCGGACTCAGCTTTCTCGGCTTCGGCGTACAACCGCCGACCGCCAGCTGGGGCACCATCATGCAGGAAGGGTCGAGCGTCGCCAGTACGAGTTGGTGGCTGACAGCCTTCCCCGGCTTCGCCACACTCATCGCGGTCGTCGCCTGCAACTGGCTCGGTGATGCCTTGCGCGACGTCTTCGCGCCTGAGCAGGTTCCCGCGTGACTTCACCACAAACCCGATCTCAGAGACCCGCGCCCGTCGTCGGCAGCGGACCGTTGCTTGATGTGCATGCGCTGCACGTCTCTTTTCCGGCCGGCGGCGGTGCCATCGCGCGCGCCGTGGACGGTGTCAGCTTCACCATCGCACACGGCGAAACGGTGTGCCTCGTCGGCGAGTCCGGCTGCGGCAAATCGGTCACCGCGCTCTCGCTGCTGCGTCTCGTCCCGCCGCCTGGGCGCATCGACAGTGGCAGTGGCATCCACTTCGATGGTCTCGACCTGCTCACGCTTCCGGACGAACAGCTGCGCCGCATTCGTGGCAATCGCATGGCGATGATCTTTCAGGAACCGATGACCGCACTGAATCCGGTGCTCACCGTCGGCGATCAGATCGCGGAAGTCGTGCGCGTGCACACCAAAGCCTCGCGGCGAGAGGCGTGGGAAAGCGCCGTGGCCATGCTCACTCTCGTTGGCATCGCCGATCCCGCCGTGCGCGCGAAGCAATATCCGCACGAACTCTCGGGCGGCATGCGCCAACGCGTGATGATCGCGATGGCGCTCATTCTCGAACCACAACTCGTCATCGCCGACGAACCCACGACCGCACTCGACGTCACGATTCAGGCGCAGATTCTCGAACTCCTGCGCGAACTCAAGGCGCGCACGGGGATGGCGTTGCTGCTCATCACGCACGACCTGGGCGTCGTCGCAGAGATGGCATCGCGTGTGATCGTGATGTACGCCGGTCGTGTCGTGGAGGAAGCGCCGGTGGAAGCGCTGTTCGCCAACGCCTCGCACCCGTACACCGAAGGACTGCTGGCCGCGATTCCACGGCTCGGCGCCGATCAATCGCGATTGACGACCATTCCGGGCACGGTGCCACCACCCACCGAGTGGCCCACAGGCTGTCGCTTTCGCGAGCGCTGCGCCTACGCGTTCGATCGCTGCGTCACCGAAGAACCGGCACTGGTCCAGGTCGGCTCCGCGCATCGCGCCCGCTGTCATCTCGTGCAGGAACCCGAACGGCGAACGGGCACGGTGAGCATCACATGACCAGTCTCGCCCACGCTGACCGCGCGATGGACATCAGCACCGCACCATTGCTGTCCATTCGAGATCTCACCAAGCATTTCCCGATTCGTTCCGGACTCTTGCAGCGCGTCACCGGTGCCGTCAAAGCCGTCGACGGCGTCTCCTTCGATATCGCGCCGGGCGAAACGCTTGCCCTCGTTGGCGAATCCGGCTGCGGCAAGACGACCACCGGTCGCGCCATCCTGCGACTCGTCGAACCGACCAGCGGCAGCATCGTCTTCAAGGGTACGGACGTCCGCGCGCTGCGCGGTGAATCGCTGCGACGCATGCGTCGCTACATGCAGATCGTCTTTCAGGACCCGTACGGGTCGCTCAACCCGCGCATGACCATCGGCGCGGCCATTCGCGAGGGACTCATCGTCCATCAACTCGCCGAAGGGCGCGCGGCCGATCAACGCGTCGCGCAGCTGCTCGACGAAGTGGGACTGCGCGCCGACTACGCCGAACGCTATCCGCACGAGTTCTCCGGCGGACAGCGCCAGCGTGTCGGCATCGCGCGCGCCCTTGCGGTCGAACCCTCGTTCATCGTCTGCGACGAACCGGTCTCCGCGCTCGACGTGAGCGTGCAGGCGCAGGTCGTCAACCTGCTGCGCGATCTGCAGCGCGATCGCGGCCTCGCCTACCTCTTCATCGCGCACGATCTCGCGGTCGTCGCCCACATGGCCGATCGCGTGGCCGTGATGTACCTCGGTCGCATCGTCGAACTCGCGTCGCGTCGCGCGCTCTTCGCCAACCCGCTCATGCCGTACACGCAGGCGCTGCTGTCTGCCGTGCCGGTTCCCGATCCGACATCGACGCGCAAGCGCATCCTGTTGCCGGGTGAACCACCATCACCGGCCAACCCGCCCAGTGGTTGCGTGTTCCATCCGCGTTGCCCGCATCCGCTCAAGGATGAAGCGTGCGCGCGCATCGTGCCGCCGCTCGAAGAGAAGGCATCAGGGCATTTTGTCGCCTGCATCAAGCAGCCCTCGACACTCGTCTCCACTCCCGTGTCCACACTCCCGTCCGCCGACACCACGTGACTCCCGCTACCACGCCACCCGCATCCGCCGGCGCCGACGCCGCGGTCATCGGAGACCGCAGCTTCT
>CAYWCJ010000110.1:0-12665 GCA_964456595.1 uncultured Gemmatimonas sp. | reverse complement strand
TCGTCGCACCGAAGCGCGAGCGGTGCGACGACTGGCGCGCGTACAGTCCGTCGCCGCGTGAGGCGACCACGTGATCATTGCCCCACGTGAGCGAGTCGCGTTCGTATCGATCTCGTCGGAAGCGCGCGCTGCCGTCGTGAGACGCGTGCAATGATCGGCTTCGCCACTCGCCGACCGGCCGTGGTATGGGCCGCCTGTGTCGCACTGTTGGCGGCGGGCGCCATCGCGTTTTCACGCCTCCCACTCGCCACGCGCACCACGGTCGAATTGCCACGGCTGCAGGTGAGCGCAGGCATGCCAGGCTCGGCGCCCGAAGTCATCGAGACGTACCTCACGTCGCCGTTGGAGGCGGCGGTGCAGGGCGTCCGCGGTGTGCGTCGCGTGAACAGCAATTCCTATGACGACTTCGCCTCGCTCACGGTGGAGCTGGACGCGCGCGCTGACGTACAGATGACGCGACTCGCGATACTCGAACGCATCGAGCTGCTGCGCGCCGACCTGCCGCCTGGCACGTTCGGGCCATACGTGGCCAACTACGTACCGGAGGGGCTCGAGGAAGCGCCGCTCCTTTCACTCACCGTCTTCGGACCGTACACCGCCGGTGCACTGCAACGCGTGCTCGACGAACGCGTCAGCCCGCGTCTGAGCGCGGTGCCGGGCGTCGCCGGTGCGCAGGTACGTGGTGGCACCACGCTTGGCGTGTCCGTCACCTACGATCCCGCCTTGCTCCGACGCATCGGCGTCTCTGCCGACGCGCTCCGCCAAGCGCTGGGCGGTGCGCGCATCGTGCAGGCACTCGGCGTTCAGCAGCACGGTGCCGGCGCAGGTAGCGGAACCGTGCGCAACGTCGTGCTACGCGACGCACCTGGTGCGCTGAGCGATCTCGCCACACTGCCCGTGCGCGGTGCCGGTGCGCGCGTCTTTCAGCTTGGCGAGCTGGCCACCATCCGCGCCGACGAGGATGCGCGCGGCAGCTTCTATCGCGTGGATGGTCGGCCGGCCGTGTCGATGGATATTACGCGACACCCTGGCGCCGATGCCATTCGCACGGCGGAGCTGTTGCGGGCCGCGATTCGCGAGATCGAACCGACCCTGCCGCTTGCCGTCACACTGCGCATCAGCAATGACGAAAGCGAAGAGCTGTCGCGCGAACTCGCCGACCTCACGCGCCGAGGCGCGCTCGCGTTCGGCGCGGTGCTGCTGGTGCTGGTGGCCATGCTGCGACGGTGGCGCGCGGTGGCGCTGGTCATGGGCAGCACGTTGGTGGCCGTCGCCGCAACAGCGCTCTCGCTTTACCTGCTGCGCATTCCTGCCAATCTGCTCACGCTGGCCGGCTTGGGCATGGGGGTCGGCGTGCTGGTGCAGAACGCTTTGGTGGTGGTGCAGCGATTGGCGTTGGCGCCCGACACGCCCGCCGGTCGGGCGAGCGCGACCCGACAGATCGCGCCCGCTGTGTTGGGCAGCACGCTGGCGACGGCGGTGGTGCTTTTCCCATTTCTCTACCTGCAGGGGAATGCGCGCGCGGCGTTCGTACCGTTCGCAGCCGCGTTCGTGCTCGCCCTCGCGTGGAGCGTCGTCACCGCGCTGTTGGTGGTGCCGGCCATCGGCCAGGGCGCCGGTGTGCGGCAGCGATCGTGGCCACGTCTGCGGCGACTATACGCGGCCGTTCTATCGCGTTTGCTGCGCTGGCGTGCCGTCACCATCGTGGCGACGGTCGGCGTACTGGCCGTGCTCACGTGGGGCTTCGTCACCAAAGTGCCGCGTTCGTCGTTCGGGGGCTTTGGCGAACGGCGCACCACGCTCTCCGTCAGTCTCTCATTTCCGCGCGGCTCCGAACCCGAGTCGCTGGACGACGGCATTCGCGAGTTCGAACAGCTCGTCGTGGGGCGACCGGAGGTCGAGCAGGTGCGATCAATCTCGCGTGGCAGCACGGCCGCGCAGATGCTGGTCACGTTCACCCGACGCGGCGGTGTCACATCGGTGCCACTCGAATTGCAGGAACTGCTCACACAACGCGCCGTGCTCATTGGTGGTGCGAGCATCGCGGTCTACGGCGAAGGGCCGGGCTTTTCCTCCGGTGGTTTGGGGGGAAGCATGTCGTCATTTCGACTGCGCGTGCGTGGCTTTGCCTACGACGGTGTGGGGCGCGTGGCCGCCGATCTCAAGGCGCGGCTCGAACGCATTCCGCGCGTGCGCGATGTGCGCATCATGGCGGGCGGCACCTTCAGCGGACAACGCGGCGTCGAGGCGACCATCGCGCCGGATCGCGCTGCCCTCGCACGATTCGGTGTGAGCGCTCAGCAGTTCGGCTACGCCATCGCGCGTGAGATCCGCGGGCCGGCAGGCACACAGCGACTCGAGATCGATGGCGACGAAATGCCGGTCACCCTCAAGTCCGTCGGCGCGCGCGACCGCTCGATTGACGATCTACAGAACGCGCTGGTGCCGTCACCCTCCGGCGCGCCGGTACGCGTGGGTGACCTGGCCTTGGTCAGTGAGCGCGAGGCGCTGAGCACGATTCTGCGCGAAGATCAGCAGTACGTGCTGCAGGTGAGCTACGACTTTCGCGGCCCCGCCAAGCTCGCCAATCGCACGCACACCGCGTTCATGAAATCGCTCAGCGCACCGGCCGGCTACACCATCGCCGACCTCAGCGCAGGCATGGATTTCGAACGCGACGAGAGCGAGCAAGGGCTGTGGCTCGTCTTCGCCATCGGTATTGCGCTCGTACTCCTCGCCGTCGCACTCGTCTTCGACTCCGTGTGGGGCTCAGCGATGGTCTTTCTCAGCCTGCCACTATCGCTCGCTGGCGTTTCTGCCGCGTTCTGGGCAACAGGCACCGCCTTCACGCGTGAAGCCGCCGTCGGTGTCATCCTCGTGGTCGGACTCGCCGTCAATCACGCCATCCTGATGGTCGACGCCGCGCTGCACAAACGCATCGCCAAACGCGACGACGATTTCGCGCACCCAAAACGCTCCAGCGCCCTCGACGCCGGTGAAGTGCTGCGTGCGATGCTCGATCGATCCGGCATGATCGTCTTCGTTACCCTCGCCAGTCTCGCGTCACTCGCGCCGCTCTCGATCGGCACCGATGCAACGCGACTCTTCGGCGCCATCGCACTCGCGACCGCTGGTGGAACGATTGCGGGGACGCTCGGCGTGTTGTTCGTACTGCCGGCGTTACTCGTCGGGCGACGGAGCGGAGGCCGACATCAAAAACTGACTATCACGGATACGAACCGATGAACGGCAAGGATCTCGTGGATACGACAACACCCAACAAAGAAAAGCAGTTGCCGTATCCGTGAAAATCATAGCACTTGATCTGTTTCTATCCGTGATAGTCAGTTTCAATGCCAGCCACTTTTCCGATCCGTCACCCAGGGTGCTTCTTCAGCAACGATTCATGCTTCGCCGAGTCGATGTTGCGCCCGCTCACGAGCAGTACCACGGGCCCCTGCACGTTGGCAATCTTGCCATGCCGCAATGCCGCCACCGTGACCGCGCCGGCGCCTTCAATACGCAATCCGTCCGTGCGCCAGAGCCACGCGATCGTCTCACCCAGCTCCTCTTCGGTCACCAGCACCATCTCGTCGGCGCAGTACTGTCCGATGTGCAGCCCGTCCTCGTCGATGAGTCCTGCAAGTCCGTCGGCCAGCGTCGGCGTCGAGGGAATCGGCACCACGTGTCCGGCCGCGACGCTCTTGGTCATCGCTGCTGTTGCAACGCTCTGCGCGCCGATGATGCGCACAGCAGGCGCCAGTTCACGCAGCACGACACCCATGCCGCCCAGTAGTCCACCGCCGCCTGTGCAAATGACAACGGTACGCATCGCCGGGCATTGCTCGAGCAGCTCGAGTGCGACGGTGCCCTGTCCCGCCAGCAGGTCTACGCCAAGACACGGGTTGATGTAGCGCACGCCGTGCTGTTTGCCATGTGCGATCGCGACCACCATCGCTGCATCGTAGTCTGGCTGTTCATCGTTGACGCGTGTGCCGAGTGCGGCAATGCCGTCCTTCTTCACCTGAGGCGCATTGCTTGGCACGTAGAGCAACGCCGGCACACCGAACGCCTTCGCCGCGTACGCGACCCCAAGTCCGTGATTGCCGGCGCTCGAGGCAACGACCCCATTGGCGCGATCTTCCGGCGTCATGGAGGCCAGCACGTTGTACGCCCCGCGCACTTTGAACGAGCCGGTCGGATTCTCGAACTCGCACTTGTAGAACACGTCGATGCCGAGCGAGTCCGCGAGCGCGGCCGCGCGAATCAGGCGTGTGGGCTCGAGAACGTCGCGCAGTCGGTCGGCGGCACGACGGACGGCGTCGACGTCAGGCAGGATGCGGGGATCGCGCGCTGGTCTGGTCATGCCAGACAATCAACCAGTGTGGCGAAGCGGCGCAACATGGAGCGCCAACGCTCACCGGTGCCGACTCACGGCGACGCAGTTCCCGTGTGGCGCGAGATCACTTGGTGAATTGTGACGTTGCGCGACCACGGAGGGAGTCGTTGGTCCCATAGCAAACGTCGCGCGCACGCAAGCGCGGTGCGGCGCGACCACCCTCTGTGAACAACGCCATGCTGACCTTGACCATGCCGCGCCCTCTGGCACATCGGATTGCCAATATCACTGTCGCCACCATGCTCTTGTCGCTCGCAGCATGCTCCGCGGAGTCGTCGCTTGGATTGACCGAGCAAACGTCGGCCACCTCGGCGATTTCCTCACAATATCGCGGAGCTGCGTTCATTCTCGATGTCAGCACCGCGCGGCGGAGCGTGCGCGTGTCGGCCCCCACCTCCGGCATAGTGACTGGCGGCGCTTCGTCCATCAGCATCCCCGACCTGCGCGTCGGTCCTCAGCTCTCACTGTTGGGGTCGGACGCTATCGACGTCACGGCCAGCAACTACACGGCAGGAACGATCGGAGCCGCGTTGCCAGGCAAAGTGCTTGTCACGTTCGATCTGGCCGTCACCAACCGGCTCGTCGGGATTCGACTCGTCACGCCGACGTTCCCAACGCCGCCGAAAGCGGTCGCGGGTGTCCACGCGTTCCCGTTCGAGATTTCGGTTGTAACGACGTCGGGCGGTGTGAGCACGAGTGGGAACGAGATGCTTGTGGCATCACCTCGTTACGGTGCCGTGATCCCCAGCAATGACTGGAATGGCGAGCCGCACAACTTCTTCAATGATGTTGGGTGCAATGCCGCTGCAACCGACTGCTTCCGTTACGAGCCGTTTGGCGCCATCGCAGCGCTCGGTACGTCGGACGCGCGAAGGGTCGGCTTTGTTGTGGATCCGACCGTCGGTGACTTCCGCGTCAGAATCATTCTCGCCGCCGATCTTCAGCGCGTGCAATGAATGTTGCGCTGCGCTGCGCCCCACAAGTGACCACCTCTTGACCATTTCGGTGCACGACGGCCTGCCGCATCGTCACGTGTGAACAAAAACTTGGGCTCATCGCGAGAGAACTCCCTCCGCGCCAACGAGTGGAGCCCAATGATGATACCAGCCGCAGTTTCCAACGTATTCGGTGGTGCGACACTGTTCGTCCTGTTCGCTGCGGCGTCGCCGACGAAAGACCACGTTCGTTTCGCGAATGACAGCGAGTCGCGTGGCGGGCTCATCGACCGAAGTGCGCGATCGACTGCATCGCGAATCGTGCTTGGCACCGCGGGTGGCACGCTCCTGATCGAGGGCCCCACCGTGTGGCGGTCGGAGAGCACGTACGAGCTTGCCGGCCCGGTCATTGTCGCGGCGGGAGGTACGCTCACCATCCAGGCCGGCACCCGCGTCGAGGCACGCCCGGGCGCGTCACTCAACATCACCCGTGACGGACGTCTGATTGCCGACGGCACGCAGCTTCAACCGGTCGTGCTTTCATGTACGAGCGTGCCCAAATACGACGGCTGCTGGGAAGGGCTGACACTTCGTGGATTCGCCAGGCTGAACTACGGTCAGCCCGTCAGTCCAGCCGCTCGATCGACTGCTGCAGCGGGGTGTCTGCAGAGCGGAACGGGTGATGGCGCCTTTGGAGGGTGCGACGATGCGGACTCGAGCGGCGTTCTGCAGTACCTGCGAGTGGAGCACGCCTCGCGCGGAATCGAGTTGCTCGGAGTCGGTAGCGGCACACGGATCGACTATGTACAGGTCAATCGCAGCCGCAGCGATGGAATCGCAATTGTCGGCGGAGCCGTCGACCTGCGCCACGCTTTCCTGACCGCGAACGCTGGATACGGATTGTCTTGGCGGGCTGGATGGCGCGGCCGCGGACAGTTCATCAGCGTGCAGCAGGATGCAGCGCGAAACACCGGCGGGATGCTTGGCAGCAACGTTGGCCCGAGCCAGACCGTGCTCGTCGCCACGCCGCGATCGGCGCCGACGTTGTTCAACGTCACGATCGTTGCCCCCTCGAGCGCGGCCAATCCTTTCGACTTCCAGATTCCATCGGCCATCCATCTGATCGCCGGAACGGGCGGCGTCCTGCGCAACGTGCTCGTCTACGGCGCTTCGACCGGACTCGACGTCGATGACAACTATACCTGTCTCGACTTCTTCTCTTCACCGCCGGTGTCGCTCGCCAATGTTGTGATCGCGGGCACGACGCGCGTTGGGAGTCCGGACGATGACTCTCTGCTCTGCGGCAGCTACGCGTCACCGAATGTAGAAGCAGAGTGGTTGGCAGATCCGGCCAACGCCAGCGTGACCATCACCGACCCAACTGTGGTCGCCGCGATGGTGCGCAATGGCACCGACCTGAAACTCCCCGACCTTCGCCCAAGCTACAGCGTCGTGCCGGTCTCGATCCCGACCGCAACGCCCCCGACCGACGGCTTCTTTGATGTGGCAGCGACGTACGCGGGTGCATTGCCATCGACTTCCGCGTCGAGGAACGATATCCCATGGTATTCCGGCTGGACGGTTCCAGCACCGCTGCCACCCATTGCCGGTGCCGCCGCCGGTGTCGTTGCGTCATCGGTGACCGGCCCGTTCGCTGGCGCAGTCGTCAGCGCGAGCTTCGGCGCATCGGATACCACATCAACCTCAGGCGCATTCTCACTCGCGCTGCCGCCCGGCCAGCATGTGCTCACTACCACGTCGCTCCCGATCGCCTGCAGTGCGCCCCCGGTCAATGTGACGGTGGTGAGTGGTGCCACAGCAACGGCGAATATCAACGTTGCGTGCACGACGGTGAATGCGCTTGCCGCGGGCGCGGCGCACGCCTGCGCGCAGACTGGCGACGATCGCCTCCAGTGCTGGGGGCAGAACGACTATGGGATGGTCGGCGACGGAACCATCAACTCACCGCGGTTGCTTCCTGTGCTTTCCGGCGACAACCTGACCTTCGTTGCAGGGTCGCTGACCAGCGGGTACACGCACAGCTGCGCGCTGCGCGCGGGCGCCGCGCTGTGCTGGGGGTTGAACTTTTTCGGTGCCTTGGGGCTCGGAAGCACGGGTCTGGTGGCGACGACACCCGTGCCGGCCGGCAATACGGGAACGCCACTCTTCGTCGCCGTCAGCGCTGGCGGATACCATAGCTGCGCGTTGATCGGCACCGGGGAAGCTTGGTGCTGGGGATGGAACCAGGAAGGTCAGGTCGGGATCGCGAGCTCCGGTCCTGTTGTCACACCGACCGCCGTGAACGGGGGCACGCTCCGTTTCACGAAAATCGCCGCCGGCGAATCGCATACCTGCGCCCTGACTGCCGTCGGCACCGCGTACTGCTGGGGTGGCAACGGGCGCGGTGAGTTAGGAAGTGATCCAGCCGTCGTTGGGAGCAGCAGCGCTGTTCCCGTCGCCGTGCCAGGCGGGTTGTCCTTTGCCTCGATCGATGCCGGAACGCTGCATACCTGCGGCATCACAACCGCTGGCGAGGCCTACTGCTGGGGATCGCGCGACTACGGGCAGCTTGGCGACGGCTCGGTGACTGGAATGTCGAATGGGCCGGTCGCCGTCAGCACCACCGAACGCTTTTCGCAGCTCTCGGCGGGCGCCTACACCACATGCGCGGTGACAACGACGCAACAGTTGCGTTGCTGGGGCGCTGGTGCAAGCGGCGCGCTCGGCGACGGTACCCAAGTCACGCGTCGCGCGCTTCCCGCACCCGTATCAGGAAGTCTCTCCGCGAACGCGGTCACGGTGAACCTGTCGGAGACGGGCGCCGCCTTCGCCTGCGCGGTAACGCCGATCGGGGAAGCGTTCTGCTGGGGGGCCGGTGCGACGGGTCAGCTCGGAACGGGTCAGGCTGTCACTTCGTCCACCGTCCCCGTTCAAGTGCGAATTCGCGGGCCGTGATGTCGGCGTTGCGAAAGCAAGCAAGCAACACCGGACATGATCTGCAGTCGTACGCAAAAGCGCGCGCGGATCGGCGAGCTTTGAGACGGCTTGGTCAAGCAAGAGCTACAGTGCCGCAACGAATCGGTCGGTTGCCTCAACTTCCGTAGCGAGCACCCAACGGCTCGGACACATTGGTCGCAGATCTGGCTCTCCCCGCTTGCCAGCCACCGATGCGATCCTGACTCGTGCAACCTCGCCGTCCGACATGAGCGTTGCCGACGATACGCGTCTCCACCGGAATTCCGTGACGTGTCCAGCACTACGCGAACGCTCGCCTTGACCCTTGCCGTCGGTTTGGCGAGCGCGTCCCTGATTTCATGCAAAGACAACGTCGTCGAGCCGGTGGTGCCTCGCGTTGTCTCGCTAGAGGTGTTCCCGAGCCCGGCGAACGTGCGCGTTGCCGAAGACCTGGTGATGGTGGCGAGGATGGTCGCCGATTCCGGGGCGGATCGTGCCATCACGTGGCGCTCGTCCGATCCGCGCCGCGTGACCGTATCACAAACGGGCATTCTGACTGGCGTTTCCGTTGGTCCTGCGGTGATCACCATCGTTTCGGACGCCAACCCGAATGTGTCGAGTGTGGTCACCGTGACGGTTTCCCCACGGTACACCGGTATTCAGAGTATCTCGGCCGCGCCCTCGTCGCTCGTCCTGACTCCGGGCCAAACCCAAGGGGTGTCGGTCACCGTTGGTGCGGACCCGGGAATCAGTCGCGCCGTCACCTTCACCTCAGACAGCCCGGACATCGCGACCGTTTCGACGAGCGGTGTGGTGACCGGTGTCGCCGTCGGCTCCGCGCGCATCACGGCCCGTTCAATTGCCGACACAAGTGCATCGACGACGGTTCCGGTCACCGTGCGCGCACCCTCACCGGCGCGGGTCAGCATCCAATCCATAACGAGCCGCGGCACTGGGATCCCGGTCGATCTGCAGAACGTCAACGGCCAGATCGACGTCATCGTCAACATTGAGCCGGGAGAGAGCGCGCTGTCGCGTGTCGACCTGGTCATCAGCAATAATGGCCGCGACACGGTCGTCGCGTCTCAGCAGTTCAGCGCCGCGCAGTATCAGGCGCTGGCGGCGCGCATCGCGGAGCGCGAAGAGACGCCGTCCGCGATCGCGGCGCGCGCACACGTGACGGCGCAGACCGCGGCTTCGCAGGCGATGATCGTCCAGAGTTTCCGCAGCGACGCATTCAACTCGGCCACCGGCGTCGTGGCGTTCAGGAACTCTCCAATCACGATCAAGGTGATCGCGGTCGATGCGTCGACCACCGGGAATACGCTGCAATCGGCCTTCAGCACGGTAACCGCCCAGCTGAACAATCTGGACGGTTTCCTGACCGAGGTACGGGCGCTCGCTACCACCGGTATCGCGTCTGCGCTGGATGCGAACGGACGTCGATGGCTGCAGGCCGGCCGTGGACTTGCTTTCACCACAACCCCGGTCTTGTACTCGGGTCGCGCGTTGGGTGCCCGTACGATCTCATTTCCGGGCGGGGCACCCGTCGTCTCTGTCAACTCGACGAAGTCAGGAGTGTCCGTGGACACGCTCCTGCTGCCCGCGCTGTACGTGACGTCCACCACCGGCCTTGGCTACGTGGTCGGCGACCTGCCGGCTATCGCTGCGTCGGACGTTTCTGGAAACGCGATCCCGCTGGTGCTGCCGGTCGCCAACGGCAGCGGCGGCGGAGGCGGCATCATGAACGTGCAGCCCACGTTCACCGTTGGCACCAGACTCGAAGGTATCCGCGTCGACAACGCCCCACCTCCGGCGCCGACGCTTGTCATCTCGTCGTCCCGGAACAACTCCAACAACTGGATCAACGGCGCATACGAGTTCGCCTCTGGCCTGAGTGGCTTGGCACCCGATCAGGGCGTGGGTCTCCGCGGCGCGCAGGCCTCACCAAACGTCACCTCGACCGGCCTCACATTTCAGGCCGTGAGCGGCGCGTTGACCGATACGACGGAAGTCACGCTCGGGTCCCAGCTTCCGCCTTCCAACACGAATTCCGAGTACACGGTCATTGCCAGTTTCGCCGACCGGCTTGGCAATGCCCGAGTCGTTCCGCTGACTGGCGCGGGCGTACATCCGGGTAGTCGTTTTGGCGTCGATCTGGTGCCGCCAACGCTGCGATACGCGTCGGGTTCGGTTGCCGGCAAGACGCTTGTCTCCACGAACTCGGACTCGGTATTCACGAACGCGCTGGGAACGCTTGGCGTTCTCGTGTTTGCGGTGGATGCCATCGACGACCGTGCCGGGCTTCAGGACGGCCGAGTCGGACTCGTGATCACGCGATACTCGCAGCCGACAACCTCCGGCACATTCCGCGGAACAACCACCTGCGTGCTCGGGACCCTGACCACGACAGGCTCGGGGAGCGCGGCGAGCACCGTCTGCGCGCCATCGTTCGTCTCATATCAGAGTGTGCTGCCCGACGAATTCCGCCAGGTGGCAACGAATGCGGACAACGGCACGGGCCTCGATGGCTATTTCATGTTCACTGGCACGGCGCAGGACCAGGCAGGGAATGTCAGCGCGCCGGTGACCAAGCAAATGCTCATCGACGGGGGCAGTGGCGCGGCGGCACCGCAGATGACCGGACTGGGCGTGTCTGGTGTGCTCAACGGCGGTCAGCCGGCGGCGTTCATTGCCCTCGCGACCGACAACGTTGAGCTCTGGCAGGGCGGGGTCATGGTCGAATATCCGAACCTCCCCAGTGTCAGCCAGATGCTCGCCTACGGTACGCCATTTTCCGGCGCCATCCCGATCGGCATTGCGTTCGACTCGCTGCTGACCGCGCCGATTGCCGGCACCCATCCGGCGTTCACGGTGCCGAGCTTCATTCGCGGGCTCGAAATGGTCGATGGCGCCGACGCACCAAAGGCGTATCCGACGGCCACCGCGAAACCGGTATCTGCAAACGCCTGGGTCAGCGATTTCGCCCAGGGTGGCGCGCCGTCCACACTGGCCGCCAACTCACGAATCCTCGCCGGATCGGTACAGTCCGCCGGCACCACGCCCGGCTTCCTCGCGGCCAACGCTACGCCAAGAGAGCTGCGGCTGTGGCGTCGATCGCCCAACAGCTCGTCGGTGCGATTTGAGGCGATCGGGCCGTCCGGACAGGTCGTCTCGCCGTTCGCACGTGTCATGCTCGCGCGCCTCGAGTCCAGTCTGCTTTCGGTGAATCCGACCGTGTGGCGCGTCATCAGCGAACTGACGACGCCGATCGGCAGTGACAATGGCCTGCGCCGAGCCTGGACGTACGACTTCGGCTTCCCGCCCGCCGGCACCTATGTCGCCATCGGTGTTTCCGCGTCAGGCGACGCCATCATCACACAGCTCGTCGTGTTCTAGCCGGACGCTGCGAGCGCGATGGCTGCACGCGTCGAGATCGCGGCATCGGGCTCCTGTTGTTCTTTGTTCGCAAGAGGATTTCCATGTCGTGTCGTGGTTCGCACTGGTGGTGCGCTTTGGCTGTGGTCCTCGTCGGCGCAAGCCTCGCACCCGTTTGGGATGCGCGCGCTCAAACGCCGCCTGCCGCGCCAGCGCCGCCGCCATCCCAACGCGGTCGCATTACCGGTCGCGTCGTTGACGTCGCGACTGGCCAGCCGCTGGCCGGAGTGTTGCTCAGCATCGTAGGTCAGACCGTTGGTGCCCGCACCGACCTCGATGGTCGCTACACGATGTCCGGCGTCCCGTTCGGACGGTACTCGGTCGCGGCGCGCCGCATCGGCTATCAGGCCAAACAGTTCGACAATGTCGTCGTGTCCACCACCGACGCGACGATTGTCAACTTCTCGATCGGCACGGCTGCCGTGGAGTTGCAGTCGGTGGTCGTCCGTTCGAGTGCGACCGATCGCTCGGCCAGTCAGACGAGTCTGCTCGCCGCCCAGCAGAAAGCGGCGTCGGCGTCAGATGGCATCAGCGCGGAGCAGATCAAAAGAACCCCCGATTCCAATGCGGGTGAAGCGGCCACGCGCGTCAGCGGCATCTCTATTGTCGACGGCAAGTATCTCGTCGCCCGTGGCTTGTCCGAACGCTACAGCACGACGTTGCTCAACGGTGCCGAAGTCACCAGCCCCGAACCGGCCAAGAAGATTGTCCCGCTCGACATCTTTCCGGCGAGCCTGCTCGAGTCGATCATCGTCACGAAGTCGGCGACGCCCGACAAACCGGGCGACTTCTCCGGGGGCGCGGTCGAGATCAAAACAAAAGAGTTTCCCGAAAACACGATCCGTCAGTTCACCGTGTCGCAGGCGCTGAACTCGCAGTCCACGTTTCGCACGCTGCCGTTTCCGAGTCGCCACGGACTCGATTTCATCGGCCTCGAC
>CAYWCJ010000109.1:0-12698 GCA_964456595.1 uncultured Gemmatimonas sp. | reverse complement strand
CCTCGATCCATCCATGCAACCGATCGAATCCGATCATCGCGAGTTCGCGCGCGGCGTGTGTCGCCATCGCTTGCGCCCGCACCTGCTCCTCGGCGCTCGACCCAGCCGGTATGAGCAGTGTCACGTCCTCGTGATATGGCAGCATCCACCCCGCCCAGGTCGAAAAGCTGCGCGACATCGGCAGGGAGATCGTACCGCGGACATGCGCCTCTGCAAATGCGGTGGCGTGGCGCAGATCGAGGATCCACGCGCTCGCGTTGGTGAGCGCGATGATCTCGTGGGCATCATGCTTCGCCGGCGAGGGCAGGGCACCCAACACCGCCGGCCCGTCGCGATTGATGCGCTTCATCTGCGCGAAGTACTTGGGCGGTTCCGGCTGGCCCTCGAGCACCCCGCGGACGAATTCGTTTTCGTTGGTCGTGCCCACGCCCCAGTTGGAGAGCTTCTCGTAGCCAACGGTGCTGGACGGAATGGCGCCGAGCGCTTTGCCACAGGCGGAACCTGCGCCGTGACCCGGCCAGACTTGCAGGTGGTCCGGGAGCGCGCGAAAACGCTCCAGCGAGTGAAAGAGCACCCGCGCACTCGCCTCCATCGTGTTCGCGACGTTGGCCGCCCGCTCGAGCAGATCCGGTCGCCCCACGTCGCCCACGAACACGAAATCGCCCGAGAGAATACCGATCGGCCCGACGCCGGTGGGCGTGTCCGTGACGACGAACGACAGATGCTCCGGCGTGTGCCCGGGCGTGTGCATGACGTCGAGATGGATATTGCCGACCGTGATGCGATCGCCATCGTGCAGCAGTTTCGCTCCGTCCCGCGCGGCGTAGCGGTACTGCCAGTCGTCCCCACCTTCGGCGGACAGATGCAGCAACGCTTCTGTCCGCGCCACCAATTCACGCGCCCCCGACACGAAGTCGGCGTGAATGTGCGTTTCCGTCACGTGGGTGATGCGAACGCCCTCGGCGCGGGCCGCGTCGAGATACGGCTGCACATCGCGCAGCGGGTCGATGACGATGGCCTCGCCGGTGGCCTGGCAGCCGATCAGATAGCTCGCCTGCGCCAGTGAGGTGTCGTAGAACTGTCGTAGAAGCATGAAATAAATCTATCGCGCTCAGGGACGACGAAGACAGAGCGCACGGTGCGTGCCAGCATCGTGACAGACCTGCCGATGCCGCTATGCCGCGCGCGTCGTCGGTCGTCTAGGATACTTCCATGTCTCGCGCACCCGATCGTCGTCCATCGACCTTGGCTGCCGGCCGCGCAATTGCGGCCACGCGCCCGTTCCCTGCGGTGCCGGCGGCGTCACGCCCCGCGGCACCGCCGGTGTCGTCGCTCGCGCCGAAGTCGGCGTCGGGGACGCTCCTGAAGCCCGCACTCGCGACGGCATCCAGGACCGCACCCACGACGGCGACCACGACCGCACCGCGCGCCGCCCATGCGGAGTCCGGCGAGAAGCGGGTGATGCTGACCGTCGTCGTGCTGTTTCTCGTTTGTGCTGTCGCGCTCGCGTCGGTGGGGGTGGCCGGCTCCGTGCGTCAGGGACGATCGCGGGAGGCGATGGCGATCACCTTCACCAAACTCCACGCGCAACAACAGAATTTCCGTTTGCTCAACGCGCGCTTCGCCACTTGGAGCGAGCTCGAGGCGGCCGGTGCGATGCTGCAACCCAGACAGCGGCTCGTCGCCTCCAACGCCGACGCGTCGCACTGGTTCCTGTCGTTGAGCGACACGGAGGCCGGTGTGGTGTGCGATCGGACGGGCGAACTGTTTGACGAGAGTTCGGATGAACGGGAGCCGGTGTGTCGAACGGTGGGTCCCTAGCCGGGACGTGGTCGCACGAGTAACTCGCATCGTGCCCAACTCTCACCGATTTCTGCGTCGCGTTCGTCGCCTCGTCGCACCTCGCGCGTCGTGCCCAACGCCTGATACCGATACCCTCCGCGACGCAATGCGCGGGCATCCGGCGGCACGTACTGCGCTGGTGCTCGCCCTGCTCGTTCCCGTTGCCCTCGAGGCGCAAGGAACGCGTCGCACGCCCGTGCGTGACTCCGTGCGTGACTCCGTGCGTGATGTCGCTGCGGACTCGGTGCGTGCGACGGCAATCGCGCTCCGACCGGTGACCGTATCGGTGAGCCGCGAGTCGTCGCGCAATTCGCTGGAGCTGCCGTTTGCCGCCACGCGTTTCGTCGTGGATGCGGCGCGGCCGGCGCCACGTCGCGCGTCCATCAGCGAACTCCTGCTCGGCGTTGCCGGTGTGCAGGTGCAGGATCGCGGCAATCCGTCGCAGGATCCGCGGCTGGCGATTCGCGGATTTGGGGCGCGCTCGGCGTTTGGCGTGCGCGGCGTGCGCGTCATGCGCGACGGTGTGCCGCTGACTCTCCCCGACGGGCAGACGCCGATCGATTGGCTCGATCTCGAAAGCGTCGGCAGTGTCGAACTGGTGCGCGGGACGGCGGCGGCGCTGTACGGCAATGCGGCCGGTGGCGTGGTGGACTTCCGTTCGCGCGACCCGGTGACGAACGCGGGCACCTTTGACGGTCGGGTCTGGGGCGGCGGTGGAATGCGTCGAGCGAGCGTGTCGGCGTCGGGTACCCTGCCGACGCTGGGCGATCAGGTGCGCAACGCCGCGTGGCTGGCGTCGTTCACGCGAACCAATGGCGACGGTTCGCGCGCGTGGGCAAGACTCGATGCGTCGAGCGTGTTTGCTCGGGCGATGGCAACCGTCGCGGGCACACGACTGGAAGTGCAGGGCACCCACTACGACACGCCACGGGCCGAGAATACCGGTGCACTGACGGCGGCAGAGCTGGCACGGGATCCGTCGTTGCCGGACTCACTCAACATCACCAAGCGTTCGCGCAAAGCGGTGCGGCAGTCGCAGGTCGCGCTGCTCGCCTCGCGCGGTGGGCCGGCGCGCGAGATCTCGGCGACGCTCTTCACCGGCACGCGCTCGCTCGACAATCCGCTGCCGTTCGCCATTATCGGTGTGGAGCGCAGGGTGGTCGGCGGCTCGCTGCGAGCCGGAGCGCGCTCCACGCGCCTGGCCTGGCCCTTGCGCCTGACGGTCGGTGTCGACGCGCAGCAGCAGGGCGACGATCGCCTGAACTTCGAGAACTGCGCGGATTTCCCTTCAACCACGACCCCGACAACGCGCTGTCCGCAGCGTGGGGTCGAGCGTGGTTCGCGGCGACTCGACCAGCGCGAAGACGTACGGGGCATCGGTGTCTACGCGCGGGCCGAAGTCGAGGCGCCGCACGGACTCTTTGTGAGTGCGGCCTTGCGCAACGATCGCGTCGACTTCACCGTGCGCGATCACTTCATCGTGACGGGCAACGCGGACGATTCCGGTGATCGCGCGCTCTCGGCCACCAGCCCGATGGTCGGGATCGTCTGGCGCGCCCGCCCGCTGCTCTCCGTGTACGCGAATATCGCCACGGCCTTCGAGACGCCGACCATTACCGAGCTCACGAATCAGGACAACGGCGCGGCGGGGTTGAACCGCTCACTGGCACCGCAACTCACGCAAACGGTGGAAACCGGTCTGAGCGCATTCGTGGCCAATCGCATGAAGCTGGAAGTCGCCGCGTTTCGTGCGCGTGTGCAGGATGAACTCGTGCCGTTCGATGTGCCGAACGCGCCCGGACGCCGCGCCTTCCGCAACGCCGGACAGACCACACGCGTTGGCGTCGAAAGCAGCGCGCAGTTTGCCATTCCGATCGGTGACGTCGGTACCGCATACACCTGGTCGCGCTTTCGCTTCGACCAGTATCTCGTGGGCACGACGAGCTATGCGGGCAAGCGCATTCCCGGCGTAGCCGAACATCAGTTGCAGGCGTGGACGACGCTGCGCCGCGGCGACCTCTTTACGACCATCGAGGCAACGGCCGCGTCGTCGGTCACCGCCAACGATGCAGCCACCGTGCGCGCGTCCGGATTCGCGACCTGGAACTGGCGCGCAGGCTTGGCGTCGGTGCGCGCAACGCAGCGGGTGATCATCGAACCGGTTGTTGGAGTGGACAACGTGTTTGATCGACACTTCGCCAGCAGTGTGGTCGTCAACGCCACGCGCAATCGCTACTTCGAGCCCGGACTTGGCCGACGCGTCTATCTCGCGCTGCGCACGCGACTGCGCTGATACCGGTCACCTCGCGACGCCAACGTCGGTGGCGGCGTACGCAAATCGTGACGGCAACGGCTCCTGCTGCTACTGATACTGGATGTACAACGGCCTGGGCGTGAGTCGCAGCACATCCGCGATGGTCATCATGCGGCTGCCGTTCCGCACATCGTTCTTGTAGAACAACTTGAAGCCGGCAAACTGCACCGGTTCGGCGTACACGTACGCGGCGTAGGAGTCGCGCTTGAGACTGGGCGGTCCCCATCCGTCCATGTCGATCACCACCTGCACGCGCGGGTCGAGTTTGATCTTTGACGCGTTGGTGAGCATCGGTTTGGTGAAGCGGTGCACCACCAGGATCTTGGGCGGCAGATTCCTGGCGGTCACGAGCTTCGCCAGCCAATCAATGACCCAGTTCACGTCGGCGGCGTCGTAGCTGCCGATCTTTTTTCCGGGCTTCACGCCATTGTGCATGGCGAATTCCGGATCGATGCCGAAGTGTACGTCGGGACGTGAGAGGAACGATTCCAATCGCGGCAGCTCGTCCTGAATGGTGGAGTGTCCCACCTGAACATCGAGAAAGAGCAGGGCGTTTTGCTCGCGCGCCCAGCCGTACACCTTTTCAATAAGTGCGTCGCTGTGCCGCAACCGATAGCGCCCGTCCTTGCCGCTGTCTCCCTGCGCCACGACCGCAATGAGATGCAGCGCCGGCACGACCGGTGTGGACGGGTCCGCCCTGCGCCACGCGAGCACTTCTCGAGTGAGTCGCGCCAGCATGTCGTCCTTCGGATACTCGCCCAGAGCGCCCATGCGCCTGGACAGCGGATGGCCGTAGTACGCGACGATGCGTTGCGTCGGCAGGATGCTGCCGGGCAATGCTTTGGGACCGGTAACGGGCCACGTCGGCACCGCGCGTCCGGCAAGGGCGCGCGCCGCCGCCGAGGTGCCACCGGTGGGATATGCGTGCTGCGGTCCCGAGTCGCGCGGCGCCGCCGGCTTGCTGGGTGACTTGATCCCAGTCTTCGGCAGGGACTTGACCGGTGACTTGACCGGTGACTTGGCGGCCGGCGTCGCGGCGGATGCGGTTTGCGCCGCAGTCGGCGTGGCGGCCCCGAGGAGCGCGAGCAGCAGGGCCGCGCGATGGGCGAACGAGTATGTGTGCATGCGGTACGGAAAGACTGGATGCGGACGAACGTGCGCGATGTGTCGCGTGGCGACAACGCGGAGCGGGAACTGTCGACACGACGCCCTTCGTATGATAATTACGTGCGCTTGTGTCTCCCGCGACGAACCCTCCTTCCCCACGCCCTCCGTGACCATGAACCAACGCGACATCGACAGCATTCTCGTCGAGACCATGACCGTCCACGACGGTGTCCTCGGCTTCATCGGATTCGACGACGATCGGCCGGTCGCCATGTGGAGTTCGTTTCACGCCGATCGTTGTGTCACGCGGTTGAGCGAAGCACGGTCGCGACTCGCCGTAGCGAACTGGGCGTTGAACGACGTGACTACGCGTGGCGCCACCGATTGCATCGCGCGCGCGCAGCACAATCTCGACGCCGCACGAGCGGATCTGGTCACATGGGACGCGCAGGCTCGCCGGCTCGAAGCCGCGCGGGTGAAGGATCGCCATGCCCCGCGCGCGTCGCCGTTTGGCGAATAATGATGTCTGCCTGATTGCGCTGCTCTGCTCGATGCCGAGTACTGACAACTCGACGTTCGACATCGAGTAGAGCCGCCGCCTCGCGTTACCGCACCCGCAACACGAACGGCATCCGCGCGTATGTTCCGCGCGGATCATCGTACGACAGCAAGAGCCGCAACTCGCGCGCCACGTCCCGCGCCAGTGCATGTGCCGGATCCTTGCCTGCCAGCAGCACGTCCGTCATGCGACGCTCGCTCACCCGCTGCGAGAGCCGCGACACCGGTGGGGCGCGACGCTCGAACATCTCCGACAGCACCTCTGTCGCCGACTTGCTGCGCGGATACTCCCGCACTTCGTAGTCGCCCGTAATGCGCGCCAGTGATGCGGCGCTCTTCACCGCGGCATCCAATCCGCCGATGGAGTCGACGAGACCAATGCGCATCGCCTCGGTGCCGGACCAGACGCGTCCGTCGGCGATCGCGCGCACGGAGTCTGGAGAGAGCTTGCGTGCTGTCGCCACACGGGCGATGAACGCGTCGTAGATCGCATCGGTGGAGCGTTGCAGGACCGCCATCTCATCCGCGGTGCGCGCGCGCGTCAACGTGAATATGTCGGCGTATCGCCCCGTCTTCACGGTGTCGAACGTGATGCCGTTCCTTTTCGCCAGCCCTGCCACGTTGGGAATGAGCGAGAACACGCCGATTGACCCGGTGATCGTGTTGGGTTGCGCAAAAACGCGAGTTGCCGCGGTCGCGATCCAGTATCCGCCGCTGGCGGCGACCGTGCCCATCGAGACGACCACCGGCTTGCTGCGGGCAATGAGCGCCAGTTCGCGCTGCATGCGCTCCGAGGCGATGGCACTGCCGCCCGGACTATTCACGCGCAACACCACCGCCTTCACGCGCGCGTCGGCGCGAATGCGGCGTAGCTCACGCGCCATACCGTCTCCGCCGATCTGTCCGGAACCGCCCTCACCGTCCACGATGTCGCCCTGCGCGTATACGATCGCCACCGCCTGACTCGCGCCGATGATGCGATCACGCGATGCCGCGACCGGGGCATAGTCTTCCAGCGACACCTGAGGCAGGCGCGGGCCGTCGAGCAGCGACGCACTCCCCCTCGTCCCGCTCGGGTCGGCGGTCACCAGTTCCGTCCCATCGCCGGTCGAGTCCGCAGTCGAGTCGTTGGTCGCGAGCTTCGTCGTGTCTTTCGGTGCGCGCGTGATGACGGTTCTGTCGTTGCTCAGCGCGAGATCGCTGCCTGGCGACGGAACGCGCGCGAGTCGCTGCAGATCCACCAGCACCTCGTCAAAGTACGCTACGCGATCCACCAGCTTTGCACGCTTCGCGTCCGCGGGCAGAATGATGCCTTGGGCGTCCACCACCGCCTGCAGTGCCGTCGTGTCGATGCCGCGGCTCTGCGCGATGCCAAGCTTCACCTCGTGCCACATGTCACCGAGATAGCTCTCGACCTGCTGCCGATTTTCAGGGCTCATGTCGGCGCGCGTGAACGGTTCCACCGCCGCCTTGAAACGCCCTACGCGACTGACCTGAATGCCGATGCCGTATTTCTCGAACAGTCCGGAGAGAAACACCTGCTGCGACGACATGCCCGGAAGCATCAGTGCGCCAAATGGATCGAGCGTCACCACACTCGCCGCCGACGCCACGTAGTAGTCGCGCGTCTCCGGATTCACCAGAAACGCATGAACGGGCTTCTTCGATGCGCGGAACTCCGCAATCGCATCGCGAAATTCGCGCAGCGCGGCGTACCCCGATGCGTAGTCGTCTGCGGAAATGCTGCCACGAAGCAACACGCCGCTGATCTGCTCATCATCCGCTGCCGCGCGTAGTGCCCGAATCGCCGAGCGCAGCGGCACGCTGTTCTCGCCGCCACTCATCAGCGCATCGTCGATGAACGACCGTCGCTCCATTTCCGCGGGGCGATCGGATAACGCCTGCTCCAGATCAATCACCAGGATCGATCCGTTGCGCACCACGGTCGGTGTACTCCGGCCGGCGGCGGCGGCGATCCCGATGATCAGGATGAGGCCGCCGACCACACACAGCGCGATCGTAACCAGGTTCGCGGCGACGGCCGTGAAGAACTGCTTCATTGAAAAGCTCCGAAAGCCACTCGAGCGACACTCGGGCAGCAGCTGAAAGGGCAGGACTGGCTGCTGGAGTTTAGCACGACGCCGCGAGTGGAGAACGCCCCACCGGCACCTCCGGAGGCGCCAGCGGAGATTCCGAGCGCGTGCCCCGGACGCGCCAAAACATGACGGTACCGTCGTGATTTGGTCTTGCCTGCGCCAGGCTTCTCCCCAAGATTACCCGTGTGTCCGGTGCGCTTGCCCGGCCGTTCCCGCCCCGCTCTGAGGACGCAGTCCATGCCCGTCTACAAGGCCCCGCTCGACGACATCCGCTTTCTCCTGAACGACGTCCACAATGTCGCGCAGCTCGCGGCGTTGCCGGGATACGAAGACGCCACGCCGGACATGATCGACGCCGTCCTCGAGGGCGGCGCGAAGTTCTGCGAGGATGTGCTCTTTCCGATCAATCAGAGCGGCGACGCCGAGGGCGTGAAGTACGAGAACGGTGTCGTCACCACGCCGTCGGGCTTCAAGGAGGCGTACGCGCGGTACATCGAAGACGGATGGACGGCCGTCGTCTCCGACAAAAAGTACGGCGGGCAGGGTCTCCCCGAGGCGGTGCGGTTCGTGATGGAGGAGATGCTCTGCTCAGCCAACCTCTCGTTCTCCATGTATCCGGGCCTCTCGCACGGTGCCTGCAGCGCGCTGATCAGCCACGGGTCGGAAGAGCTCAAGGAGCGCTTCATGCCCAAGCTGGTGGACGGCACGTGGGGTGGCACGATGTGCCTCACCGAAGCGCACGCCGGCACGGATCTGGGGATCATCACGACCAAGGCCGTTCCCGCGGGCGATGGCGCCTACACGATCACCGGTCAGAAAATCTTCATCTCGGCTGGCGATCACGACCTGACCGAGAACATCATCCATCTCGTGCTGGCCAAGCTGCCGGACGCGCCGAGTGGCACGAAGGGGATCTCCATGTTCGTCGTGCCCAAGTATCTGCCGACGGAAGAGGGGAAGCCCGGCACGAAGAATGGCGTCGTCTGCGGCTCGATCGAACACAAGATGGGGATCAAGGCGTCGGCGACGTGCGTGCTCAACTTCGATAACGCGACCGGTTGGCTGGTGGGCGAAGAGCACAAGGGGATGCGCGCGATGTTCGTGATGATGAACGGCGCGCGTCTGGCCGTTGGATTGCAGGGGCTCGGACTGGCCGAAGTCGCGTATCAGAACGCGCTGGCGTACGCCAAGGATCGGTTGCAGGGACGCTCGCTCACGGGTGCCAAGAATCCGTCCGGCCCGGCCGACTCCATTCTCGTGCACCCCGATGTGCGAAAGGGATTGCTGCGCATCAAGGCGTTCAACGAGGGGATGCGCTCACTCGCGTACTGGGTGGGTATCCGCATCGATGTCGAGCATCACCACCCCGAGGCGGCCACACGCGAAGCGGCGGAAGATCTCGTCGCGCTGATGACGCCCGTGCTCAAGGCGTTCCTCACCGACAAGGGCTTCGACAACACCAACACTGCGCTGCAGACGCTCGGCGGGCACGGCTACATCAAGGAGTACGGCATCGAGCAGTATGTCCGTGACGCGCGCATCGCGCAGATCTACGAAGGCACGAACGCCGTGCAGGCGCTCGATTTGGTCGGTCGCAAGTTGCCGATGAAGGGTGGTGGGCTGGTACGCCGGTTCTTCGAGACGGTGAAGGCGGACATCGATGCGGCGGCGGGAAACGAGGCGTTCGAGGAGTTCAGCAAGCCGCTGGCCGCCTCGCTGTACCAGCTCCAGAAGGCAACCATGCTGCTCGCCGAGCGCGGGTTTGCGAACCCGGACGAAGTGGGCGCCGCGGCCACGGAACACCTGCATCTGATGGGCTACGTCGCCGTCGGCTGGCAGTGGCTGCGCATGGTCACCGTCGCCACCGAGCAGCTGGCGGCGGGCACCGGCGACAAGCGCTTTCTCGAGGCCAAGATCAAGACCGCGCGTTTCTACTTCAGCCGCCTGCTCCCCGAAGCAGCCACGCTGTTGGCGGCCATCCAGTCCGGTTCGGCCCCGATCATGGCGCTCAACGCCGACGAATTCTGAGGTTGGGGGGAGTCGGCGGGTCCGCAGTCAACTAGTACCTCAAGTCTGAACGGGCGCCCGCAGATCGTGACGCGCGGTGCCCGAACAATGACACGAGCCAACTCAACTTGCGGGGAATACGTGCCGAAGATCAAAGCACACCTCTTCCCATTCTCATGTTCTTTCGCAAGCTCGCACCCGAGCCCCGCCCTACGCCCGAGCGAAGCAGCTCGGACAGTGCGACCGGTTCGCCACAGCTCAAGTCGATCGCCGGCGGCAGTTCGTCGTCGCCACCGTCGCCCCTGCACACGCCGATCATCAGCGCGCCGTCTGGCGGAGACGACGTGGGGCTCGGACTGGTGCTCGATGCGCTCGGTGGCGTGCTGACTTCGCTCGCCCGTTATCCGATCGACCTGCCGGACAAGTCGGGCGAAGAAAGTTCGCGCGAAATGGGGATGTGGCATCGTCATGCCACGCTTGGCTACGCGATCGACGAACAGACGCCCCAAGGCTCCGTTGGCGTCCAGGAGCGGGATTGGGATGGCGTCGTGCGCGCCGTGACCTCCCAGCGCCGCGATGAGCATCGACATGTCGAATCGTCGATCTCGGAGCTGCGCGACGCGCTCTGGGCCTGCGTCGAGACGGTGCACAAGGCGGTGCACATCGATGAAACGCACGACACAACCGCGCACGTGCAGATGGAACGCGCTCGCACGGCGCTCAAGCGGATGCAGACCGGCTCCATCAAGCAGGAAGTGCTGGGCGCCGTCGCCGCCATCGAGAACGCCCTGCAGAGCCGCCGCGCGCAGCAGCAGGAGCAATACGTCTCCCTGGCCACCAAGCTCGATCGGCTCGGACGGCAGCTGGAGGAAGCGCGTCGCGAAAGCACGACCGATCAGCTCACTGGCATCGGCAACCGCAAGCTGTTCGACATGATGGCTCCGCGCGCCGTGCAGATGTACTCGCTCGGCCGTCAGCCTGTCGTCTTGTTGATGATCGATCTCGACAAGCTCAAGCTCGTCAACGACATGTACGGTCATCAGGCTGGCGATGCGGCCATCGCCACGCTTGGCCGTTCGCTGGCGAAGGTGTTCTTGCGACAGTCGGATGTGCTCTGCCGCTACGGCGGTGACGAGTTTGCCGCGATTCTGCACAACACCGATTGGAAGATGGCTCAGACGCTTGCGCGTCGATTGCAGGAGCAGATTTCCGTGATGCCCTCTCCACATCCGGCGATGGAGTTCCAGATCGGCGCGTCGGTCGGGGTGGCGCAGCTCGATCCGTTTGAAGAGGCAGAGGAGTGGATCGCTCGCGCAGACAAGGCGCTGTACAAAGCGAAGCAGAACGGGCGCGATCGCGTTGCGATCGCCGAAAGTCTGGCAATCAAGAGTGCGTAAAGCACCGCGGTTCTGTGGTACCGTTCCAACAGCCTGTAGCGTACCCGCAACGAAACGGTGACGAGTTCTGCTATAGAGTGAAGGCGATCGGGGAGAGGACTGTCATTACGTGACAGAAGCCTGGCGGCGAAATGGGCGCGAAAGTGATCGGTATTGAGGACAGTTCGGTCGGGTTTTGTGCATGAGATCGCCTCGTCACGATGCGAATATCGGACGACCGATCCGTCTCGCTGAATGGTTGTGCTCGCTGTGAGTTCAACGGTCCGGTCTATGCAGCAGGTGCTACTAGCCGCGCGCATTGCCGGGACGCGGTTCACGATGAGCGGAGGGAACTGCACATGACTGGAGTGAAAAGGCTGCTCGTCGTCGTCGCGGCGATGCTGGCACCAAATGTGGCCCAAGCACAGGTGTGCTTGGCAGCTTCCGCGATGACCTCGTTCTCGCAGTACGTCGATTGCGAGGGGTCCTTCACGGGATCAATCAGCGGTTCGTCCGCAGAATTCAGCGCGCTGAGCAGTTTCTTCGGCGGCTCGTGGAGCTCTCTTGGGTCCACGCTTGACACAAGCTTCGGTCCGTTCACCAGCAACCCCGATCAGCCTACTGGAACGTTGACGTTCGACACGCCGATGTTCGGACTGTTCGTGATAGGATTGGAGACCCAAAGGGGCCCGTCGTTCAGTTACTACCTCTTGGACGGTGGATCGGCGGGTATCTCGTCCCTGCCGTTCAGCACGTTGGGCACCGGGCTCAACGCGCAGGGTTTGGCGCTCGAGCTCGACCACGCCACGCTCTACGTAGTATCGACGGTGCCGGAGCCATCTGCCTATCTGATGCTCGGCACGGCGCTCCTCGGATTGGGCATCTTCGCGCGTCGCAGGCGCGCCTAGCCCATCGCCGCCGGAGTCACATCGTCGCAGCCGTTTCGCAATCGTCACTTCATTCGGTTCACACGCGCGAGCTCGCCGACTACGCCTCGTCGAAGCTCGCGCGAAGTGCGTTCAGGATCACCGCGACGTCGATCGCTTCCTGCGCCAGCGCGCCCGCGATCGGCGTGAGGTGCCCGCTGGCGGCGATTGCCATGCCAAAGAGACTGAGCCCCAATCCCACGCCGATGCTCTGTCGCGCGATACGTAGTGAGCGTCGGCCGATCGCCACGGCTTCGGTGACGCGCGCGGGGTCATCGATCAGCAGCACAATGTCGGCGGCTTCGGCTACCACACCCCCACCGTGCCCGGCGAGCGCCACCCCAACCGTGGCTGCACTCAGCGCCGGCGCATCGTTGGTGCCGTCACCTACCATGAGCACGCGTCGTCCACGCGCCTCGAGTGCGCGCACTCGCCTGACCTTGTCTTCGGGAGACAGGTCGCCGGCGAACAC
>CAYWCJ010000108.1:2609-12725 GCA_964456595.1 uncultured Gemmatimonas sp. | reverse complement strand
CTTGGCATAATGCCGGTGGCGCAGAAGTGTGCGTGGACCGACGTGACGATGTGGCTCGAACCCGCATCCCAGGAGGCATACAAGGCTATTCCGTGCGCCACGCGCGACGCCGAGAACGCCAAGATCTTCAGGCTCGCCCAGCCACTCTGGTCGCTGCCCGCGAACGACATCCGCAACGAACTCTTTGCGCGTCGCACGATTTCGCGCGTGCAATCGCTCGGCCGCATTCCGTACGACCTCACGTGGGGCGACGATCTGCTCGAATCGCAGGTGCGCTACGGCTGGCCAACCAACTGGTCGGTGCAGAATGGTGGCGTCGCCGATCCGCGTCCGCCGTCGATCATCGGACATGAGCCGACGCCGAGCTTCGACTTCATGGCCTCGGCGAAAGCGGTGGCGACGCCCGTTGGTGCGGGATCGGGTGATTGGTCGGTGCGTCGCGCGAAGGCGCGCATGCGGTATGCGCCGCGCTACGCGGGCGGTTTTGCGGAAGTGCCGCATCAGATTGCGCGATTCCGTCGTGGCGACACGACGTGGGTCGCCGGCGGCTATCGACTCGTGCGGGAACTCGAGATGGGCCGCGCGCCGTACAACGCGGCGATGGTGCTCGATCGCCTCGACGGCGCGGCGCCGATCGTGGTGAAGCGCGACAGCGCGGGCGCGTCCGGTGCGCTGTTGGCACCGCTGCTCGGTACGCCGATGCTGGCGAGCATCGAAGTGCTGGCACCCACCGGCAAGCGCGCGACGCGGGTGCGCACGACGGTGCAGCCGCTTCCTGCCGAAACGCGTCTGTCCGACTACTTGCTACTGCAGCGAGGTGACGCCACGGCCACGCCGTCGCTCGAGCGCAACGCACTGCAAGCGTACGGCTCGCTCGAGATCGAGCGAGGCGCCACGGTGGGGCTGTATTGGGAGATCTATCGCCCGGCCACACCCGCTGCGCCGCTGCAGGTGGCGGTTCGAGCGACGCGAGTCGGCGCCAGTTTCTTCCAACGCTTCGGCAGCTCGATCGGACTGTCGAAGTCGGTTACGCCCGTATCGATTCGCTACAACGACAACGGTCGCCCCGATGGGCTCCCTGGCCGAAGTCTGACGCTGACGTTCCCCCCTGTCGCACCGGGCGAGTATCAGCTCACCCTGATCGTGTCCGGCGCGGGCGTGACGGACAGCACGACGCAGAAGGTCAAGATCCGCGGTGATCGCTGAGGGGCGAACCGCGAACAGTAAAAGCACGCTGCAAAAGCAACTGACTAACCCGGATCAGAACAGATCAACAGCTCTGATTTTCGCCGATGCAGCCAACACCTTTTCGTGTTGGTTCGTCGAATCCCCGGATATCCGTGCGTTTCCGTTGCTATCCGTGATAGTCAGTCGCTGTTCGCGGTATGCGCGAAATCTGCGTCGTTTCCGCGTTCATCCGCGTCAGTCAGCTGTTGCTATTGCGGCGCTCGACGTGATCCAGTCGGCGCGTCCCCAGCCTGACCCGCGATGCGCAGTCGCTTACTTCGTGCCCTTTACCACGATCATGCCGACTGGGCTGCCGTAGTTGTCGTTGCCGATGGGGAGTCCCGGCGGGGCAATCCACGAGCCGCCGTCGGCGCGCACGGTCACGCGATGCACACCCGGCGCGAGTTTGAGTTCGGCGCGCCACTTGCCGCTCTTGTTGCGCGTCATCTGCGTCACGAGCCACTGCGTCGCGTCTCCCATGAGCTCTACCTTCTCGGCGCGCGGTGCGTCGATGAGCAGCACCACGCGCAGTGTGTCCGCCTCGGCGCGTTCGGCCGTGACATCAACGGCGGCCGAGTCTATCGCCCCGATCGTGCGTGTCTCGAACGAGAGGATGCCGCCCGGCGTATCGTCGCCGCGGCCGCGGAAGGGAAGTCGCGCGATGCGCACGCCCAACGCAACAACGGGCGCGAAGTTGCGACCGCGGCCCTCGCCAATGTCATCGCGCAGCGCCGTCGTGCCCACCGATGACGAGTTGGTGCTTGCGGCGCCAACGACCGACAGCCATGCCGTTACCGGCTGCACGACCGCCAGCGACGCGATCGTCGGCGACGTGCGCGGCTTGGCCGACAGCGCGTCGGTCGTAATCCACGTGGCGACCGGCGCGGTGACTGATACCAGCCACGTGGTCGGACCTGTGTTGAACCCTGCGGACGCCACACCCGTGGCAATGTCGCGGCGCTGCAGCGCGCGCAAGGTGCGCGTGGTGGTGGTGCGATCGGCCATCGGCAACAAAGGCAGCGACGTGTTGGACTCGTCGATGCGAAGCGTCTGCGTCGTCACGCGCGTCGCGCGCTCGACCGAGAAACCGAACGACAGCTCCATGCCGGAGACGTTGCGAATGACGCCACCTTCCGCGCGACCAATCGTGCCGACGTCGATGCGACGCGACACCGTGGTGTCCGCCCGGGCGCCGTCGAATCCGCCAATCACCGACGGTGTGTTGCCGAGGAGTCGACCGGCAATGTCACCGTTCACGTCAGCGCGACCATAGCTGACCGCGCTCCATACCTGACTTCCGCCAAACCGGGAGCGGGCACGTAGCGACACCGTGCCTTCCACCGCAGAGCTCGAGCCGACCGCGTCTTTTGCCAACCAGTTGCCCGTGCCGATCGCGGAGAAGCGCACACGACCAAGCTTCCCGATCGGCTGCGTCGCGCCCATCCACAGGGCATTGCGCTGCGAGAGGGCGTTGCCGCTGCCATCAGGAAGCCCGGCCAAACCCATCACCGCCAACGTGGGTGATTCAGTGGCGGGGCCGAGCACTGACGACGGCGCGACGGGCGCATTCCCACCGCTCTGTGCTGCTGCCGGCGCCGCCATCAGGGCCAGCGAAACCAACGCGCACGGCACGGCCGGCCCGCGGCTCAGACTGGAGCGGCGGCGCGACGCGCTGAGAGAGCGGGGAGCAAGCGTCACGAGGATGGAGGACGGATCGGCTTTCGATCTCCCGTCGCGGGCGCGGACGGAGGATTGCTACCTTGCACCGTGCCACGAAGATAACGATTGAGCGCATCCACGGCCATCCCCGGACCGCGCACCGAATTCCTGGCGACCGTCACTTGCAAGCCGAGCAGTGCGTCGTCCGACCTTGGCATTCGGGCGATCGATGTCACCGCGTCGCGCGCGGTGGCCATCGGCACCCCTCGGCGCACGATGTCCGTCAGCACCATCAGCGGCATCACCGCCGTGCCGGCCGGCCTGGTGGCGCGGATGGCCACCAGCACCTTCGGGTCGATCCCGGAGCGCAACGCGCTGGCGCCCTCGTTCAGCTCGTCGTTCGTGGACTCGGCGCCTAACAGGTCGCGTGATGTCTCGAGCGCCGCCGCGTGTGCGCGCACCGCAGCGAGGATCCTGGTTCCGTGGACTCTGCGCGCCGATCCTTCGAGCGCCGTATTGATGAGCGGCTGGCTCGGAAGGCCGCGTTCGACGGCGCTGTCGAGAATACCGCGCAGCGCGGACGCCGTCGCGCTGTCGAAACGAGCCGCATCGAACTGGACTTGCTGAAGGGCGCGACCGACTGCTGGTCGTGGCTCCTGTTCCAACTCAAACGCGCGCATCGCCGTGCCGCCGACCGCTGCGGTGGAGCCAAGGTTTGCCCGACCGGTGGACGTGCGCTCCCCGTCACTGCCCAGCAGCTGTCCCAATGCCACCAGCAGGACAACGGCAGGCGTGTTCACTGTGGGCCACCTTCGACAATCACGGCGCTGGACGGGCCAAAGCCGGCGTCGGCCACCTGTGGCGCCAATGGATCCACCAGCCACCGGGTACCGTCCACGACGAAGGCGTAGACGTAGCGCCCGGGAGAAAGCGGCACCTGCACGGTCCACGTGTCGTTGCCGCGCGTACGCGTCATCGGCGTCGCCTTCTCGTCCCAACTGTTGAAGTCGCCGACAATGTTTACAGCCCCGGCGTCGGCCGGCAGCTTGAGCTCGAAGCGGACCGCTTCCGAGCCCGCGACCTGCGTAACCGCGCCGGACGGCTGCGCGACGCCCGCGGCCGCCGAATCGGCGCGTCCGACCACCGCCCGAGCGCGCCACGGCTTCGCTGTCACGGCGACGAGGAGGACCGCGGCGGCCGCTCCCCACCACCAACGCGGACGCAGCACGCCCAGTCCGCCGCGCGACGGCGCGTGCATTCCGTCGACCAGCACGGCGCGAGCGCACCGCTCGGCCGCGCCCGAGTCGGCGGGCGGTGTGGCGGCGTACATCGCCGAGACCATTCCGGCCAGCTCGGCGTCGTCGCCCTCCGGTGCCTGAAAGGGGAGCACGCCCGGGATCTCACTCATCGCGCGTGCCCAGCATGACGCGCAGCCGTTCGCTGCCACGCTTCACGCGCATCTTGAGCGCCGACTCCCCGACTCCCGTTATCGCAGACATTTCCGTGTATTCCAGCCCTTCGGCGTATTTGAGCAGGATGGCTTCGCGTTGCAACGGGTCGAGCTGCGCGAGCGCGCGTGCGAGGGCCGCGTGCTCAGCTCCGAGCTGCAATCCCGCCATGGGCGCAGGCGCCTGTTCCAGCGCGACGTCATCTTGCACGAACCGACGCGTTCTGCGTCCGCGTGCCGTGAGGGCATTGCGGCATTGGTTGGTCAGGATCCGGAACAGCCAGCCGCGGAACTGGTCGCGCTCATCATACCGCGCGATGGCGCGATACGCCCGCATGAGCGTGTCCTGTACAACGTCTTCCGCATCCGACCGATCCCCCAGCATGTGGTACGCAAACCGACGGCAGGCTTCGTAGTAGCGCGAGACCAACGCCCCGAACGCATCCGCATCCCCCGCGCGCGTTCGGGCGACCAACTCCGCGTCAGTCATTGCTGAACAACAGCCGGTTGCGGATTCGCGTCACTCGATCGCGGAGCCCAGCCGGTGCGGCAGATATTGGAAAGTGTTGGCTGATCACCAGATGCGGCGCTCACGCCATGAATTGCGCGATCCCGAGCACGATCGAGAGGACGACGAAAAGCAGCGTCCCCCCGCGATTCACTCCGCCGATGCGCTCGAGCAGTGCCAAGGCCTCCGGAGCGGGAAGCTTCTGCAGCGCCACGAGTCGCGTCGCCGCCCGCGCCCGTCGGAAAAGAAACCAGTTCGCCGCGCCCCCGGCGGCGATCCCGGACGACAGGAGCAGCGCAAACGTCATGATCACCAGCAACCGATTTTCGGGCGCCTGCACATTCTGCGGCGTGAGCACGGTGTCCGAACCGGTGAGCCACCGCAATACGAAGCCAGGCACGATGAAGAACGCAACGAACGCCAGATACAGCTTGCGGTACAAAAACCAGAACGGCATCGCGGCGGCGGCGCTCAAGGCCGCACTCCAATTCCACGTCGGTACAAACGACGCGTCCTCGAGGAAAGGCGCCAGCTTGCGGCGATACGTGCCCTCCCACTTGCGACCGATGAACACCGCCAGGTCCTGCTCGGAGAGCTGGCCGCTGTTCGAGCGGCGTTTTGCCCAGGCCGGCAGCTCAGGCTCTGACGTGCCCTGCGGTGTGCCTTCCGGCGTCGTGTCTCCGTTCACGGGAGGTGTCGTCACGGCTGTGTCTCCAGACGCGCCGCCGGCTGTTGCTGTGTGAGGCAATGCAAGGTGCCGAGTCCCCAGACGAGGTCAACAGCGTGAATGCCAACCACCTGGTGCGACGGCATCAACCTCGCGAGCGCGCTGAGCGCGACACGATCGTTGACATCGTTGAAGGTGGGCACGATGACCACACCGTTGGCGATGTAAAAGTTCGCGTAGCTCGCCGGCAGACGCGTGTCATCCATGATCACCGCGCGCGGATAGGGCAACGTCACCACGCGCAACGCCTCGCCGCGCGCATCCTTCGCGCGCTGCAATCGATGCAGGTTGTCGAGCGACCGGCGGTGATTCTCATCGGATGGATCTTCCTCGTGTGCGAGCACCACGACGCCCGGTGCAACGAATCGCGCGATGTCGTCCACGTGACCGTGCGTATCGTCGCCAACGCATCCTTCGCCCAACCAGATGGTCCGCGTGATGCCAAGATACTGCGCGAAGGCACGCTCGTAGCCGGCACGGTCGAGACCGGGATTCCGTATCTGCACGTCGGACAACAGCCACTCCTCCGTCACCAGCATGGTACCCAGCCCATCGGTTTCGATCCCGCCGCCTTCGAGGATCAGTCGATTGCCGTTGTCGGGACGCACGCTCTCGAGGCGGGGCAGTCCGGTGATGCGCGCGACGGCGTCCGGAACATCAACGTCCAGCGCGTAGTTGTCGTATTTGCTCCAGGCGTCGAACCCCCAGTGCACGAGTTGCACACGGCCGTCTGCGCAATGCACGCCGGTCGGCCCCGAGTCGCGCAACCAGACTCGATCGGTGGGCTGCAGATGCAGGCGGTAGTTGGCCGCATCGACCGCGTGCATCGCCAGCGTCTGACGCGCGCTGTCACGCACCTGCTCGTCGTGGCAGAGAATCTCCACCCGCTCAAACGGCGCCAGCGCACGCACGATCTCCGCGTACACCCACGGGATCGGACCGAGTTTGCCCGGCCAATCGGGCTCATGATGCGGCCAGGCAATCCAGGTCGCGTCATGACGCGCCCATTCCGCCGGCATGCGCACGTCCGTGTTGCGCACGGCCATGTGGCGCACGGTGACGCCCGCGCCGGCATCGGTCACGCGGGCATGGCGCTCGTCGGAATCGGTCACGCGCCGCCAAGCCAGCGTTGCGTGATGGCGCCGTAGGCATCGACGCGTCGATCGCGCAGGAACGGCCAGTTGCGGCGCGTGTCCTCGATCAACGAGAGATTGCACTCGGCGAGCAAGACCGTCGGCTCGGTGTCGGCTTGCGCCAGATAGCGACCGAACGGATCGCAGACAAACGACTGGCCAAAGAACTGGATGCCGTCGGTGCCCGCTTCCGGCTCGAAGCCGACGCGATTCGGTGCGGCCACAAAGACACCGTTGGCGATCGCATGCGCGCGCTGTGCCGTTCGCCACGCGTCCACCTGCGCGTCGCCGAAGGCCGCTTTCTCCGCCGGATGCCAGCCGATCGCTGTCGGATAAAAGAGGATCTGTGCCCCAAGCAACGCGGTGATGCGTGCGCCTTCCGGATACCACTGATCCCAGCAGATGAGGACCCCGATGTCCGCGTACTTCGTGCGCCACATGCGGAACCCGTTGATGCCCGGATGCGGGTCGTTGCGCAGGTCGGGGCCGACGTCGCCCGGCGCGAAGTAGTACTTCTCTTCGAAGAGCGGGTCATGCGGAATGTGCATCTTGCGATACGTGCCGAGCAGCGCACCATCGGCGTCGATGACCGTGGCGGAGTTGCGATAGAGCCCCGGCGCCTGCTTCTCGTAGAAGGGCACGATGATGACCACGGCAAGTTCCTTGGCCAGCGACTGCATTGTGGTCACCGTCTCACCGGCGATCGGTTCCGCGATATCGAAGCGATCGGCGCGCAACGACTTGCAGAAGTACGGTGCGTTGAACAGCTCCTGCAGACAGATGATCTGTGCGCCGCGCGATGCGGCCACACGCACCTGCGCCACGGCGCGCCGCAGATTGTCCGCGAGATCGGCGCTGGCCGTATCCTGCACGAGCCCAATGGTGACGGTGGTCGAAGTCATGCGGAAAGCTCGTCAGGTGCAAATGGAGAGGCAATACGCGCTGCAGCATGCGTCGCGTGTCGCCTTGCAATACCCCACACCGGTGGCGGCAGTTGCTCAGCGCTTGGCGGCTGCCTTGCGTGCGCGCGTCGGCGGACGAGGGGGATGCGACTCGAGGATCGGTTGGAGATAGGCCACCAGCAATCGTCGCAGATCATCGAGGAGCGGTTTTTTCTCCGCTGCAATCGCTCGGCTGCGTCTGGCGAGTACGGCCTGACCGACCGACGCGGCCACCAACGCCGCACGACGACGTTCACGCGTCGGCAACCGCGGATTGCGCGACGCGAAGAGAACGTCGAGTCGATCAACAAACGAGTCGAAGAGCTGCGCGCGCAGTCGCGCCGGCGCACCATGGGTGTCGTCGAGTGGCCCTTCGACCGTGGCAAAGACGCGACGAAACGCCGGGTTGCGATCGTGGAATTCGGCGAGCGGTTTGATGATGCGATCGATCAGGCGTTCCAGTGACAGTCCACGCGGATCAATGGGGAACGCCTTTTCGTGAATGTGCCGCATCTGGTCGGCGTAGCGCAGCGCGAGCGCGGCGAGCACGGCATCGCGATTGGGGAAGAACTGATACAGCGATCCCTTGGCCGTGCGGGCGCGGAGCGCGATGGCCTCCGCCGTCGCGGCGTCGAGTCCGAATTCGGCGATCACCGACGCCGCTGCATCGAGCAGCAGTTCGACGCGCTTCTGTCCGCGTGACTGTCGCGGGCGGCGACGAAAGGCGTCCGTCGATTCCGGTTCGGCGGTCGCAGTGGCGGACGCAGCGGCGGACGCAGCGGCGGTGTCAGTGGCGGAACTGCGCAGCGGAATGACGCGGGGGCGCGGAGCGCGTTTGGCGGGCATGGTGGGGCGAAGTTACGACTCGGCGACGCCGAGGGCAGGGGGCAGCACCCCGGCGCACCGCGCAGGTCTTGCGAGACCCATTGCAAAACATGACGCACGCGTCGTATATAACAGCGTTCATCTATTGCACAGCGTTCCTATCCGACCTTCAGTCTGGAGTACTCAATGCGATCTCTCCGTCTTTTTGCGCTCTCCGTCGTGGCTCTTGGGGTGACGGCCTGCGCCTCCGGTGGCGCGTCTTCTTCCTCTGCATCGGTGGGTGGTTCGGCCGGTCGAGCGACTGATGCGGCCGTGATCGCCAGTGCCATCGACGTGGCGAACGCACCGTTCGTCGGGTCGAGGAAGTCGAAGAAGTACTACCCGTCGGCGTGTCACACGGTGAAGCTGATCAAAACCGCCGATCGGGTGGGCTTCGGCTCGCAGAAGGACGCGGAAACGGCGGGCTTTGGCAAAGACGTCTACTCGACCGACTGTCAGTACTGACGGCTGGGAGCGATGAGGACCGCCACGACGTCCATGACGTTCGTGCCGGTGGGGCCGGTGCGGAGAAGCGCGTCGGCGGCGTCGAGCGGGAACCAGGAGCGACCCGTGGCGAGGTCGCGCTCCGGGCTTCGGCGACTGCGACGTGCCGCGGCTGGCGTCGCGGCATCGACGATGGCGCCCGCCGCGTCGGTCGGACCATCCCGACCATCTGTACCGGCGGCAAGAATGGTGATGCGCCAAGGGGCCCAGTCATCCGCACCAGCCGCTTCCTCGAGCGCGAAGGCCGCGGCCAAGGCGAGCGCCTGCATGCGGCCGCCACGCAGCGGCTCATCGATGCGTTCCTCGCCGCGTTCGGGATCGATCTGACGTTCAGGATCGGCGAGGCCGAGCTGCCGGTGCGTGGCGTCGTCGAGGGGAAGTCGCGCTAGCGCAGCGCGCGCGTGACCGTCACCAGCCTCGTCGCTCGCGCCGTCGTCCCACGCGTGCTGCAAGGCCGCGCGCAGATGCACGACTGGCTCACCGCCAAAGGCCAGCAGAACCGACTCGTCGGCGGGCAGCGCCCGCGCACGTGCCGTTGCGTGTCTGGCCAGCCAGTCACCAAGCGGTGCGGCCTCGCCTTCGAGCGGTACGGATTGCGGCAAGACGTGCGTGATGCCGGCCCGCCGCGCCGCGGCGGTCATGGCCTTCACGGCGTCGGCATTGCAAGCGACAACTTCGTAGCGCACGCGAGCGAAGGCCGGGTGTGAGCTGGCAGGCACGAGGGGCGGACGACCGTCACCAGCGACACCCAGAAACGCGGCGGTGTCGCGTTGGAGCCACGCCCGGACCCCGTGTGCATCGAGTAACGCCAGAAACCCCGGTTCGTCGAGCGGGTCGGGCGAGCACGGTCCCGAGCCGATGACCGCCGGGTCGTCGCCGATGACATCGGAAATGGCGAAGACGGGAATGACGCTCGCTCCGCGATCGGCGAGCGCGACGGCCAGTCGTCCGGCGCCGTATCGGAGCATGCGTCGACGGATGGCGTTCATCTCGTGAATCGCCAGCCCCGACTCGAGCAGCGTATCGGCCAGATTCGCCAGATGCGCCTGTGCGCGCTCCGCGTCGCCGACGGCCTGCGAGAGGGCCGCGCCGGGGGCCGCGGTCAG
>CAYWCJ010000108.1:0-2599 GCA_964456595.1 uncultured Gemmatimonas sp. | reverse complement strand
ACCAGTACCACCAGCACCAGGGCCAACAGCAGGACCAGGGCCACCAGCAGGACCAGGGCCAACAGCAGGACCAGGGCCAACACCAGGACCAGCAGCAAGAGGAGGACGGCCTGCGAGAGGGCCGCGACGGGGGCCGCGGTCAGCGCCGTGGTGCCGCCCGAGAGCAGGACCACGGCCACGTCGCCCGGCTGCAGTTCGAGAATCGCCGAGTCGATGGCATCGGCCGCCAGCAGCGACGCCGGGCCCGGAATTGGGTGATCACCGGCGAGCAGGACAAACTCCGGCGGCAGGTTGTCGGGCCGATCGCTTGGCAGTGCATAGGCGACAACCACCCCGTGCTGCGGATCGAGCCCCGCCTCGTGCAGCGCGCGGACCGCGCCCGAGGTCATCGCGACGGCGGCCTTGCCCATCGCGAAGATGCGAATGGGCGCGCGAGCGCCGGACGAGGCGTGTGTCTGTTCATGCTCTCGCCACCAGGCGGCCACCGCATCGCGCGTGCGCGCGAACGGATCCGCGCCCTCCACCGCCGCGCGATGCAGCGCGGTGAGAAGGGCACGGGCGTTACGTATGTCTGTGGTCACGACGACGTGGCGACTGAGTTCCGACTCGGCGCTACTTCGTCCCGCCGGCCTGTGAAATGGCGCTGCCGAGGTTCGTGTAGGCTTCTTCGGAGGCCTGCAGGAACGGCGTGGCGATGTAGGCGATCTTGCCCGACGGATCGATGACGTAGAGGTGACGCTTGTGGAAGCCTGTGCCCATGGAGGCGCCGTACGCGATCCCGACTTTGCGATCAACGTCGGCAGCGAAGTGGAACGGGAGCTTGTCATCGCGTGCCCATGAAACGAGCGACGAATCGACATCTGTGCTGACGCCGACGAGCGTCACCTTCCTGCCGCCCATGAAGACCTGCGAGTACTTGTCGCGATACGCGTGCATCTGCATGGTGCAGCCGCTCGTGCGGGCCTTGGGGAAGAACGCCAGCACCACCGTCTCGCCCTTGTGCTCGGAGAGCTTGAACGGCTTGGCATCCGTGCCGGCCGCGGTGACCGAGGTGACGGTGAAGTCGGGAGCGATATCGCCGACCTTGAGGGCAGTCGTGGCGGGCGCTTGCGCCGCCGCGGCGCGGGCACCGGTGGCGGTGACCGCGAACGAGAGCATCGCGAGAGCGACGGTGCGAGTCGCGGTACGCGAGAACGTGGACGTGGAAGCGGACATCGAAAACTCCTCGAATGGCGCGGGAACTCCGCGCAGTTGGGGGGCAGCTGTGCCCGGTCGGAACATCATCACGATAACCCGTACACCAGTGACAGGCGATGCGTCTCCCGCGTCGGACGGGCGGCTGTCGCGATCGGAGGACAACGGTGGCCGCACGTCCGTTGTTTCCCGAGGGAATCGGGTGACCGAGGCGATGGCACGGACCGTGCCTTTGGTTCCGGCAGGCAAGTGGGAAGAGGTGCTCTGTGGAGGGGCACGGCGCTCCCGTCATCGGAATTCCGGTGGCGGGGCGTTTGCGTTTCTGGGTCAGCCTGCGTCATACGATCACGCGCAGCGCGCCCGGTTGAACGCGGACGTCGACGATCGCGCCACGTGCCCGATGCAGTTCACCGTCGGCCTCGAAGCTCGGCGGCGCCTCGAAGTGCACCCGGTAGTCCGTAGCCGTAGTGTTGGTCACCTCGGGGAGTGAGAGGTGCGCGCCGCGAATGGCTCGTGCAAACAACAGGAGCCGTCGCGCGGTGGATGCGTCGCTGATGGAGACAACGTGAAGCACGCCACTGGAGAGAGTGGCGGCGGGCGCGATATGAAAGGCGCCTCCGAAGTATCGGCCGTTGGCAAAGACGATCATGAGCTGTCGTGTCGTCGACGTAACGGGCGCGTGCGCATCGACATCGTCGTGCGCCAGCGCATGGCGGGCGCGAAATCCGCCGTACGTCACCAGTGCACGCAATGCGGTCACCACATACGCGGCCGTTCCGCGCAGCACTCGCCGGCGCCCAGGCTGCGGCATCGACTGTTCCATGCGCTCGAGCACATGCACGTCGAACCCGAAGCCGGCCGCGTTGACGAACGGCACGTCGTCCACAAAGCCCACGTCGACGCGGCGAATCTGTCCGCGGGCGACGCGTTCGGTCATGGCCGCGATATCATGAACCGGCGCGCCGAGCGATTTCGCGAAGTCGTTGCCCGTTCCTGCGGCCACGACGGCGAGTGGCACTTCACTTCCGGTCTCCACGAGTCCGCGCGCCGCGCGGCTCACGGATCCGTCGCCGCCAACGACGACCACCGCTCGCACTCCACGCGCTGCGGCCTCACGCGCAATGCGAGTCTCGTCGCCACGACACCGCGTCTCATGGAACTCGACGACACCGATCGCCGCCAGCGACTCCCGCGCGATGGCGGCACGCGCGAGCGCACGGCCGCTGCCGGCGGCGGGGTTGGCAAGCAGAATGATGGGTGCGGCGGGATTCGGTGGAGCCATCGGAGGGCAGGAGCTGTTCGACGTCGCGGTGCCGCCGCCGTATCGCGCCGAATTCGAGGATGCAGCGGCGGCGACGTCGGGTGCAGGTCACTGCATGCGCGGCGAAGGGGCAGAGGAAAGTAT
>CAYWCJ010000107.1:0-12881 GCA_964456595.1 uncultured Gemmatimonas sp. | reverse complement strand
CTGTACTACCGCGTGGATGTGAGTGATTCCCTGCATCCCGTGGTTCGGGAGGGAGAACGCACGCGCTTCCTGCGACAGGTCTTTCGGGCCGCGCCGCTGGGGGCCGTGCGCATTGGCGCCACCTCCGACGACCCGAAAACGCGCCCGGTCGCCTTTCGCAACCCCGCCGGCGGGCTGGCCGTCGCCATCCGAACCATGCGGTCCACCGACCTTCTCGTGACCGGACTCGCGCCCGGGCGTTATACCATTACGTTCGCCACTCGCAACGTTGCGCATGGTACGCTGTCCGAGTCCCTGGTGACCGCGGGTGGCGCACTGCGTGTTGTCATGCCGTCTGCCGGCGTGCTGACGCTCATCGCTCGCTAGACCATTTCTTCCAAGGACCCATTCATGAAAATCTTCATCACCGGCGGCGCCGGATTCATCGGCTCGCATCTCGCGGCGAGAATCCTCGATCGCGGAGATCGTGTGCTGGTGCTCGACGACCTGTCTACGGGCAGCATGAGCAACATCGAACACCTCATCGGTCGCGAGGGGTTTGAGTACAGGATCGGTTCGGCGCTCGATGTGCCGCTGGTGACCGAATGCGTGGACCGGTGCGATGTCACCGTGCATCTCGCGGCCGCCGTCGGCGTGCGGCTCATTGTCGAACGCCCGGTGCACACCATCGAGACCAACATCGGGGCGACCGAAACGGTCCTCGAAGCGGCGGCCAAGAAGCAGAAGCTCGTGCTCCTCGCGTCCACGTCCGAGGTGTACGGCAAGAGCTCGAAGGCCACCTTCTCGGAGTCCGACGACCTGCAGCTTGGCGCCACCAGCAATTCGCGCTGGGCCTACGCCTGCTCCAAGGCGATGGACGAGTGGCTGGGCTTCGCCTACATGCGCGAGAAGGGTGTACCGGTGATCGTGGTGCGCTTCTTCAACACCGTCGGCCCGCGCCAGACCGGTCGATACGGCATGGTGCTCCCCAACTTCGCGGCGCAGGCGGTGGCCGGTGAGCCGATCACGGTATTCGGCAGCGGCACCCAGTCACGTTGCTTCGGTCATGTGCAGGATGCGGTCGAGGCGCTGCTGCGTTTGCTCGGCAACCCGGCCGCAATCGGCGACGTCTTCAACATCGGTTCGAACGAAGAAGTCTCGATGATGCGGCTCGCCGAGATGGTGCGCGACGCGGCCGGTTCCAACTCGGAGATCAAGCTCGTGCCCTACGCCGAAGCGTATCCGGAAGGCTTTGAAGACATGATGCGTCGCGTGCCCGATGTCACGAAGCTCGAGCGCACCATCAACTTCCGCCCGAAGACGCCGCTCTCGAAGATCATCGAAGATGTGGTGGCTGATCAGCGCGCCAACCTCGCGGCGCGGTAGCGAACAGCGCGCTAACGAACGGCGCCACCACGAACAGCGCGACCGCGCACGCAGCGCGCGTGATCGGGCAGGTTCCTACGCGCGTGGCAGACCGTCTGCCACGCGCGTTGCGTTTGCCATCAGCGTGAACGTGTGATTCTTGGCCGGCAGGAACGGCAAGCTTGCACCATCGACAATGTACAGATTGTCGTGCGCGTGACTGCGCCCATCGGGCGCACAGGTGAATTCACCCGCAGTTTGCGACATCGGCATCGTGCCGGCGTAGTGCACACTCGTGCCGCGTGGTAACACGCGCGTCATGCCCGGCGGCACAAAGCACCCCATCGAGGTCAGCGCCTTCTTCACCGAGCGCACCGCAGAGTCCATACGCGCCGGCTCCGCGGCATCTTCGCTGTAGCGCACCACCAGCTCCACATCGTGCTCGGCGCCTGGTGTCACGCGCAACGTGAGCAGACTCGCCTCGCGCCGCGTGTCCGCCAGATTCACGTTGGCAACACCCAGCCCCGCGCGAAGGGCACGGAACGCACCGATCGACCCCCGCAGATCGAGCGGCAGCGATTGCACGATCGGATGAACCGACGCCGATTTGAGTGTCGTGATCTGTCCGTGCACGTAATCCAGCGGATCGGGGCGAGTCACACCGAACGCCAGATGGTGGAACTGATAGCTCGCCGTCTGCACCTTCGTGCCGATCAGCGCGGGCGTGAGAAACGGCACGTGGATCTGCAGGTTGTCCATCAGTCCCGGCAGCACCGCCACGCGACCGGTGTGGCGATACGTCGACTCGAGCACGATGCGTGAACTGGTGAGCGCACCAGCGGCCAGCGCGAACAGCTCTCCGTCGAAGGTCACCGGCTCGCGCGTATCCATGCGACGTGCGATCAGGCGCGTGACCGCACCGTTCTCGCCGTACTCGAAGTGCCGCACCAGGACGCCAGGCACGTAGGTGAAGCGTGGATGCGTGAGACAGTCGCGCAGGGTGTGCAGCGGACTGTAGATCGATTCGTTTGGACAACCCCACAGGCAACGTCCGAGCTGTCCGCACCCCTTACGCTCACCCATGTCGCTGCTCAGCGAGGCAACGCGCGAGCGACCGAGAAAGAAGCCGTGCGATGCCTGCAGACGATCGCGCCGTGCATGATACCGGTCCCACAACCACTGGGAGTGCCGGTCGAATGGCAGCGGCGTGCGATAGCTGTCGTTGAACGGAATGAACCGCTCGAGGTCATCACGCACAGCGCCGATGCCGATGCGGCGCGAGACGATCTCGTAGTTGCGGTGCATCTGGTCGTACGGGATGGGATACGGCGCGAGGTCATCACGATTGAACGCGTACACGCCACCGGTCCACGCTTCCGCCAGTCCACCCCGCGCAAAGCTGAATCTCGGCGACATCGCAGTCGTACTCGTGTCCACACCGCGCGGAATGTCGAAGACGTACTGCTTGCTGGGCGGATGTCCGTAATACGACGCGCTGGTGGACGGGTACACCACGCCCTCACCGCGCTCGCCCAGGAAGTAGCCCACCGGATCCGGTAACTCCGTCTTGAGCTGATCGAAGGAGGCGTGCGGCAACACGGGCGACGGACGCTCGTTCCCTACGTCCAGCAGCGTCACGTCATGCCCGCGTTCCAGCGCCGTGAGCGCGAAGTGCACGCCAGTCGCCCCGGAGCCCACCACAACGACGCGACTCAATGCGCCGCCTCGACGGGCGTATCATCGCCGCCGCTCAGCAGATGGAACGGCGCGAAACAGACGACACCAATCGCGAGGCACAACACGCTCGCGACCCCGGTCAGCATCAACCGAGCGCCGACCGCCACCAGCGAGCCTTCGTCGCCGGAGTTGAGTTGTCGCTCGCCATCCGGGCTGTTCTCCAGAATCGCCAGCATCAGCACGAGGCGACGCCGCAGCACTGAGCGCGGTAGAAAAAATCGCGCGTAGCCATCCGCGACGCGCAGTGGCCAGGCGCCCCAGCGTGACGCAGCCAGCAGGCTCCGCTCGATCAGCCTCGCATCCGCCCGCGCCGAGCGCGACGCGGTCGGCCGCAGTCGGGCATACGCATCCACCACGTACGGCGTCGGATTCGTGTCCGCGAGATAGCGCGCATAGACGTGACACTCCGCCGCCACGGTCGTGTCAGTACCCAGCATCGCGTCGACGCCACGCACCGGCGCCGGCAGCTGCGACCACAACTGGTCGCGCAACGTACTCGGCGCACTCGGCGCACTCGCGTCGCTCGCATTGATGAACGACGTGAGCTGTCCCGCCGAAAACGGCAGCACCGACAGCAACATCGGCTCGACGAGCGCCAACAGTGCACGCAGCGGGTCCACGGGAATCGGAATGAATCGCGCTGCCGCTTCTCGCGTCGCGCCCAATGTCGCACCCGATGTCGCACCCGATGTCGCACCCGATGTCGCACCCGATGTCGCGCCCGACGTCGCGCCCGACGTCGCATCGGGCGTCGATGCCGCGTTCGCGCGCAGCCTCGCCAGCAGCGCATCGGTGCGCAGCGTGTCCGCACCGCCGAGCGCCATCGTCTCGCCGTTCCACTTCAACGACGGATTGAGCGCGGCCACCAGCAGCGCCGCGAGATCGTCGACATGAATGGGCTGCACCAACGCCGACCCCGCGCCGAATACGATCGGCAACGGCAGTCTGGCCAACCGTCGCAACCCGTCGAGCACCGGGCTCCCATCGCCGAACACCATCGTCGGGCGCACGATCAACACATCCAACCCCGACTCGCGAACGCGCGCCTCGGCGGCGCGTTTGGCGTTCGCGTAGTGATAGTGCGACCTGTCGGCGAAGCCGGCCGCGACGCTGCTCACATACAGGAATCGCGCGACGTTCGCGTCCTTGGCCGCCGCCAGCAGCTGCGTGGTGCCATCGATGATCGCGCGGTCGTGCTCGGCGCGCGACACTTTCCCGCTCGACGACGCCAGGTGCAGTACGGTGTGCACGTCATCCAGCGCGCCGCGCCACGAGGCTACCTCGTCGAGCGAGCCGCGCACGAGGCGCCATGACACGGGCACGTGAACAGCGCGCGCAAAGGCCGACGGATCGCGCAGCAGTAGGCGAACATCGCTGGCGCCCGCCTGCAGGAGGGCGTGGACGACACGACGCCCCACGAATCCGGAAGCGCCCGTCACGAACAGTGCCGGCATCTTGTTGGCGCTCACGACACCACCTCGGCAAAGACCAAACGCGCGCTTCGGCTGGCCGCCCTCAACCGACGCGCTTGGAGACCGCCACTGCACCGCCACGAGCAGGCGCGAACGCGCCGCGCCACAACGCCATGCGCAGCCGCGCGATCCCCCTGAGGTCATCCCACGCCGTCTTCACGATCTTCACCCGACTGTCGTCGTCTTCGATCCACTCCACCGCCAAGTCCTTGAGCCGATACTGCTGCTTCTCGGCCAGCACCAGCAACTCCGTATCGAAGAACCACGACTCGTCCTTGATCTGCGGCACGATTTCCCGCACGACGTTGCGCGTGACGACCTTGAAGCCGCACTGCGCGTCGCTGAAGGTGGTGCCAAGTACGAGTTTGACGATGACGTTGTAGCAGCGAGAGATGAACTCGCGTTTGGGCGATCGCTTGGTGCGCGACGCCGGCAACAGCCGCGAACCCGTGCCCAGATCATAGTTCTCGAATCGCAACGCGTGTACGAGCACCGGCAACGCGGCCAGTTCGGTGGAGAGGTCGACGTCGGTGTAGCACATGATGTCCGCATCGCTCGTCGTCCACGCGTGACGCAGTGCGCGACCGCGACCGCGCTGCGGCAGCTGCAGAAAGCGCACGTCGTCGTATTGGGCCACAAGCGCGCGGGCCACATCGTCGGTGCCGTCGGTGGAGCCGTTGTCCACTACCACCACGCGCCAGCGCCAGGTCGCATGTTCCGTGAGGAACCGCCGGACTTCCGCCACGCTCCTGGCGAGCACCCGCGCCTCGTTCAACACCGGAATGACGACATCGACCAGGCAGGTCGCATCGGTTTCGGTCGGCACGGGCGGGACGTTCCGATCAGTCACCATGGCGGTCGCGGAAGAAGGTGCGCACCGAACGGCTCGGCGCGCTTGGAATGGACGGGTTCGCGGGCGGGCAATGCAGAAGCAGCTGCAACAGAGACGACCGGAGCAAGCTCGGTGCCACGGATCAGTTTGCTGCCTCGAGACGGCGCCACGGATTGCGCACCGTCCAGATTACCCAGACCATCGCCGCTCCCAGCACCAGCAACGGGAGGGCCGACACGTTACCACGATACCACGGCAGGTACTGCGCAGACATCTTGGTGATGACGGTGAGCCACGGCAACTGGAATCCTTCGATGAAGACGCGCTGCACGTTCTCGAACACCGTGCCCTGGCTGCGCACCATCGCCAGGCTCCAGCTGATCACGAATGACAGCAGCGCCACGCCGTAGGTCACGATCCGGGGCATCGCCAGCAGCACCGGCACCACCGCCAGGAAGAGGAACGGGAAGAGCGGCGCCAGATAACGGATGCCCGTCACCCACTGCAGGCGCGTGTACTGCACCGTGGCGAAAAAGAGGATCAGGGCGGCCGACAGCACGAGGCAGGTCGCCAGCTCGCGCCCTGGAAGGAGCGTGCGGCGGGCCCGCGCCAGAAATGGGGCCGCCAGCGCCAGCAGCGCCATCGGCATGGCCATGAACAGGCCAAAGCGCGTGTCGATCAGCAGCAGGCGCAGCAGCTCCGGGCTCAACCCGCCCACCCCCTGATAGCCCACGTCCATCCATTCCACCGGTGCCATCCAGTGCTGCGGCGGATAGAACGGATTGCCGAAGCTGGCCCACTGGTATTGAAAGAGCATCATGATGCCGGGGATCGTCCCGGCCAGGTACCACAGCGAGCGCTTGAATCCGCCGAACACGCCTTCGTCGTCAGCGCTGCGCCACCACGAATAGAACCCGAGCAACCCCATGAGGATAGCGCCACTATAGTCGCACAAAAAGGCCAGTCCACCAAACAGCCCTGCCACAAACAGTCGGCGCGAGGCGCTCCAACCAAAGAGTCGATTGGGATTCCAGATCAGCGCGAAGGCAAAGAACGCGAAGATGCCGAGTCCGAGGTTCTGGTTGAGGTAGGCCGTCCGCAGGAAGACCGGGGTGCCGAAGGCGTAGAGCAGCGACATCCCCAGCGCCGTCCGTTGGGCGAGCCCCATGGCGCCCATCAGACTGAACATCAGCACCGCACTGGCCGCGCTGATTGGTGCCATGCAGAACACCGTGGTCACGGCGGCCACCAGCCCGAATCGCACGTCGAGACCGAGCTTGCGCGTCTTCTGATAGAACGCCACCCGATTCGGCCGCTTGTCGTCGTAGACGGCGCTGGTGTCGCCCCGCGCCTTCCGCCCCGCCAACTCGCGGTTGACGACCACGTCGATCACGGGCTTCGTGAGGAGGTACGGGATCGTCGCCACCATCGACATCCCGGGATTGGCGCCGTGATGGGCTCCCTGCACCGTCGCGTTCGGCGGATTCATGAAGATGTCGGCATGCATCCCGTAGTACTTGTCGAGCACGTATGTGCGGTCCTCGACGATGCTCACGACGAGGTAGTGCTCACGGGCAAAATCGGTCGCGAAATGCAGAACGTAAACAATCCAGCAGGTCAGAAAGAGCCGAAGGCGTGGCGAATCGGGCACTAGGGAAGCTCTGCAGACTTGGAGTGGGTCGCGCGGGGCCGAGGAGGCGAAGCGGCAAACAGTGCAGTCTCATCCGGCGCGTTCAGCTGCGCCACAACGTACGAGAATGTGTGGTCGATTGTCCAACAGCTCACGACAATCGTCGACTACCGGCCACACCAATGTTGCGTCCGTGCAACTGCGCGCGTGTTTAAAGTCCGACGCTGAACCGACGGTCGTGATCGCCGCACTATGTTGCACGACAATACCGAACCGACATTCTGAGGATGGCGTGGAGCGACTGGTGGAGCGTTTGGTGAACTGCTTGACGGAGCTACTGCATTGATCGGTGAGCGCGCACAACGTAACGCCCCCGGCTCCTCGGCCACTCGGCCGGGGACCGTCGTGCCCGATGGCTCCGCGCGCTGGCGTTCGATGGCCCCCGAGGTGAATGAACCCACGCCCTGGCTGGCGCTGCTGCTGCTCACGGCGCTCGCCCTCGCACTGCGCGCGTTCCATCTGAACGACGTGCTGTGGTACGACGAGATCCGCACCCTGCAGGACAGCGTGCGCGCTCCGCTCTGGCAGATCGTCACCGTCTATCCGGGCGAGCATCAGCACACGTTCTACTCCATCCTCGCGCATCTCTCGATCGCCGCCTTCGGCGATCATGCGTGGACGCTCCGGTTGCCGTCGATGCTCTTCGGCGCGCTCACCGTGCCGATGCTCTTTCTCTTCGCGCGCGAATTCGTCGGTCGCGCGGAAGCGCTGCTGGCGAGTCTGTTGCTCGTCGTCTCGTATCATCACATCTGGTTCTCGCAGAGTGCGCGAGGTTACGCCATCCTCGCGTTCCTGACGCTGGCGAGCAGTTGGCTGCTGATGCGCGGACTGCGCCGCGGCCGACTCTCCGACTTCATCTGGTACGCGATCGTTTCCGCACTCGGCATCTACACGCACGTGACGATGGTCTTTCTCGTGGCCAGTCATGCGCTGCTGTGCGTGTTGCCGCTTGGCCTGCCGGGACTCGACGCCGCACGACGCGAACGGTGGAAGCTGCCGATGATCGGATTCGCGCTTGCCGGTCTGTTCGCGTTGCTGCTCTACGCGCCGTTCATGCTGCAGGCGAAGGAGCGGCTGGTGACCAAACCGAGCCCGGTGCGGGCCGCCACGTCGCGCTGGGCACTCGCCGAGTTGGCGCGTGGGCTCGAGATCGGCCTTGGCAGCGCGACCGCCGTGCTCGTTGGCGCAGCGCTGCTCGCGACGGGGGCGTGGAGCTATCTCAAACAGAGTCGGTTCATACTCGGCCTGTTCCTGTTGCCTGGCGTGATGACCGTGGGGGCGGCGGTGGTCCTGCACCGCCCGGTGCGTCCGCGCTTCGCGCTATTTGCGATTGGCTTCGGTCTGCTCATCGTCGTGCGCGGCGCGATGGAGCTGGGGCGCGCGCTGCAGCGTCGTCCCGAAGGTGAGAGACAAGCCTTGCCGCCGATCACGCTGCTGCTGGTGCTCACCGCAACGGCGCTCTCCGCCGTCTCGCTCCGCGAGCTGTATCGCTATCCCAAACAGGATTTCGCGAGCGCCCTGCAGTTCATCGAATCGCAGCGCACCGCGTTGGAACCCGTGCTCACGGCGGGGCCGGCCACCTATCCCTACCACACGTACTTCCAGCGGCCGACCTGGCAGGGAATCCGCTCTCTCGACGAGCTGCAGCGCGCGCGTACGGCCGGGCAGCGCGTCTTCGTGGTCTACACGCTCGCCAGTTACATCGAGGGCGACGCGCCCGAGCTGATGCGCGTGCTGCGCTCCCAGTGCACCCTCGAACAGAGCTTCCGTGGTACACTGGGCGGTGGCGACGTCACCGTCTGTGCACTGCCACCCGTTACCGCCGCGCCGTGACCGTCACGCAACGGGCATCGTCCACCTGTCGAGCGTTCGTTACCGGCGTCCATTTTGCTGGTGCATTGCATCGGCCCTCGCTACCATCTGCGATTGCCGTCGTACTACCGTCCCGTGGGCGTTGCCTTGGCATTGTCTCGCTGGCCGACGCCGGCCCGTTCCCGACCTTGAGGACTGAGTGATCGAAGAAATCGTAGGCAACGAACCGGCCATCATCGAGCGCGCCGTGACGGTGGTCATCCCCGCCTACAATGAGGGCGCGCATGTCGCCGAACAGGTTCGGGCCGTGCAGCGCACGATGGACAAGACCGACTGGCCCTACGAGATCATCGTCGTCGACGACGGGTCGAAGGATCAGACGGCGATCGAAGCCGACGCCACCGGCGTCCGCGTGCTGCGCCGCGTGAAGAATCGCGGTTACGGCGCGGCACTCAAACTCGGCATCCAGCGCGCCAGGTACGGGTGGATTCTCATCACCGATGCGGACGGCACGTATCCCGTCGAATCCATTCCCGACCTGCTCGCGCTCTCCGAAACCAACGAAATGGTGGTCGGCGCGCGACTCGGCGCATCGGTGCACATCCCGCTCATTCGTCGTCCGGCCAAGGCATTTCTGCGCTGGCTGGCCAGCTATCTGGCCGGTCAGCGTTTGCCCGATATCAACTCCGGCCTGCGACTGATGCGTCGCTCGCTGGTGCAGAAGTATGAAGGGCTGCTCCCCGACGGCTTCTCGTTCACCACCACGATCACGCTCGCGGCGGCCTGCAACGGCCACTCGGTCGAGTACGTGCCCATCAACTATCACGCGCGACTTGGCGAGTCGAAGATCCGGGCGCGACACGCCTACGATTTCACGCTGTTGATCCTGCGCACGATCGTCTTCTTCAATCCACTCAAAGTCTTCATTCCCGCCGGCGCGCTGATGCTGCTGGCCGGACTGGGCAAGTTCACCTACGACGTGGTGGTACGCGGACTCTCGGAGAGTGCACTGGTCGCGGTCATCGGCCCGCTCATCATCTGGGCCGTCGGGTTGCTCGCCGACCAGAACGTGCGCATCTCGCGAATGCGCTGACGTACGCGATGACGACCTCACCATTGGACGCGAACCTGCGTGCGGCACGTAACGCGCGCGTGAGGCTCCGTTGAAGCCATGGATCAAGGCAGCGGTCAGCATCGGGTTGCTGACGCTGCTCTTCGTGCTGCTGCCATGGGCACAGGTGCGCGAAGCGCTGGGCAAGGTGCCGCCTTCGGTCTGGGTGGGTGTGCTCACCGGCTTCGTGCTCGGCCACGCATTCGGCATCGTGAAGTGGCGTCTGTTCGTGAACGCCGCGCGCGCGGGACTCGGGCGCGTGGATGCAACGCTCTGCTACTCGGCGGGCCTCTTCGCCAATCTGTGCTTGCCGAGCATTGTGGGCGGTGATCTGCTGCGCCTTGGCCTCGCCTCGCGGCTCACGCGCCGGCCTGCAGCGGCGCTGTGGGGCGGCGTCATGGATCGTCTCACCGACATGCTGTCGCTCGTCATTCTCGTCACCGGCGGCGCACTGTTCGCGCGCGAACAGGTAACCGGTTGGGCGGGTGAAGCGCTGACGATGACCTTCGCCATCGGCGCCGCACTCGGCGTGCTCGCGCTACCGTTCGTCTTCCAGCGACCGATTGCCAGGTGGCCGCGCAAGCTGCGCCGCCCGATTGGTCGTGGGTTGGTGGGGTTGCGTCAGCTCGCGCGTCGCCCGGGGACCGCGTTCGTTGGCCTGCTCATGTCGCTCACCATTCAGGGGAGCTTCGTGTTGCTCAACGCATGGCTCGGACGAACCGTCGGCATCACGGTCGATCTCGCGGTGTGGTTCCTCGTCTGGCCGCTGGCCAAAATCGCGGGGCTCATGCCGATCAGTCTTGGCGGACTCGCGGTGCGCGAGGCGGGACTCGCGGCGCTGTTGCTCCCCTTTGGTGTGCCGGTCGCACTCAGCGTCGTCTGCTCGCTCCTCTGGCAGACGGTGCTCATCGCCGGTGGTCTCCTGGGTGGGTTGATCTGGCTACTGCTCAATCGCACGCGTCATCTCACGTTTCGATCGGCCAACACGCCGGTTGGTATCTCACTTTCCGCAAGCGAGTAGGTCTTGGCGATTCCGCGCGTGATCATTCTTGGTGCCGGGCCGGCTGGTGTCGGCGCAGCGCGTCAGCTTCGGATGTTCGGCAAGGCCGAGGTCACGGTCCTCGAGCAGCAGTCGGTGCCAGGTGGCAACGCCGGCAGCTTCGAGTTCGGCGGTATGCGTGTGGACTTCGGCAGTCATCGCCTGCATCCGGCCACGGCGCCACACATCATGTCCGACGTGCAGCAGCTGCTTGGCGACGACCTGCTCGATCGGCCGCGCCACGGTCGCATCGGATTGCGCGGACGCTGGATTCACTTCCCGCTCAAGCCGGCCGACCTGATGCTCAAGCTCGATCCAGCCTTCGCCCTCGGCTCACTGCGGGACATGCTCTCCAAGCCGTTTCGCAAAGGCGGCTCCGAGGCCAGCTTCGGCGATGTGCTGATGGCCAGTCTTGGGCCGACGATCTGCGAGTCGTTCTACTTTCCGTACGCGGTGAAGATGTGGGGCTACACCGCCTATCAGCTCTCGGCGATTCAAGCGAAGCGTCGTGTGTCGGCCAGCTCCTTCACAAAGCTCATCGCGAAGGTCATGAAGTCGGTGCCCGGCTTCAAGCCGCCCGGTGCTGGTCGCTTCTTCTATCCGCGCCATGGCTTTGGACAGATCTCCGAGGCGTACGCGAATGAGGCGACGCGTCTGGGTGCCGACATTCGGTACGGCGCCAAGGTCACCTCACTCACCCCCCCAGCGTCCGCAGCCGATTCGTGGGTGGTGCGGCTGGACAGCGCCTCCGGCAGCGAACACCTCGAAGCGGACTACGTCTGGTCCACCATTCCTATCGGTGTGCTGGCGAAGTTGGTGAGCGAGGGGGTGCCCGCACCGGTGCATGAGGCGGCGGCCGCGATCCAGTCGCGCGCGATGATCCTCATCTACCTCGATCTACCGACATCCCAGTTCACGGAATACGACGCGCACTACTTCCCCAGTGCGAACATGCGCATCACGCGGCTGTCGGAGCCGAAGAACTACTCCGATCTGCGCACACCGGCCGATCGTACCGTGCTGTGCGCAGAGCTGCCGTGCAGCATGACCGATGATGTCTGGAGCATGGATGACGCGGCGCTGGGCGCGCTGGTCGCGAAGGACCTCGCGACCGCAGGGGTGCCGCTGCCGGTGCGGCCGGTGGCAGTGCATGCCAAGCGACTGCGTCAGGCGTACCCGATCTACAACATCGGCTACGAGCGGTGGTTCGGCGTGCTCGATTCGTGGGTGGAGACACTGCCGCGACTCTTGAGCTACGGCCGTCAGGGACTCTTTGCCCACGACAACACGCACCACGCGCTGGCCATGGCCTATGCGGCCACTGAGTGTCTCGAGCCGTCAGGGTTCCGCCGCGATAAGTGGGCGCGGTACCGCGAGGAATTCGAGAAGCACGTCGTCGAGGACTGACGCGCGACTACCAGCCACCGATGCGGAAGAGCATGACTGGAACGGTGAGGCACATGATGCGGATGTCTTCGACAAGCGACTGACGGCGCATGTACTCGAGGTCGAAGTGCACCTTGCGACGGACATCGTCCACCGAGCGATCGTAGCTGTGATAGACCTGCGCCATGCCGGTGATGCCGGGCTTCACGCGCTGACGGAGCGGATACTCAGTGATCTGCTCGCGCAGGCGAACGAAAATGCTCGGACGCTCCGGACGTGGGCCGACGATGTTCATGTCACCGCGGATCACGTTGAAGAGCTGCGGCAACTCGTCGAGACGCGTCTTGCGAATGAACTTGCCAACTGCGGTGACGCGGGCGTCGTTCTCGGTGGCCCACACCGCCTGACCGTTCGCTTCGGCGTCGACGCACATCGAGCGGAACTTGTAGATCGTGAAC
>CAYWCJ010000106.1:0-12883 GCA_964456595.1 uncultured Gemmatimonas sp. | reverse complement strand
AGTATTGGCCGGCGCGTAGCCCTGCCGGCGTCGTCACGGCGCTCTCAGCTGTAACGCGGCCGCTTCTGATCGTTTTGCATCAGGACCAGGGCCGGACGCCGCCCACGCGCGACCGGCCCTTTTTTGCCTGTCAGATTCGACCGGCAGTAGTCGTGCGCCGCTTTCCCGCGCACCTAACCAACAGCGGAGATTTGTGCGACCTTTCGGAATCGTTTTGGGGTCGGCTTTCCCGAACGATCGGACCGCCTGCCGCGTAGATCGTCGGTGGCGCGGCTGTTGATTGTCGTTTGGGTTTCTTTGGATGGTTGGTTGGCTGGTACTCGCAGGAAAGTTGACGCAGTCGGCACCATGCGCTGTCATGCTCGTTTCCCCGACAGCCTGAACGAAGCACCTCGAGGCCGAAACCGACGGTCACGCACCAACTGGACGCGTCGCGCGCGCGTTCCTGACGCTGGGGAGGTTGGAAGTCATGAAGCTTGCGTTCGCCACGATTGCGACAGTCACCGCTGCCGCATCGTTCATGGTCGGCACCGCCACAGCGGCACGAGTACCGTCCTCACGCGCGTCAGCGTCGCCTGTGTCGGCCTCTCGCAGTCGGCTGATGGCGACCGCGCCCGCGCCCGCGCCCGCCATGCGGCTGCGTGTAGCGCGTCCGTCAGGCACACCGACCGTCGATCCCGATGCCGTTGGCGCGCGCGGGATCTCGATGCAGGGATTCAACGACGTCATCGAGAAATACTGCAGCGAATGCCACAACGATCAGGAGCGCACGGGTAATCAGTCGTTCGATGGCTACGACATTGCGAAGGCCGCCGAACGCTGGTCGCAGTCGGAGAAGATGATCCGCAAACTGCGCGCGGAGATGATGCCACTGCCGGGTCAGCCGCGTCCGGGCGGTGACACGCTTGCCGCGCTGGCGGAAACGATCGAGCAGGTCATCGACAGGGCGGCGGGCGCACCGAACCCCGGGTCACGCCCCTTTCAGCGTTTGAACCGTCCCGAGTACGAGCGTACGATCCACGACCTGCTCGGACTCGAAGTGAACGCGGCGGACTATCTGCCGCTCGATACGAAAAGCGCGAATTTCGACAATATCGCCGACGTGCAGGGACTGTCGCCGACGCTCCTCGAGGCGTACCTGAACGCGGCCGCGTCGGTGAGCCGCATGGCCATCGGCGACAAGGCCGCCACGCTGGCGCAGACGACGTATGTCGTGTCGCCCTTTGCGTCGCAGCATCCGTGGGATCGGGTGGAGGGGACGCCGTACGGCACGCGTGGCGGGATTGTGGCGACGCATTCGTTTCCGGCCGACGGCATGTACGAGCTCAAGATGAAGGTCGAGGGCGGCGTCGGTTTTCCGCAGGAAGATCTCGACATCTCCATCAACGGGGAGCGCAAGACCCTCGTCCGTTATGAGCGCGGCGTCGATGCCACCGATGCGTCGGCGGACACGCCGCTTGGCGTCGACATGATTCGAGCGGAGCCGATCTTCGTGAAGGCGGGTCAGCAGAAGATCACGGCGGCGTTCATTCGCACGGCGGATGGTCCGTACGAAGACCTGGTGAAGCCGCATGACTGGTCGCTCGCGTCGCACGGCACCGCGAGCGCCGGCAGCACCACACCGCCCCACCTGATGGACTTCACGGTGGTTGGCCCGCTGACGACGACGGGTGTCTCGGAGACGGCGTCGCGCAAGGCGATCTTCACCTGCCGACCGTCCACGAAGGTGGCGGCCGCCGCACGGGCCTGTGCGCAGCAGATCGTGACACGCATCGGAACGCGCGCGTATCGTCGTCCGCTGACGGCGCGCGACGTGAACGGTCTCATGACGTTCTACACCAAGGGCGCGGCCAACGGCGGATTCGAAGCCGGTGTGCAGCATGCGCTGCAGGCGATTCTCGCCAGTCCGCACTTCGTCTTCCGCATTGAAAGCACGCCGGCGAATGTTGCCGCCGGCGCCGATTTTCCGATCAGCGATATCGATCTCGCGTCGCGTCTGTCGTTCTTTCTGTGGGGGAGTATTCCCGACGCTTCGCTGTTGTCGCTGGCGCAGCAGAAAAAGTTGTCCGATTCCACGGTGCTGGACGCGCAGGTGAAGCGCATGCTGGCCGACCCGCGTTCGGAAGCGCTGTCGTCACGCTTCGCGGCGCAGTGGCTGCGCTTGCAGGACGTGGACAAGGTGCGCCCCGACGCGTTCTGGTTCCCCGACTACGACCAACAGTTGTCCGATGCGATGCAGACGGAGACGAAGCTCTTCTTCAACAGCATCGTAAAGGACGATCGCAGCATGCTCGAACTGTTTTCGGCCAATTACACCTTCGTCAACGAACGGCTGGCCCGACACTACGGCATGGCGAACGTCGCCGGCTCGAGCTTCCGGCGCGTGCTCTACCCGGACACGACCCGCAGCGGCTTGCTGGGGCACGGCAGTGTGTTGGTACAGACGTCGCTGGCCAATCGCACGTCGCCGGTCCTGCGCGGCAAATGGGTGATGGAAGTGCTCATCGGCATGCCGCCACCACCGCCGCCGCCGAATATTCCCACGCTCGACGAAACGGCGGAGGCGCAGGACGGTCGCCAGCTCACGACCCGTGAGCGCGTGGAGATGCATCGCCAGAATCCGACGTGCAACACGTGCCACCAGTACATGGACCCGATCGGCATGTCGCTCGACAATTTCGATGTGACCGGCAAGTATCGCTATCGCGAGAATGCGATGCTGCTGGATACCCGCGGCAACCTGTACGACGGCACGCCAGTGGGGAGTGAGACGGAACTGGTGCGCGCACTGCTGCGTCGCCCGATTCCGCTGGTGCGCTCCTTCACCGAGAATCTGATGGCGTACGCCCTCGGCCGTCGCGTCGAGGACTACGATCAACCCGCCGTGCGCGCCATCACGCGGCATGCGCAGTCGAAGGGCTACAAGATGTCGTCGTTCATCACGTCGGTCGTTCACAGCAGTGCGTTTCGCAGCAAGCGCGCAGAGTTCGCTGCTGCTGCCGACACGAAATGAGCACAAGCACAAGCATCCTCACCGCGAGCCGGAGAGCAGGACCATGCATTTTCTGACTGGAAGTCCGCTGCCACGTCGCAGTTTTCTCAAGGGGATGGGCGCGGTGGTCGCGCTCCCGTACCTCGAGGTGATGGAGCCGCGTTACAGTCCGTTCTCCCGTCGGGGACTGTCGACCGCGGCGACGGACAAGACGCGCTTCGTCGCGATCGAAATGGTCCATGGCGCGGCTGGTTCGAACATCTGGGGTGCCGCGCGCAACCTTTGGGCACCGGCCGGCGTGGGGAAGAGTTTCACGCTCAATCCGGACGGTGCGCTCGCGCCGCTGGAACCGTGGCGCAAATATCTGACGATTGTGAGCAACACCGACGTTCGCATGGCCGAAGCCTTCGACGCGCCGGAGATCGGCGGCGATCACTTCCGTTCGAGCGCGGTGTTCCTCACCCAATCGCATCCCAAGCAGACGCAGGGATCCGATCTCTACGTCGGCACCTCGCTCGATCAGCTCATCGCGAAATCGATCGGTGCGGAGACGGCGATCCCATCGATGCAGTTGTGCATCGAGAATCTCGATCAGGCCGGCGGCTGCTATTACAACTACGCCTGTGCCTACACCGACACGATCAGCTGGGCGAGTCCCAGCGAACCGCTGCCGATGATCCGCAATCCGCGCATCGCCTTCGACCTGCTGTTCGGTGCCGGCAACAACAACGCGGATCGCGTCACGCGTCGCGCCGCCAATCGCAGCATCCTCGACTGGATCGTGGGCGAAACGGCGAGTCTCAAGCGCGACCTTGGCACCGCCGACAAACAGCGGCTCGACAAGTATCTCGAAGACATCCGTGAGCTCGAGCGACGCATTCAGGCCGTCGAAGCGAAGAACTCCAGGGGCGATCCGCGCGAGCTCCCCGAGGCGCCGGTGGGCGTGCCCGATTCGTATTCGGAGCACATGAAGTTGATGTTCGACTTCCAGGTGCTCGCGTTCCAGTCGGACATGACGCGCGTGTTCTCCTTCAAGACCGGGCGCGATGCCTCGAGTCGCGCGTACCCGGAAAGCGGCACCGACAAGGGATTTCATCCGGCATCGCACCACGGTGGTCGTGAAGCCGCCATTCTCGACTTCAACAAGATCAACACGTATCACGTCGCGATGCTGCCGTACTTCCTGGACAAGCTCAAGAACACGATGGAAGGCGACACCAACCTGCTCGAGAAGACGGCCATCATCTACGGCTCGCCGATGGCCGATGGCAACCTGCACAATCATCGTCGCTGCCCGCTGATCCTCCTCGGACATGGCAACGGTCGACTGAGCGGCAATGTGCACCTCAAGGCGCCCGACGGCACCCCGATGGCCAACGTCATGCTGTCAGTGCTTCACCGCATGGGGCGCGACGACATCAAGTCCTTCGGCGACAGCACGGGCGAGTTCGCGCTCTCGGTCAACGCGTAACGACGCCGATGATGGACACGCTGACGGATACGAGGAAGCACACGACGATGCAGGGCCGTGCAGTGGCCGGCGTGGCCGCGCTGCTGCTGCTCGCGGCGGCGGCGCCATCGGTGTCGGCACAGAGCCGGAACGCGGCCGTTCGGTCGGCGCCGGACCGGAGTGCGCCCGCGACGGTCGTGCGAGGCGCGGTCGGTCGGTCACTCGTGGACGCGGTGATGCGCGGCGATACGTCGATCGCCCTCAAGCTGTTGCGGGAGGGTGCCGATGTGAATGCGGCACAGGGCGACGGCATGACGGCGCTCCATTGGGCCGCCGAACGCGGCGATGCGAAGCTGATGAACGCCCTGCTCAAGGCAAAGCCGAACCTCAGGGCGGTCACACGGATCGGTGCGTACACGCCGCTGCACATCGCCGCCAAATCCGGTAATGCCGATGTGGTCGCCGCGTTGGTGAAGGCCGGCGGTGATGTGACGGCGGCCACCACGAGCGGTGCGACGGCGATGCACTTCGCGGCGAAGGCCGGCAACCCGGCAGCGATCGTTGCCCTGGCCGATGCCGGCGCCGATGTGAATGCGCGCGAAAGCGGATGGGGGCAGACGCCGTTGGTGTTTGCCGCCGAATACGATCGCGCCGAGGCCATTCGGGCCCTGCTCAGGCGTGGCGCCGATCCGACGATTCACACGGCCGTGCAGAGCGTCACCGATGCCGCGGCGCGTGAACAGGCGGCCACCAAACGACGCAACGAAATCCTCATCTCGTTCGATCCGCCGCCGCCGGTGCTCGACTCTGCCGCGTTGGCCAGGATTGCGCGCGAACGAGGGCCGACCGCTGCCGCGGCGGTGTCACGTCGCGTACCGAAAGGACCGTTCACCGCGGCGCAGATGCAGGCGGCGATCGACTCCGGTCGGGTCGTGGCGAATCGCCTGGAGAGGCCCAAGGGGCCGGTCCAGGAGGTGGTCGACACACTGAACGGCGGCGTGAGCGGATATCTCGCTTCGGTCGGCGCAGTGGGTGGTCTGTCGGCGTTGCACCACGCCGTGCGCCAGGGGAGCGTCAGTGCCGTCATGGCGTTGCTCGATGGTGGCGCGCCGATCAACGACACGAGCCGCGTCGATCGCTCCACGCCGTTGCTGTTGGCGGCAATCAACGGACAGTTTGATGTCGCGGCCAAGCTGCTGGAACGCAAAGCCGATCCCAACATCGCCAGTGCATTGGGGATGACACCGCTGTACGCGGTGATCAACACGCAGTGGGCGCCGAAGTCGCGCTACCCGCAACCGCAGGCGTTGCAGAGTCAGCAGACGTCGTATCTGCAGGTGGTGGACGCGTTGCTCAAGGCGGGGGCGAAGCCCAACGTGCGACTGACGCAGCATCCGTGGTACTTCGCCTTCAACAACTGCGGCAACGCCAACTGCGGTCTCGAGAATCTCGAGGGCACGACGCCGTTCTGGCGCGCGGCGTACGCGGTGGATGTCGCCGCGATGCGGCTGCTCGCCGCGCACGGGGCAGACGTGACGCTTCCCTCGCAGCGCACGCCGGCGTCGCTTGCCGCCGCTGGGCGCGGTCGTGGCGGTGCGGGCGGCGCTGGTGGCCGGGGGTTTGCGCCGCCGGCCGGTCCGCCAAACCATCCGCTGGTCGACTCGCTCGCCAAGATCGCGCCCGTCGGTCTGGGTGCCTATCCCGTACATGCCGCGGCCGGCGTCGGTTACGGCAACGGATTCGCCGGCAACTCGCATCGGCATGCGCCCGATGGCTGGATGCCGTCGATGAAGTATCTGGTGGAAGAGCTGAAGATGGATGTGAACGCGCGCGATCAGGCGGGCATGACGCCATTGCATCACGCGGCGTCGCGCGGAGACAACGACATGATTCTGTATCTCGTGCAGCACGGCGCGGATGTCAAAGCAGTTTCGCGTAACGCGCGCACGGTGGTGGATATGGCCAACGGACCGGTGCAGCGCGTTCGTCCCTTCCCGGAAACGATCGCGTTGCTCGAGAAACTTGGTGCCATCAATCAGCATCGCTGCGTCAGTTGTTGATTTGTGTGACGAGGCGCACTTGATAACCGCTCCAATCGTCGCCATCGGGTGCGTTGAGGGCAGATTGATGAGACCGTTCGCTACCTTGCAGCAGGCAGTCAATGTGACGTGCAATCAACGGGTGGGTATTGCGACTGATGTCCGAACTCGTGGTGGAAACTGGTACGCGATCTGCGGGCATGCTCCCGCAGCCGACGGTGACGATCGATGCACCGGGCGTTCGTGACGTGCGTCTGACAGGGACGCCTGCTGTCCTCGTCATCCTGGCTGTGTTCGCAATTGTCATCGCGTTTCTCACGCGGTTCTGGATCGTGCGCCGCGGTGCTCGCGCGGCGCACAACAGACTCAGGGTCTCCGAGGCCGAGCAGCGAAGTCTGTTTGCCGCGATGGACGAAGTCGTGCTGGTGATCGGTGGTGATGGCGTGCTGAAACGCGTCCCCATCACCAGCGCCAGACCGCTCCGTGGCGTGACCAGTGCAATGACAGGGCGCAATGTGCTCGAGTTGTTGGGACCGGAAGTCGGCGCACGAATGCGCGAGTTCGCGGCCAGGGCGATCGACGGCGCAGCGCCGGTCACCGCCGAACTGCAACTGCCGACGGACGAGGGTACGAGTGTCTGGTTCGCGGTGACGGTCACGGCGATCGATGTCGATTCGGCGCTCTGGGTGGCGCGCGACATCACGGATCAGAAGCAGGCTCGTGACGAGCTCGCGCAAAGCGAGGTGGAGTATCGCTTGCTCTTTGACCACAACCCGTGCGCCCTGTGGGTGTACGATGTTGCGACGACGGCGATTCTTGACGTGAACGCCGCCGCCGTGGCTACGTACGGCTATTCACGCGAAGAATTTCGTCGCATGACGCTGGCCGACCTGCGCTGCTCGGAGCAGGTGGAGTCGCTGCGCGCCATGCTCGGTGCAATGGATCCGATGCTGCCGCGCCTCGACATTGCGCGTCATTGCACCAAGGACGGCCGGCAACTCGACGTGGAGGTGCGTGGTCGACCATTGGGACATGAACAGCCAATTCGCCGCCTGGTGGTGGCCACCGATATCACCGATCGATTGCGCGCGGAAGCGCGTGCGCGTTCCACCGGAGAGATGCTGCAATCGGTGATCAATGCCGCGCCGCAAGCCATCCTGTCCACCGACCGTTCGTGGAACGTCACTCGATGGAATCGAGCGGCCGAGCTGCTGTTCGGCTGGCAGGCGTCCGAAGTGCTGGGCCGTCCAGCGCCCTGCGTCCCCGAAGCGCAGCGCGCGCAGATCCAGACGATGGCCGCGCTCGCAGATCAGGTTGACGGCGGTCGAACGATCGAACTGGAGTGCGTGTGCAAGGACGGCACGCACGTGTACACGCTGCTCGGCATCGCCGGGCTACACGACGTTGGTGATGCGCCGATCGGATTCGTCGCCGTGTTCACGGACATCACGGAACGAATCATTCGCGATGAGCAACAGCGTCAATCGCAGAAGATGGAGGCCGTGGGACGCCTCGCCGGGGGCATCGCACACGACTTCAACAACATCCTGACCGTCATCTCGTCGTACTCACGCATGCTGCTCGACTCGGTGCACGAGGTCGAAGCGCGCGAAGATCTGGGTGAGATCGCGCTGGCGGCGGATCGTGCGACGGCGCTCACGCGTCAGCTGCTTGCATTCAGCCGTCGCGACGTGGTATCGAGTCGCGCCGTCAGTCTGACGGAGATCGCGAAAGGCATGGAAACCATGCTGCAGCGACTGCTGAACGCTGACATCACCTTCGTATGGCGACTCCGCGCCGATGTCGATCTCGTCGTCGCCGATCCGACGCAGATCGAACAGATCGTGATGAATCTTGTGGTGAACGCGTCGGACGCCATGCCGCACGGTGGCACACTCGTGGTGGAGACCGACAACACGTCGCTCGACGCTGCCTATGCACGCGCGCACAGTGATGTCATTCCCGGCGACTACGTCATGCTGGCCGTCACGGACACCGGCAAGGGAATGGACACGGCAACGATGAGCAAGGCCTTTGAGCCGTTCTTCACCACGAAGGACGTCGGTCGCGGCACCGGACTGGGGCTTGCCACGGTGTACGCCATCGTGAACCAATTGCACGGGCACGTCTGGGTGTACAGCGAGGTCGATCAGGGCACCACGTTCAAGGTCTATCTGCCGAAGGTCGTCGCCGACGCGACTGTCCCAGAGCCGGACGTTCCAGCACTGCTGCTCCCCGAGACGGCGGCGGGCACGGTGCTGCTGGTCGAAGATGATGTCGCCGTTCGGCGTGTCGTGCGTCGCATGCTCGAGGCGATGCAATACAAGGTCATCGAGGCTTCCGACGGGGAGGACGGACTCGAGGTGGCGTCGGTGCACGGACAGTCGATCGATGTGGTGCTCACCGATCTCATGATGCCCAAGATGAATGGACGCGAACTCGCCAATGCGCTCGCCGTGTCGAATCCGCAGCTGCGCGTGCTGTTCACCTCGGGCTACACCGACGATGCAGTGATTCGTCGCGGCCTGATGGAGTCGGCGCACGCGTTCCTGCAAAAGCCCTTCACCACGGAGCAGCTCGCCCGAACCCTCAGCGAACTGCGTCGATAGTCCGCGTAGATTCTCAGCGTCGATAGTCCGCGTCCGATACTCCGCGTCGTTATCCCGCGGAGAGCAGCGTGACATGCTCCTGCGCCTGCTGCAGTCCGCCCTCGCTTTCCTGCCATCCGATCTTGCCATCACCGTTGGCGTCAACGCCGGCGGTAAGCTGCGAGGTCAGCGACACGAGCTGGCTCACCAGCGCTGCCGCAACGGACGCGCTCGTCGCATCCTGAATCTGCCTGGCCAGCGCGAGCACCTGATCCGCGCGCGCGACGACGGCGCGCGCTGCGGTGGCAACGTGTGTCGCATGCATCGTGACGTTGGCCGATGCGCCGTCTGCCTTTGCCGCGAGCTCGATGTGATTGGCGACGCCAAGCGCTGCCTTCTTCACTCCGTAGCCGAGTCCAGGGCCCATCGTCACGATGGTAGGATCGATCGCGTGGATGACATGACCCGCGTGCAACTTCATGGCCTCGAGATTGGTTGGCATACGCAATGCGAGCGAGGCGTGTTGCGCTGCCGTGCTTGCTTCGGCCAGGGCCGTCGGCAGCAGGCCGCGGCCGTTGGGTGTGTCGCCGAAGGCGTTCACCACGTGCCCGACGTGCACACCTGCGGCGCCGGGAGGCACACGCACGGCAGGCGCTGCAGCGACCGCCACCACCTGACCAGGCGTTGGCACACCAGTGAGTTTCGCGACCAGCGCATCAAACTCCTTCCGCGCTTCCGAATCGCTCGAGACTACATAGGTCTTGCGCTGATACTCGGCGTCCGTGGTCCCCGCACGACGAATCATATCCGCGATCTGCGCCGACAGCTTATCGCGCAGCTGCTGCTGCGTGGCTGGTGTCTTGTTGCGTGCCAACGCGAGTTGGAACTGTGCGGAATCACGCGCGAGGGAGATCGCGACGTCGAGCTTGGCGAAGGCGGTGAGTTCATCGCGCGTCATGCCGGCCACACCGGCCGCTGGTGCGGCGCTCTGTGCTTGCGTGCCTTGTGCCGCCGTCGTTGAGGTGGGCACGGCGAGTGCGATGGTCGCGGCCAGGACGATCGCGATTGCGCGCGTGAAGGCGTGGCGCGGCGCTGCTGAGCAGATGGGTGCGTTCATGTCGTGCATGGCGACGACGTGCATGGCGAGAGTCGTAGGCAGGAAGAGCGGGGCGGGCGAGTCGCATCGGCCGGGATACGCCGACAAGCACTCGTGACGAACGTACGTTGCGCTATCGACCATCGCCAGCGTGGAGCGCGCGCGCCCGACGACATCCACCTCGAACGGGCGATCGGGCCGATGACTCGCCGGACGCTCGTCCCACCGCTTCGATGGCGCCGGGCGCGGTCAGGGGCGATTGTCAGGAACGCGACCGAGCACTCTCCCACCCCCTCCGATCATGTCCAGGCCACGCAAGCTGTTCGTCAACATTCGCGTCACCGACCTCAAGCGGTCGATGGACTTCTTCTCCGCGCTCGGTTTCGCCTACAACATGCAATTCACCGATGACAATGCGGCGTGCATGATCGTGAGTGAAGACGCGTTCTTCATGCTGCTGACGCCCGCGTTTTTTCAGGGATTCACGACCAGGCAGCCGAGCGATCCGAATACGCAGACGGAAGCGATGTACGCGCTCTCCTGCGAAAGCCGCGCCGAAGTCGATGAGATGGTGACCAGGGCACTCGCCGCCGGTGGAACGACGGCGATGCCTGCGCAGGATCATGGTTTCATGTATGCACACAGCTTCTACGATCCCGACGGTCACCACTTTGAAGTGATGTGGATGGACCCGGTGACGATTCAGTAGTGTGCACGCCCGCTATTTCTTCTCGTAGCGCTTGAGTGCCTTCTGCCCGACTTCCGCACCATAGATGTTCCCCGCCGCATCCACCGCCACACCTTCGGCACTGCTGGTGCTGCGGGGCTTCTCTTCCGGATCGGGAATGAACGCGCTCACCTTGCCGTCGCGCACACTACCGATGCGGATGCCACGCTTCCATGCCACGTGCGGCGGATTCACTGAGCCAGACTCCGAGTCGGCCACGAAGATATTGTCGTTCTTGTCGATCCAGATGCCACTCGGCCGGCTGAACTGATACCACGTGTCGAGCAGCGCGCCGTTCTGGTCGTAGATCTGAATGCGGTCGTTACCACGATCGCCAACGAAGAGGCGCCCCTTCGAGTCCATCGCCAGTGCGTGCGGCTGGTCCATCTGCGCGGTGCCGGTGCCCCAGCTGCCGAACGATTTCAGCAGCTTGCCGTCCTTGGAGAATTTCAGCACGCGCGCATTCGAATTAGAGCGCGATGAATGCCCCTCGGCAACGAAGATGTCGCCGCTGGGTGCGACGAGTACGGCGTTCGGCTGCCAGAAGTAGTCGTTCTCACGACCGCCACCGACGGAGCCGAGTGTCATGAGCAGCGTGCCATCGGGGCTGAACTTGTAGATCTGATGTCCGCGCCTGGGTGCCGTCGAATCCACCGGTGCGCCCCCAAGACACGAGCAGTCCACCGCCCAGATGTTTCCCTGCGGATCGACGTGAATGCCGTGCGGTGCCATGATCATTCCCGCACCAAACGACTTCACGAGTTTGCCACTTGCATCGAACTTGAGAATCGGATCGAGCGTGGAGGTCGCGCAGCTGTTCACGCCACACCGTTCCGCCACCCAGATGTGCTTGCCGTCCTTGTCGATGGCGACGGCGCTGGTGGAGCCCCAGGTGCGTCCCTCGGGCAACTTGGCCCACCCTTCGACGGTGCGATACGGGTTGGACACGTCGTTGATGGCCGGCATCGTGTGGCTCGATGTTGTCTGGCCGATGGCATCACGCGGCACCGCCGCCGTTGCGCAGAGCACAACGACGGCGGTGAGCGAACGTGACGCAGAGACGGACTGGCGCAATGTCTGTCGCAGCGAATGAATCACGAGATCAACTCCAGCTGAGATCATGTTTGGACAGCGGCAGCGAACGCACGCGCTTGCCGGTGGCGGCGAAGATGGCGTTGGTGAGCGCGGGTACGACGGGCGGCAACGCAGGTTCGCCCAGTCCCGTTGGTGCATTTGCGGTCTTGCGGAAGAACACGTCCACCGGCACGGCCTGCGAATGCGTGAGCAGCAGGAACTCATCGAAGTTGCCCTCGACCGCCGCCCCCTTGTCGATGGTGATTTCCTGCGCGAGCGCCTGCGCAATGCCATCGAGCACGGCGCCCTGCACCTGTGTTTCCGCGCCGAGTGGATTGATGATCTCGCTGCCCACATCACCGACGGCCCAGACCTTGTTGATCGTAAGCTGGCCCGCCTGACTGACGGTGACCTGCACGACCTCGGCGAAGTAACCGCGATGACTGAAGTGGAAGGCGATGCCTTGCCCCGTGCCCTTGGGCAGTGTCTTGCCCCACCCGGCGCGCGTTGCGACTTCCTTCACCACGGCGGCCATGCGCGGTCCGTCAAAACCCGGCTGCTGCGGACGTCCATCCGCTGCTGGTGGCGGATCGGGGATCATGGTGTTGAGCATGTCGATGCGGAACTGCATCGGATCCTTGCCGGCCGCGAGGGCAAGTTCGTCGATGAAGCTCTGCGTTGCAAAGGCGATGCCGTTGCTCCCCGGCGCGCGGAGAAAGCCCATCGGCACGCCCGATGGCATGACGGACGCGTTCAGCGAAAAGTTGGGAACAAAGCGGGCAGGGAAGTCGGTGCCGCTGATGCCCGCCGACGAGCCGAAGTTCTGTCCTTCGCCGAACGACACGAAGTGATTGTTCCAGGCCACGAGCTTGCCGCTCGCGTCCTCCACGGGAACGTGACGGATGCGCTCCCAGATC
>CAYWCJ010000105.1:0-12902 GCA_964456595.1 uncultured Gemmatimonas sp. | reverse complement strand
ATGCGCCTCGTTGGTGCGCAGATCGAGACTCCAGTCGCCGACGCGGGCGCCCGCGAGCGCGAATTGCAGTCGCTGCTCGCTCTCGCGGGCGACCTTTTCCGCCTGACGCAGCGTCGTGGCGTCCCTCGTCGGACCGGTGATGTTGACGTGCAGCACAACCACACCGGCGGCGCGTGTGGGACCGAGCGGAGTAACGGCGAGCCGGAACCAGCGGGCCTCGAGCGGGGAGTGACACGGATACTCGAGGAGGAACTCCGGCAGATCCCCCTGCAACACAGCGCGAATTCCCTCGGCGACCACGGCCGCCTCTTTGGCGCCATCCCCGCTGGCGCGATCGCACGTGTCCAGATAGCTCTGGCCGACGCCGAAGTCGGTACCGACGAGTTGATTGGCCGCCCCGAAGCGCTTCCACTCGGCATTCACGCGGACAATTACGCCCTCGCCGTCGAGAACGGCCGCATGCAAAGGCAGAGCGTCGAGGATGCCCCACTGCGGGTCGTTCGGCGGCGTTGCAGCCGACGCATCACGCAATCCCTTGGTAGCGCTTTGTGGAAGGTCCTGCAGGCCCTGCATCATCTCGACGTCTGGAAGCGAATGCGAGCAACGACAGACTCGGCACGCCACGCGGATCGTCCCGCCGACTGCACCGGTCGCACTCACCCATTCTACAGCTCATGCTCAATATCGACCGGTGGCGCGGATTTCTGCACGACGACCGCTCGTGATCGCCAATAGCCTCTGATTGACGAGACCGCGGGGGCATCCAGCGCCGGCAATTGGCGTACCGCCAAGAGCACTGCGCGCTGCCCCGTCCCTAGTCGGCGATGTGAACGAGGACCCGCACCAGGCACGTCAGTCGCCGTCCGTACTAATCCCGATTGACATTGTCGGCATTTGAGACGATTCTCGAAGCGTCAACGCTTCTTGATAGTCATTCTCATTCATGCCGATGTCCGACCCGACGAATCGACGCTGCTGCGCCTCATTCCTCCGCCTGTCCAGCGCAACCTGCCGTCTCCTCGCCGTAGCGAGCGCTGCCGCGTCCATCTCCCTTCCACGTCTCGCCGCCGCCCAGGAGCGGCCTCACACGCGACCGGTTACCGATTCCGCGCGCCGCAGCAAGGCCGGACAGATACTCGAGCGGATGCTGATCGCTGACTCCGCAGCCCGGAAACGCCGCTACAGCGTCGCGCGCATCAGCACCGCCACGCGCACCAGCACCCTCCTCCGCAACGTACCGCAGTCGGCTACGATCATCAGCCAGGCCCTCATCGCCGATCAGGGCATGCACGGCATGGCCGACGTGGTGCGATACATCCCCGGCATCACCATGGGACTCGGCGAAGGCCACCGGGACGCACCGACCATCCGCGGCAACAGCAGCACCGCCGACTTCTTCATCGACGGCGTCCGCGACGACGCGCAGTACTACCGGGACACCTACAACGTCGAGCGCGTGGAGGCCCTCAAAGGCTCCAACGCGATGGTCTTTGGACGCGGCGGCGGCGGCGGCATTCTGAACCGCGTCACGAGAGAGGCACAACGGATCCCGACCCGCACCCTGAGCATGACCGGCGGCACGTTTGCACAGCGCCGCGCAACGCTCGATGTGGGACAGGGCGTCGGCCGCTCCGTCGCCGCGCGCCTCAATGCCCTGTACGAGAACTCCGCCAACTTCCGTCAGGCCTCCGACAACCAACGCCTCGGCATCAACCCAACGGCCTCGCTCATGCTCGGGCGCACCATGGTCAGGCTCGGCTATGAGTTCTACCGCGACCTGCGCGTTGTCGACCGCGGCATCCCGTCCTTTCAGGGCGCGCCCGCCGTCACGGAGGCACGCACCTATTTCGGCGATCCCAACCAGAGCAATTCCACCCTCACGGCGCAATCCATCGCCGCCACCATCGACCGTCAGCTGTGGCGCGGCAATGCCATCGTCGACGGGCTCCAGCTACGCAATCGCACCCGCGCCATGACGTATGACAAGTTCTACCAGAACGTCTTTCCCGGCACCGTGAACCCCGCTGGCACCAGCGTGAACCTGGTCGGCTACAACAACGGCACCGACCGTCGGAATCTGTTCAACCAGACCGACCTCACATCCGTCGTCACGCACGGCGCACTCCGACAGTCGCTTCTTGTCGGCGCGGAGTTCGGCTCGCAGGCAACCGATAACATCCGCCAGACGGCCTACTTCGGGGCCCCTGGCACCACCGCCACCGCCTTCGCCGTCCCCTTCAGCGCACCGATGGTGACCACTCCCGTCGCGTTCCGCGCCAGCGCCACCGACCCCGACAACGGAACCGTGCTCACCACGCAGGCCGTGTATGCACAGGACCAGATCGAGATCGGCCCGCACGTGCAAGCCGTGCTCGGACTGCGCTACGATCGCTTCAATGTCGACTTCACCAACTCTCGCACCGGCCAGGCGCTCTCGCGTCGCGACAATCTCGTCTCCCCGCGCGCGGGACTCGTCATCAAACCCGCGCAGGCCGTATCGATTTACGGCAGCTACAGCGTCTCGTATCTGCCAAGCAGCGGTGACCAGTTCGCCTCGCTGACGGCCACATCGCAGACCCTCGAGCCCGAGCATTTCACCAACCGTGAAGTCGGCCTCAAGTGGGACGCCGGCGCCGATCTCGCCCTCTCCGCCGCGGTCTATCGCCTCGACCGCACCAACACCACCGCGCCCGACCCTGTTACCCCGTCTGTCATCGTGCAGACCGGAGCGCAGCGGACCACCGGCTGGGAACTCGGCATCGCCGGCGCCCCCACGCCGCGCTGGCAGGTGGCCGGCGGCTACGCCAACCAGTCTGCGCGCATCGTGCGTCGCACCACCGCGGCCGCCGCCGGGGCCCAGGTCGCCCTCGTTCCGCGCAACACACTCTCGCTGTGGAACCGCGTGCAGGTGCTCAAACAGGTCGGCGCCGGCATCGGCGTCGTTCATCAGGATCGGATGTTCGCCGCCATCGACAACACCGTCACCCTGCCGTCGTTCACGCGCATCGACGGCGCCATGTTCGTCACCATCACCAGCGCCCTGCGCGCGCAGCTCAACGTCGAGAACCTCCTCGACACGCGCTACTTCGCCACCGCACACAGCAACAACAACATCATGCCCGGCTCACCCCGCACCTTGCGCGTCGCGCTGCACGTGGCGCCATGATGGAGACGCGGCGGTGCGCGGCGCATAGTCGACCAACCAATCAACGCTGCTTCTCGGGCGTCAATAGGGTCTTCCGGAGCCGCGCCAACGTGCGCGTGAACACCGCCGCATCGCCCATACCCGCCCCCACGATCAGCGACCCTTCAATCCGGATCACCGCATCCTCCGCCCGCTCCTTCGCGATGGCGCGCGGCCACGGAACGGTCTCGTCCCGACCCACTCGGCGTGGCCCCGAGGCGAGACCGGGGTCACATCAGAGTGTGTCGGTTCGACGCTCGATCGCCGCCAACCAGCCCCGTCGGATGAGTGCACTGCCGGGGAGAATGATGCGCCAGTAGACGCCGAACCGACGTCGTGCGGCATCGTCGGTGGCGAAGACGCGCGTTTCCGTCGATATGAAAGACCCGCCGTGGCCGTCGGGCTCGACGCGAAAGTTCATGGCTGCCTTGGCGAAGCCTGGCAGCGCCAGCGCCACGAATTCGGCTGGAGTTCGCGGTCGTTCGCTTTCTGGCGCCGGCTTGGCCACCAACGTGCCGACCACCAACTCGGCCGGGGGCTCCAGCGCGAGCTGCATGAACGTGGTCCGTGTCGCCACTTCCAGCAGCGGCATGTGCTCCGGCGAGGTCAGGATACTCTCCGCCCCCTTCCGCCCGAAGCGGCGGATCCACGTGAGCGTTCGGAAAAAGCGGATTTCGTCCGCAGTGACGCGCTCAACCGCCTGAAATGCGACGGCAGGCGGTACGTTGACATGAATGCTGTGCCGCTCAGTGAACTGGTAGCGCGGCATAAACTCGTCGAGCCGAGTGCGCGCGGCGACGACATTGGTCTCAGTCGCTGGCACCAGCAGCGCACCGAGGGTGACGAGCACACCGATGGCAGCGAGTGCAGCTCCGTGCCAACGCCCCGGCAGGCCAATGGTCGGCAACGGACGGAACAGCACCAGAAACCCGAAGAGCGTGATCACACATCCCGCATAGGCCGCCACTGTCGGAATCATGACCCGCTTCTCGCTGCTCGAGGATGCGCTACCGTGACCGATCTCCACCTGCGGCCATGTTGCCGCCGTGGCTATCGAAACGTGAGAGTCCGCAATCAAGTTTCGGTTCAGTTCGCCGATCATACCAAAATGACGACAATTGTCCGCGTCGGTGACGATGCGGAGTAAACAAATCACTGTTGGGGCTTTGATGACGAAATCACCCACCCGCGCCCTGATCGTGGGGCTTTCGTTCATCAGCATTCGGTGAGTCGGCGATATCAGCGCCAATCTCGTCGAGGTCAATGAAATCCATAGCGTCAAGCAACGATACGCCATCAACTTCCGCGGCAGCGTGCACGATCGTGCCATCTCGTTGCGTGACGTCGTGCTGGATGCCTCTGTCACTGATGTGGCGGGCGAGGTGCGCGACATCGAACGTCTCGCGACGAACTATGCCAAGTCCGCCGGACCGCTTGACGCGATGATGCAACAGAGCGATCACGTGACTGCCGCCGAGCGCCAGATTCTCGACAGCATCAAGAGCATCGAACGCGCATCAACCTCTTCATCGACCTGCAGGAATCGAAGAACAAGGCAATCGGCGCGCAGACGACGATGCTGGCGTCGTCGTTCACGCAGCTCACCGTGTTGTTGGCCGTGGGGGCGCTCCTGCTGGGCGCGTTCGCCGCGTGGTGGGCCATGTCGAGTGTGCGACCGCTGAAGGAGCTGACAGCGCGCATGCGCCGCCTCGCCGACGGCGATCTCGAAGTGGACGTGCCGAGCACCGATCGTGGCGACGAGGTGGGGGAGATCTCGCGCGCGGTGGCCGTGTTCAAGCCGAATGGCCTCGAACGCATCCAGATCGAGCGGGAAGCCGCACCGCGGGCACCGGCGAGGGTGTCGGCAAAAGCTTCGCAGCGTAGCCGAGCGGGCACCGCGTCGGCCGCGCACTCCGAGCACGTCACTTCGATCACCTCGCTATTCTGAGCGCTCGGCCGGTGCGGCACCCACCGTGACGATACCGTGACAACACGGTGACCGAGCGACGGAGCCTGCGTGAAATACTGCGGGTTTCTCCTTTCCTGCAGGATATGATCCGGTCGCGTCGTTCGCTCGCGGTTCTTGGCATGCTCGTCGGTCTGTCGCTGAGCGCGGGCAGCGCGTGGGCGGTGCAAGGCGTCCCCGTGGTTATGGCACCGCTGTCCTTTTCTCAGTGGCTGCAGAACGTCGCGAACGTGATGAAGGTCATCGAGCTGGGGGCGTTCCTCTTCAGCGCCTATCAGTTCTGGGCGGGTCGGCGCGAACGGAAGGCCGCAGACGTGGTCAATGCGCAGCGGGCGGTGATTGACCGGAACTATCAGGCGTGGCAGGTCATCAACAGCGCGCAAGGCAAGGGTGGCAGTGGCGGGCGCGTCGAGGCGCTGAGCGAGTTGCTGCGCAATGGGGTGTCCCTGGCCGGAATCAACCTGGATGGCGCGTGGCTCGAGGGCGTCGAGTTGCCGCGCGCGACACTCCTTCGCAGCAGCCTGCAGCGCGCCAACCTGGCACGCGCGAACCTGGCCGGCGCCAATCTGGAAGGCGCAGACCTTCGCGGCGCCGATCTGGTCGCCGCCAATCTGACCGGCGCCTACCTCAAGGGGGCGAACCTTGCCGAAGCACGTCTTTCGGCAGCCACGCTCGACGGCGCGGATTTGACCGAGGTCGTTGGCTGGCGTGAACTGCGCGCGATCAGTCACACCAGCATCGATGAGATCCGGCACGCGCCAGCCGGGTTCGCCGCATGGGCGCGCGACCAGGGTGCGGTGGACGCCAGAACGCGCGCGGAACCCGAGGACGACACCGACAACTATTCGCGCCAGTTTCGTGCGATCTGACTAACCTCAGTTCCACGTCACGAGCGTGTGGAAAGCGCGAAGTTTCCGGCTGGCAAACCCGTCGCTTGTTCAGTCGCTCGCTCCATCGCAATCTCAATCGGGGCCTCATGCAACGCGCGCTGCTGTCTGTACTCGCGGTGAGTCTGAGCGGGTCGCTGCTCTTTTCGATTGGCGCGCCCACCGCTGCAGAGCGCCTGGAGCGCGTACAACCAAACGACAATCGCGTCGCGGCGGGTAAGCTGTTCGGTACGACGCTCACGCTGCGGCTGGTCGCGCAGCCCGCCGACTGGCACCCCGATGGGGACTCGGCGCCGGGTGTGACCGTGCCTGCGTTCGCTGTTGAAGGTGGCGCGCCGCAAATCCCCGGTCCGCTGGTGCGTGTCTCCGCAGGCACGGCGGTGGCAGTCAGCGTGCGCAATACGCTCGCCGCCGATACGCTGCGCGTGTACGGGCTGCACGCACGACCGCTTGCGAACCCGCGCGATTCGATGCCGCTCGTACTCGCACCCGGTGCCACGAGCACGGTGCGGTTCACCCTGCAGGCGACGGGCACCTACTACTACTGGGGCACCACCACCAATCGCGCGTTGTCGTATCGCACGGGGTTGGATGCGCAGCTCACCGGCGCCATCGTGGTCGATCCGGCGGGCGTAGCGCCACCGCGCGATCGCATCTTCGTGATCGGCAGTTGGGCCGACACGGTCGCGCGTTCCTTCCTCCCGCGCAACCGCGTCCTCGGCGTCGTGAACGGTCGATCGTGGCCCGCCACGGAACGGGTGAGCGCCACCGTGGGTGACTCCCTGCGGTGGCGGGTGATCAACGCGTCGGGTGATTTGCACCCGATGCATCTCCACGGGTTCTACTTTCGCGTGACCGCGCGCGGCGACGGAACGACGGACACGCTGCTCACGCCCGACCGCGCGCCACTGGAGGTCACGGAGAGCGCCACGATGGGTGCCACGTACGCGATGACGTGGGTGCCGGAACGCGCAGGGAATTGGCTCTTCCACTGCCACGTTCCCGAACACTTCGGCGCACGCGCGCCACTCGGCCTGCCGCCGGACACGGCGGCCGCGGCGCACGGCGCGCACGCATCGCACGCGGAAGGTGGCATGAGCGGCCTCGTACTCGGCGTGAACGTGCGCGCGCGCCGCGGTGCCGTCGCTGAACGTGCGCCAAGCGATGTCGGACGTCGACGCCTGCGTGTGATGGTGCGCGAGAATGTGGGCAGCACGAAGGAACGGCCGTCATTCGGCTACGCGGTGCATGCGGCGACAGATACGACACGGACCGCGTCACCGACGCTGGTGCTGACACGAGGCGAGCCGGTGGGGATCACGGTGGTGAACCGTCTGTCGGAGCCGACCGCGGTGCACTGGCACGGAATCGAGCTTGAGAGCTACTACGATGGTGTGCCGGGGTTCAGTGGCGCGGCGCGACGTTTGTCGCCGATGATTGCGCCGGGCGATTCGTTCGTGGTGCGTTTCACGCCGCCGCGCGCCGGCACATTCATCTATCACACGCACAGTGACGAAGATCGCCAGCAGGGAGCGGGTCTCGCGGCGGCGCTGATTGTCGTCGAGCCTGGCAAACCGTTCAATCCGGCCATCGACCACGTGGTGCTGATCACATCGCCCTTCGACTTCGCTGAAGCGAACCGCGGCGTGCTGGTGAATGGTTCCGCCACACCGGCGCCCATCACGGTACGAGCGGGACAGCCGACGCGTGTGCGCGTGATCAACATGACAACGCGACGCGCGGGGTTGCGCGTGCGCTTCACGAGCGGCGACTCGCTGGTGGCGTCGCGCGCGCTGGCCAAAGATGGCGCGGAAGTGCCGCCCGCATTTCGTGGACGTCGCACGACGCCGCAACCGGTGTCGGTTGGCGAGACAATCGACATGGAAATCGTGCCGACCGATACGGCGGACATTCGCCTGGAGGTACGCGCCGGGCCGCTGTTGAACGCGCCCCGGTTGGGAGTGCAGCTTTTTCGTGTGCGGCAATCGCCGTGATTGCTGCCATTGGTCCACCGACGACCGCGGTGATCGGGCCTACGCCGCGCCAATGGCCCGAAACACCATCTCCGTCAGAAACGTCGTGGTGGAGCCGCCGACTTCGACCTGTTTGACTTCGGTCAACGACGGCAGGTGTTCGGCGAAATATTTTTGCAGGTGGGAGCTCTGAACGACCGTCGACACCAGCGCCACCGGATACGCATACGCGGGATTGACCGCCGAAATCATGTCGGCGACTCGGCGGCACAAGCGTTTGTAGCTTCGGAAGAGTCCTTCACGATTCTCCTCGTCCACAAGCTTGTTCAGATACACTTTGGATGACTCGGCAACAACGACCCGATAGAGCGCGCCTTCATCGATGTGCGGCGTGACGTCGTCTGCGTGAATGGGCTGTGTCAACTCCCGCAGCGCGTTGCGCAACCGCTCGTCTGGCGCCGAAACGTTACTGGTCGACAAATACACCCGGTACTCCATCCAACTCCAGTACCACGAGATGAGATACAACAACAGACGCTGCTTGCTGCGGAAGTATCGATAGATCGTCGGTTCCGTCGTACCAGCGCGGTCGGCCAACTTCCGCAGCGTAAACGCTTCAAATCCGATTTCGTCCATCAGTTGAATGCCCTGCTCGATAATGCGACGCCCCATGTCGGAGGAGTTCGGGTCTTTCAGGTACAGCTTCTCATCAACCTGAATCTGAATTCGTATGCCGTCGTGGGGATGGCTCATCGTGGATCAATCAAGCCTGAAGGTTACCGCGCGCCCATGATCATGAGCGAATCGTAGAAGTCGACCGCGCCGGATTCCACGTCGTACATGCCGCCCAGTAGTGCAATTTCTGAATTGTCCAGCATCGCAGCCAGAATCGGGCTACGCTCGATCACCTGGCGTTTGACGCGCTTCACGTTGAGGCTCGCCACGCGTTCCACAAAATCCGCGTTGCTCGAGGTGCGATTGTCGTACGTTTCGGTTTCCTCGTCGACGGCCGGCTGAATCTTCTGCAGGAGGGCGGTGAGGTTGCCCAATTCCACTCCGTCACAGGCGCCGCGGACGGCACCACAGCGCGTGTGCCCCAGCACCACGATCGCCTTGGCGCCGGCCACTTTGCAGGCGAATTCCATGCTGCCGAGGATGTCCTCGTTGAGCACATTGCCCGCCACGCGACAGCTGAAGATGTCGCCCAACCCCTGATCGAAAATGAGCTCGGCGGAGGTGCGCGAATCGATGCAGCTCAGTATGATCGCGAACGGATGTTGGCCGTCGCTGGTTTCGTTTACCTGTTGCAGGAGATTGCGATTGGCTTTGAGGTTGTTCACAAACCGTTCGTTGCCGCGGCGCAGCACGTCGATGGCCAGCTGCGGCGTCAGTGCGTCGCGCATCGCTCGAGAAAGCGTTTTCATGATCTGGTGGGATTGAGGGTCAAGCCATGTACATCCACGGCGATGTTGCGGGCGGCGGCACCGTCGCGAAATTCCCGGAGAATTTCCATGACGTCGAAGTCGATCACTTTTGACCGCGTGCCATCGATCACGACACGCGCGTTTTTCGGAATGGACTGCAGCTGCTCCATGATCCGTCCCTTGTTCAGAAACGACACCTCCTCAGCGAGCTGAATACGGAAGTCCATCGCATCGGGCGCCTGCGCGGGCAGCGAGAACGGATTGCGCAGATTGTGGCGGAGAATGATCGCAATGCCGACGGCGAGACCAATGCCAATACCGCGCAGCAGGTCGGTGGTGAGAATGCCCACAACCGTGGCCGCAAAGGGAGCGAACTGCTGCCAACCGTGAAGGTACATCTGCTTGAAAAGCACCGGCTTCGCGAGCTTGTAGCCAACCACCAGCAGAATACTGGCGAGGGTGGCCAGCGGGATCATGTTGAGCAACGTGGGGACGGCGATGACACACAACAGAATGAGGACGCCATGCATCATGGTGGACACCTTTGTGCGGCCGCCAAACGCAATATTGGCTGTGCTGCGCACGATGACCTGAGTCACGGGCAGCCCTCCGACAAGCCCGGAGACAATGTTGCCAAGGCCCTGAGCCTTGAGCTCGCGATTGGTCGGCGTGATGCGTTTCAGCGGATCGAGGCGATCGGTCGCCTCCACACAAAGCAGCGTTTCGATGCTGGCGACGATGGCCAGCACGACGGCAACGACGTACACGTCTGCCCGTGCCAGATAGGTGAAGTCCGGTGACGCGAACTGAGCCAGAAACTCACTGACACTTCCAGCAACCGGAATTGCCACCAACTGGTTCGTGGCAAGCGCATAGGGAATGGTGCCCGATGCCATCAGCGAGCTGAGAAGCATGCCCGCCGCCACGGCAGCCAGCGGGCCTGGAATCAGCCGGAACACTTTTGCACGCGGTGCAAGCCACTTCTCCCACGCAATGAGGATCGTGAGCGAGACGGCGCTGACCAGAAGGGCGGCGGGGGCGACCGTTTGCATGAGGTCGCCGAGTGGACCAAAGGGAGTGCTTCCGCCACTCTCCACGCGCGCACGGCCGACCATCCCGAGTGCATGGGGCACCTGCTTGATGATGATCAACAGACCGATTCCGGTCAGCATTCCCTTGATGACCGACGAGGGGAAGTAGTACGCGATCACACCAAAACCGGCGTATCCCATCGCGACCTGGAGGATGCCCGCCAGCACGACGGCGACCAGAAAGCCCTCCCACGATCCGCCCAACGTGGCAATCGAGCCAAGCACGATAACCGCGAGCCCGGCCGCCGGGCCGCTGACCCCCAGCGGCGAACCGCTCGCACCGCCGACGACAATGCCGCCCACAATACCGGCAATGATTCCCGCGAACAGTGGAGCGCCAGAGGCCAGCGCGATCCCCAGACAAAGGGGCACGGCGACGAAAAACACCACAATGCTGGCGGGCAGGTCGTGCTTGAGATTCTGCAGAAGAGCACGCATGCGAAGCTGCCCGGCGTTGAAGTTAGTATTACTAACGGTCAGCGATAGTAATGCTATGCGCCGGCAGCGGTCAAGGCCCAGTGCGGTCCGGAAGAAGAGTCCTAGCGTGAAGTCGTCAGCGCGTTTTCGGTTGGAGCCGCCGCACCGCGTATTGCTGCGCGAGCATCGCTTCCGTTCCAAAGCGCAGCGACGCGGCCAGCGCTCGATAGATCGAGTCGCCCCGCGCGGTCGCGCCGGCCGCCCGCGCCGCATGGGCGAGCGATTCCTGTGGCACCGACGTGGCATCGAGCGACGCGCCACGTTCGACCAGCGGCAGCGCATCGCGGCTGCGCCCGAGTGCCACGGCCAGCTCGCCGCGCAGCAGCAGCGAGGCGCTCTCATGGCGCACGTTCCCCACGACCGCACGTCGTGCCAGCGTATCGAGCATCTCGCGCGCCGCGTCCGTCATGCCGCGGCGCGCCATCGCCTTGCCCGCCCAGTACAGCGCTATTGGCTCAGCGACCCCGCCGCGCGCGAGTGCACGTACACGTTCGAGTTCCGTGCGCGCACCGGCGGCGTCACCGGCTTCACCGCGCGCCCAGGCGAGCATGAGCCGCGCACGGACTTCGCCAAGTGACTCGGTCTTCGTGAGCTGGTGCGCACGCGCCGCGCTATCAAAAAGCGCGATCGCGCGGCGGGCATCGTGTCGCCAAAGGGCGAGCAGCCCGAGTGAGCGATATCCTCGCGCCGTCTGGCTTGGCGGACCGGCCAGCATCAGTCGAAACACCGCGGACGCCGAATCGGGAAATCCCGCGCGCACCAACAGCGACCCGTACTCGTTGTTCTGGATGACGTCCGTGCGCAACGTGGGATCGAGCGCGAAAGCGCGCGCGAATGCCCGGCGCGCGAGCGCACGATCGGCGTCGGTCGCGAGGCCATTGGTCGTTGCCGCAAGATTGATCCAGTCGCGCACGTCGAGTGAATCGGTGGCCAACAGCGTCACATACGCCTCGCGCGCCGCCGCATGCTGGCCGCCCTGAAACAGGTCGTAGGCCAGCGACGATCGCGTGTCGCGGTCGAGCGGATATGCGGCGAGCCAGCGTTGCTGAATCGCAATCGCACTATCCGGAAGGCGCCGCCATCTGGCCTGCAGCGCTTCGTTGCGCATGGCCTCGCGAGCCGTGAGTCGCTCACGCAGCGCCAGCGCCCGCGCCAACGACCGCTCGCCCTCGGCTGGCCGGTTCGTGAAATACAGCAACTGTCCGAGCGCCGCGTGCGCCGTGGCGAAGCTCGTGTCGAGCGCGATTGCCCGCCGATACGAGACGATGGCCGAGTCGTAGGCGCTGCGCTGTGTGTATGCATTTGCCGTCGTGTACTCACGCAGCGCCCCCAACGATGCCGTGGTGACTTCGGGAAGCGGCCGTGCCTGCGCGATGAAGCGCGGGGGCGCGCCGAGGCGGCTGCGCAGCTTACCGGCGAGCACGTCCAGTGCGGGAAGCAGCGCATCATCGTTCACGGCGTTCGTCTGGTCCAAGCCGAGTGCGCGGCCTGTGGCCACGTCGAGGGTGCGCGCGGAGAGCGCACGCTGGGCACCAAGTCGAGCGATCGACGGAACGATGACACGCCCCGCGCCGATGCGCGTGGCAATTTCGAGCGCGATCGGCTCATCGATGAACGTGCTGTCCGGGCGACGCATGAGCCGCAGCACATCGCGCACGCGATCGCGCGTGACAACGTTGAGTCGCTCGCCCTGCGCGAGCGCAACTCCCAGCGCCATGGTGATCGACGCCGCGGTGACCGGGTCGCGCGCTGGATCTTGCGTGTCGGCAACCAAGACCCAGGCGGGCGCCGACGAGTCGGCGGGGCGCGGGCGGAAAACGGCCCACGCCACGATGCAGAGCACGACGGTCGTAGCGCCAACCAGCGACATCGCGAAGCGGCGCGACGGCACCGGCGTTGC
>CAYWCJ010000104.1:0-12947 GCA_964456595.1 uncultured Gemmatimonas sp. | reverse complement strand
CAGGTGCAAACCTGAAAGGCGCACGTCTCTATGGCGCAAACCTCAAAGGCGCAAACCTCGAAGGTGCATACCTCAAAGACGCATACCTCGAAGGTGCAAACCTGAAGGACGCATATCTCGAAGGTGCAAGTCTGAAGGACGCATATCTCGAAGGTGCAAATCTTACAGGTGCAAATCTGAAGGACGCACGTCTCGAAGGCGCAAACCTTACAGACGCAAATCTTGCAGACGCAAATCTCGAAGGCGTAACCCTCGCCCGCGCAAACTTTGCAGGCGCAAACCTTGCAGGCGTATATCTCTATGGCGTAAATCTCGAAGGTGCGAAAGGCATCATGGCTCTGTCTATACCCGGTATGTCGTCACGCGGCGATACCCTGTACGTCGTGCGGCACGTCGGTTGTCTGATGGTGAAATTTGGGTATTTTTATGACACGTTGGAAGCGTTCGAGCAGCACGTGCAAGATGCACACACCTCAGGCAAGCAAGGCATACTGTACGCCGAAGTAATCCAGTTTCTGCATATTTGGCAGCAAAACAGCTAGGGAATAACCTCCGCACTGTGCGGAGATAGCCACTTCTATAGAGGTGGCTTCATCGTTATCTAAATATAGGAGAAGCAACAACCATGAACGACAACCAAGACCAAACCGTGAAGTGGGATCGGCTTCGCACGGTGATCCATGAGTTTTCTGTCGAATATAGCACAATCCGTGACATCCAGCAGGAGGGGGGATAATGGCCTTTATAAGGTGGTGGGAAACATCTCCGAATTACGGCGATGTCGGCGATTTGGTGAAAACTAAGTTGGTGTTGGGGGAGGGGACGAATCCCTCTCAATTGCCTGACATCCCTGGCGTTATAACAGCAGTGGATGGGGAAGATTGGCGTGTGAGGCTGGTAAACGGGCAAGAGTCCGTTTTCAATCGTCATAATTTGCTGGTGCCATACGACCCCCCTGAAGCCTATATGAGTTTGTATACACAGGGGTATGACGATTATTACAAATCCTATCATATACATGGGATTACCTATCTGGAAAAGTACATAGAAGAGGTCGTGATTGCCTGCCTTATCCCAAGCATCACTTTTCATCACCGCGTAAGTCGAGAGTCGATCATGCTGCGAGGGGATCATGAGTCACGCCTGATGTTAGAAGCCTATCCTCTGACGGATGGAAACGTTGGGGCGAACTCAGGCTTTACCCTGGTTGCCAGCTTGGGGGGCGATTGGGATTGGGCGGCATATTGGATCGCCGGATGGCAGTCCCCACCCACTTGGCGGGAGCAGGGTGTGAAACTTTCAGAGTCGCTGGCGACAGCCGCCTTCCCGTTCATTTTCCCTTACACTCAGCGGTGTTACCGGAAATGAGGCTTGACCCATTGTTTTGCTTGCGGTTATGATGTGGGGGTGCGGTGATAAAAAGGAGCACGAAAATGGATTCTCTTGATCCCTCGGTTTTGCATTTTGATGCCAATCAATCGGCACTTATTCAACAGTACGTTGGAAATCTGAAACTAATCTACGCTAACCCCCTGACGACGTTTGGGGAACAGCTTTCAGGGGTAGAGTTTTCAGATGAAGAATTTGCTTTTGTCCTGCTAGCTTTGGGGGGTTCATTACTCAGCCAATCAACTGAAGGGAGTAATACAGCCCTTATGCAGTATGTTTTTGCTAATCTGGTCTCGCAGATGCGACTGGCAGCCCAACTTCAGAATGCTGCCCCCGATACAATCAATGCTTATTTCAAGGCACATAAACGCATGGTCACAGAGCTGGGGTTGGGGGATAATCCTTCCGATGGCCTGCTTCGTGTTCCGTTTAATTTACCCAATCCATAGGGGGTACATCAAATCGCTATCCGTCAGTGCCCCATAGCTAAAGCTAGGGGTATCTCGCACCAATTTTGATGAGGTATCAATACCCCCCAGCCAAAAAGGAGGCCGATAACAAATGGACAACCTAGACGCGATTGAAATAAACAAAATTTACCATGCCAGCGCCGAGTCATTATTGACGGCGTTGCCGGGGTCGTCCGTAGATTTAATTGTCACATCGCCGCCTTATAATCTCAGAAATTCAACTGGCAACGGGATGAAAAGCGGGGGTAAAAGTGGTAAGTGGGCTAATGCCGCATTGAAAAATGGTTATTCCGATCACGACGATAATATGCCTCATGAGGCGTATGTCCAGTGGCAGAGGGGTATTCTTTTGGAATGTATGCGCGTTTTATCACCATGCGGCGCTATATTTTACAACCATAAATGGCGTGTACAGAATGGACTATTGCAGGATAGGCAAGATATTGTCGCTGGCTTTCCAGTTCGCCAAGTGATTATCTGGAAACGTGCAGGAGGGATGAATTTTAATAAGGGTTACTTCCTCCCAACATTTGAGGTTATCTATCTCATAGCTAAACCAAGTTTTAAACTTGCACCAAAGGCAAATGCTTATGGCGATGTATGGGAAATTCCTCAAGAATTAAACACCCAACACCCTGCGCCTTTCCCATTCCGTTTGGCAGAGCGTTGCATTCTGGCAACCACAGCACAAAAGATACTTGACCCGTTTATGGGTAGCGGTACGGTTGCTTTAGCCGCGCAACAATTAGGACGCTCTTATATCGGTTGCGACATTAGCGCTGAATATGTAGCCTTAGCCCGTGCGCGCCTCGCTAAACCGTATGCCTTGCCCCTGCTGTTAGAGGCGATAAATGACCACTCGTAAACTCGCCACCAAGACCACCCGTACTAGCTATAGCAAGCCAAAGTCGCGGCCTTCCCGTAAACAATATCCGAGTTGATGAATTGACCCGATTGGGTCGGAGGACTTATGACAATTTATAACGAAACCCGAAATGAACCCTTCACCGATTACGGCTACTTCCGTATTACGTGGGAAGAAGATAAGAAGGATTATGACCTGCTTGAGGCTTTTGGGACAGCTTCGGACAGACCGAAGGAATGGTCAATAGATCGGTACTGTGGCGTTTTGCTGGGAGAAGCGTGGCCTTTGGATCACGAACTGCGTATCAAGCCGCCGCCAGAGCTAAGTGGCTCGGCGGGTTCCGATTATCGTAAAGCCGTAGATATGGCACTTGATAGGCTGGGCTGGAAGCCGGAGTATGAAAATTTCTGGCAGGTGAACGATAACTACGACGAGAAGACGGGTGAGATTGTCTTGAAATTCGGAGGGTACAGTGTTTTGAAAGCAGGGCTGGAACAGCACTATGACGACGATCTTCGTTATTTTTATCCGGCCTCCGGTCATCTACCCCACAACCCTGCGAATTGGAAGAGTATTGATCCGGCAACACTGGAAGACACCCCTTTCAATCTCGATGTCCGATATACAATTCAGGATTGGATTCGCCGCGAGAAGTGCGGTAGCGATTGGGTGTATATGTACTGCACCGTTGAGCTTTGCACCACTCAGGGGGGTGTTGTTGTTATCGAAGAATCGATTTCAGGTGTGGCTTCCGACGAAGACAACGAAGAGAAGACACGCTATGAGCTGGATGTCATCGCTGATGTTAAGGCCTCGGCGTTTAAAGGGTTGCCCAGTCAAATTCAACGTCTGCAAGAGCTATATCTCCAAATCGAGAAAGAAGAGGTACCCGATGGAGTCACCGCTTAATTTAGAGTTTAACGGTAGCGCTGATGACGCGCTGGCAATCTATGAAGCCGACGAGGAAATGTTTTCTGGCACACCAGAGGGGCTGGAATTAACTCGTGACAAAAAGCCCGTGGCTGTGGGCTTCGGCTGGCAGTGGGAAGAAACTTTTATCCTCTGGCAGCTCGACAACCAGACTGCTGTGAAGACAGTCTGGATGGGGCGCGGGGTTGAGGGCGGTTCTTTTTACGACTTTGATCTGATCCGTGAGCAGCGCTACGAACTCACGGCAGAAATCAACTTGATTCTTCGAAACAAGTGGGACAATTTAGGCGCTTCCCCCAGCGTCTATGACATGAGCTGATGTCTACTCATAAAAACTCGACTCCCCGCTGGCTGCTTCGGCATACAAAATATGCCGAAGCACAGCTACCGGAATTATCGGATACTGTTGCAATACAGATCGGCCTCCGGCTGCTGATGCTTGCTAGGGAACCAAACCCTGCCCGGCCTTTGACAAATTTAAAGGTCGCTAAAATGCAAGGTGTCGAGGAGCAGCGTGGAACGTACCGCTTAGAGTGTGGAAGGCATTACCGGATTCACTTTACGTTGATTACAAACAAAAGGGTAACAGATGGGATAAAAGGTGAAATTGTTGTCGAGGCTTACAACCTGCACCACAGAGAATATATCTAGTTGACCTCACTTTGAGTGTATGATAGAGTAGGGGTATTAGAAGAGAGGGTTCAGCGATCCTAATAAAAAAGAGGTTTTATGGAAATAGAAATCCGTCACATTGGTGGGCGTCGCTACAAGGTACATGACCCAGGCACCCCGTCTGAAATTTGGCAGGGCTGGCCTGAAGTCCCTGAGTCTCCCTACTGTGTAGACCCAAAAGCGATGATTCGTCTTTCGGCGATTGCCCACGAGATGGGGGTGCTTGCACCGATGCGGCAGCATTTCCGTAAAACCTTTGAGAGGTATGTGCGAGGGGAAGATTTAGAAGAAACCCCTTCAGAAATCTTTCGGACTGATTCTCAAATTTTCTTGGAAAGCAGGTATTGGTGAACACATTGGAACCGCCGAAGGCGGGCTTTTATAATATCGGGGGGAGGTTGTGGGTGCTGCCTAAGAGTCACATCGCAACCCCCTATGTTTTTCTTGGACTGGATGAAGAGGCGAGGGTACAGACCAAAGTTTTTACTCAAATCGGGGGGGACAAGGCAAAATTCCTTAGCTCTTCTTGGAACAGCGCATTAGAGGCTTACACTGCTTCTGTTCGCAAACGGGAAGAATGGAGTGAGGCGAATTGGAAATCAACTCTGCACAGGCTTGTCGGTGAGACAAGGGTGATGCTGGCTGAAAACTATGACATCCCCCCTGCACAGTATCGTGACAGGCGCGATTCAATTCACAGCGTTTCGCGTCTTCTCTTCATCAAATCAGAGTGGGGGAGAGACGGCGAAGCGCAAGAAGCGGTTATTCGTTATACTCTCCCCGATCAGGGAAGTATTCACGGCACGGCAGAGGCGGTTGCCGCAGAGATGAAGATCAGCAACCGGCCCTTGGATTACCGTTCTGTTCGGGCATCGCAGGCCATTATTGGGGCGGTGCAGGCTATTCTCACTCATCTTCTAATCCCACTTGACACAAGTGGATCAGTAGATTAGACTAATTTAAAGACACTAAAAATCTAGGAGCACTCTAAGCAATGTCTGACGACACGACACCTAACGTAACACCTAACGTAACACCAGCTTACCTTGCACAGTTATTCGAATTCGACGACGCCGTATCTCCTTATATCGGTGGAGCGGAGCCGGATGAACAGGCCTATGTTCGTTTGCCTTTGGTGAATGCCTTTTCAACCCCAGGGTCGAGTCATGATCCTACAATGGCAAAGAAACTCTGCATCACTAACGGCGTGTCCCCGGAGGGGGAAGAGCAGGGGTTTGAACGTATCAACGATTACGTGGATGAGCTGGGTTTCATTCTTGTAGATTCCCTGTTAACATCTCAATGGAGTGGCAACTTTCAAAACTTATTCGGGGGGCAGAAATTTTGGCCTACCGATGAGATGCGAAATGGGGGAGACGTGGAGAACCGACCTTTGTGTTCTTCTCGTAACGGTAAGGCGCCGGAGCGTCGATTCCTCGGCACACCGATCCGTGATCCCCGCACAGGTGCAACAGAAAAAATCGGCTATCGCCGTGATCCAGACAACGGACAATACATCCCTGTTACAGATGGAAACGTTTGCATCGGCTGCCCCTTCTCAACTTGGATGAATGTCAATGGGCGCAATGTTCAGCTCTGCAAACAACTTTTTACCTTCGTCATTTGGACTCCAAAGTACGGGCTGTTGACGATCACCGCTGGAAATGGTTCAGTGCAGCAAGCCTTGGTTCCGAGACGTAACATGGATATGAAACGTTTCGATCAGGCAGCCTTGCTGGGCATCGCGCATTACTTCAAGGCAAACCCCGATCAGCATTGGCAGCCGATGGAGTATGCACCGAATCAGGTTGCAAAGTCGATGCTTGGTAACATCACCCACGTCTTGCCAAAAGTGACAGAAGAAATTCCGAACCCCATGTGGATTAAGTGGTATGCTGGGGAGGGCGCGACTGTAGAAGCCGTGATGGAAAACCTGATGGACTACTATGAGGCTGTACGGGTCAGAGTTCCTTCATTCCCGTTCATGCCGTCGGGCCGGCCCGATGTGACCAATCCGAATCGCCCCGTCTGCAAGGTGTTCATGGGTAAGGTAAAAACAAATGCCAGCCCCAGTGCTGGGCGCGTCGTCCCCTACGTCCCCGACTTTTACATGAAAGCGGTGGAAGGCGAAGGACGTAACCGTGTTTACGAACAGTGGACACCGGAGGAATATTCCGACTACATGGATGCCGTGCGGTATTACCATGACAAAGGGCTGCGTGACCAGTTGATGGGAGTGTCAACCATCGAAGCTGCAAAACGTGAGCTAACACCTTTACTCGTAGAGCGCCCTGCGTACGGTCAAATTGGGGCAGGAGGAGCACCTTGGGTGGCCTCAGAAGAAACCGCATTTGAGGGGTCTTTCACCGAAGCTGACGACCTCTAAACCTTACTTTCAATAGACTGTAAAACGCCCCATCATTTGGGGCGTTTTTATCTAAGGATATTTTTTATGACAGTAATTATGCAAGGTGGCATCAAACGCTCCAAAAATGACTTCTACAAGACACCTGACAAGGTGGTCGATGGAATTCTACAGGAACTCTCTAAATCTATCGTTTTCAGGAGTAAATTTATCCTCGACCCCGGAGCCGGAGAGGGGGCATGGGGCAGGGGGGTCGGACGGTTCATTCCCCAACTTTGGCCTGCCACGCTGATAGCTGTTGATTTGGAACAGCGTATGGATTATAGCCCAGAGACAGGTGTATTCCCCTATTATAGCTATCAAGTCGGCGACTTTCTCTCCGAACCTAATGAGAGTGATCTTTGGGTTAGCCCTCGACGTTTCTGGAAAACCTGGCCTGAAAAATACGACATTGTGATCGGCAACCCGCCTTACAGCCACGACGAGCAGTTTGTTCAGCGGGGGCTTGATCTGTTGATCGAAGGGGGCTGGCTGATTTATTTGCTCCCGCAGCGTTTCCTTGCAACTGAAAAGCGCTATCGTGCGTTTTATCAAAACCCCCAAACACAACCAAAATACGTCTATACCTGTGCCAGCCGGATTAGTTGGACGGGAGACGGGAAGACGGACGATACGATCTTTAATGTCATTGTATGGCAAAAACCTTTCGCCAACGGTGGAAACATCGGTAACACAGAACAGCGTTGGATTGCCCCCTGGAAGGATTATGGTTGCCTTGAGCAAAAATAACGCCCAACAAAAATTGAAGGCGATGGCTACGTTGAAAGTCCTCATTACCCATCGAGCTGAAAAAGGGTATGTGCCGAACTATTCCGAATTAGGGCGACTGCTCGGAATTTCTAGCAACGCTGCTTCGAAACGGGTCGAGTGTGTAGTTAAAGAATACCCCCATGTGATTAAGTTGCGCTATGGAACTCATCGCCCCATACAACTGCTGTAAGGCTTTAAAATGGCATCTGATACTAAAACAATTCGGTCAATCGAGGGGCTGAGGGCTTTATTTCCCCCCGACTCGATTATCGATAAGACAGGGGTAGAGTGGTCATCTCCGGCGCCTTTTGACCCACGCTACGGAGATGTTCCGCAGGTGTATGAGGGTCGGCGCTTTTATGGGGAAGATCGGTTTATCTGGCTAATCGATCAGATGGTCTTTATTTATCGCTCTCACCCCAGCGGCGGCAACAGACGCTACACCTTAGAGCAAGTGGTCGAAGCGATGGGCGCGACACTTGACAGTTCGTTTGACACTACTCCTAAAGAACGCAGTGTAGACACTAAGGTGCTTGGTAATCTATGGGCAAGGATGCAGGTGGTCGAAGCCCACGCACTGGTAGACCGAGTCTACTGGTCGAAGTATGGTTTTACCGATGAGGCGATTGATCGCTTTAAGCTGGGGAGGGGGGTATTCCATCAACAGGACGGGAGTACCCCCCTCATTCCTGCAAAGATAACTCTGCTGAATGACAAGCCAGAGTTGAATGCTTACTATATGTTCTCGCGTGGTTCGCAGGGTTGGCTCAATAGTGTCGGCAGCAAAGATCAGTTTATCTGGCTGGTGCAGGACGACCCCGCTTCAAAGGTCGTTGCGATTGCGGAAGGGCCGAAGGACGTTATTGCTGCGTGGTGCCTCGGTTTCAAAAACGTAACCCTCTATCAAGGTAGCGGGGGCTTCTCAGAGAATAAAGTAGCTTATCTCCGTAAGCTGGGCTATGAAACGTTAGTCGGGTTGACTGATAATGATGACCCCGGAAGAACCTACAAGGAGAGCTTAAAGCGCTGGGCACAGGAGGCCCGTATCTGGTTTAAGTCTCTGGCTTGGCCTGCTGAATTTAAAAACGGCTATGATCTCTCCGATCTGACGCAAGATATGGGGCTGTCGAAGGGCATGGCTTTCATACAAGCCCATCTCGAAGAGAGTCCCTTTGAAACCGTAGAGAAGCCGCGTCTGATCGATGATTACAAAACGATTCAGCCTCTCTATCAAGCCGAAGCTCCTGTGAAATACCTCACAAGAGAAGAGGTACGAGGGACTGGCCCTAACTCTATCGCCGCGTCGATGAAGGGTTACATCCAATCCAGCCGAGATGGGCTGATTGCCCCCACCACTCACTTAATTGCCGCCCCCGCAGGCTCCGGCAAGACTCATGCAGCGGTAGAGGTTGTTGAAGCCTTTGCCGCCGAGCAGACCGAGTACAAAATGGTTGAACACGCCAAGTTGCAGGAGGAAATTCTGGGATTGGAGGGGGCTTTTAACCGTGCAGTGAGCGAAGGAGATGAGGATGCGAAAGCACGGCTGGGCAATAAAATAGAACGTGTTAAGGAAGAACTCCAAAATTACTCTTGGTGCGTGGTGTCTTGGTTCGGGCAGTACAAATCTGGCTTTGAAGATTTGTTGAACATCGGAGCCGACCCTTCACTGTGGTTTAATTTTGAGGCGCGTTCTCCCGTTAACTGCGAGAATCACGGAGTTGCCGAGGAGTTAGGACGAAAAAACCACGATGTCTCCGCTTACTGTCAGCATGGGTGTCCCTTCAAAGACAACTGCAAACAAAATGGTTATATGAGGCAGTTTATTGACCGCAAGAAGAAGCCGATCACTTTCTACCGACACCCTCATTTAGTTGGCTCAAACGATGCGACAGAAGATTGTGATCTGGTGGTGATCGATGAAAACCCCCATAAGGTTGTTGATTCCAAAGCGCAGTTTGTTCGACCTGATAATCTGAACCCCAGTCGCGATGGGTGGGGGCTGGACATTCCCGAAGCCGCGCAGGTTGCGGCAGTTGAGCTGCTGGCAGCAGCTATTCGGCAGGTGCTTGTCGTAGCTGACAGCCATGTGGATAAGCGGATCAACGGTCAACTTAACCCTGAAGCCTATTTCTCTGGCTCACAATTTCTTCATCGGCTGGACTGGCGAGTCAGAGAGCTTTCAAAAGAAAATTACAATCTATCGAGCCTATTGGATTATGTTGACGAGAGCGTAGTTGCCAAACACTACCAACCGTCCTATTTGGAAGGGGATCGCAAAACGATCTACCTGCGGTGTATGCCGCAGCTCCTTGCTACATTGCGGAAAGAGATTTCAACTTTTGGCATCAATTACAGCAAACCGAGAAACACTGTTTTCCATGTGAAAGAAGGCATCTTGCAGTATTATCCAGCCGAGCTGCCAAGCATCAAGAAGACGATCCCCCTTGTGCTGCTGGACGCTACGCCGGAGCCTGAAATCTACAAACTCATGTTTCGTCGTCCGGTACAAATTTACAAGCCTGACATCCGTAACTTCAATGCGAAAACGGTTGTCATAACAGGGAGTGACTACACCCGCGCAGCGCGAGATAAGCATCTGAAGATATGGTGGGATGAAAGAAAGAAGAAATTACGGGCGGCTTTCAAAGAAGCTGAAGATAAGTCAACTTTTCTCAGGAAGAGCGTCCCTCTCTCTGAATCGCTGATGAAAAACCCGATCACATCACGCTTGATTAGGTATATTGAGACTCTGTATTCAGGGCATCAGTCGATGCTGGTTGTTACCTTCAAAGACCTGAGAGAGCTATTGGAAGACATTATCGTCCATGACTCTTACCCCGATTATAAATTTCCTTTACGGGAAGGTGCTCCATTGGGCTTCGGACATTATGGTGCCTTGAGAGGGACGAATGAATACAAAGGGTTTGAGGCTGTGCTTTTAATCGGAGCCTATCGGGTGCCCTATTCGGCGTTATGGGAACAGGCTCAGGTTTGGCTGTGGTTGGCAGGTATGACTGATGTGATCCCCGACAAACTGGTGCTGGCTTCCTCCCCTTATGAGGGAACTAATCAAGGACACACCCACTGGTCGTTTAACCACCCCTTTGCAGCGCGATTCGTGTGGCTCACGGAGGTCGCAGAGGTCAGGCAGTGTGCGGCTCGAATTAGGGCACATTCCGGCGATGAGCATAAGACGATCTACGTCATGGCAAACCGCCCACTGCTGGAATATGTTGATAGAGTGGTCTCAGCTAAGGCTTTCTTTTTGGAGGCTGACGGGGAAGACAAGCCGACACAGATCAAGAAATTCATCGCCGAGTACGCGCAAATCGAACTTGCCAGAGTCGGGAGAAAGCGCTATCCTACATATAAGTATATCGCTGATCGTTTCAGTGTTTCGAATATGACAGTCGCCCAAATCATGAAGGAGATTAAAGGCGCATGATACAGCATGTAGTGGTAGGGTTATTGATTTTGGGAATTCTTTTATTCCTGTTTAACATTTCTAATGCGGGGGCTGTGTTGTTTATCTTCTCAGCCATTTGCTTAGAGATCAAAAGGGAGACTGATAATGTCCGACGCTATTGAGTATCTTGTTTTTGCGGGAACGGCTTTTACCTCTGACCTCCCGCACACGTTGAAGGTGCATCGTAACAATGCACAAGGATTAACCTTCCTCCAATTGAAACTGATGAGGCAGGATAACATTTTATCCTGTCCCATTAATGCCCCCGAAAGTTTAGCGCTGTTGGCGCATGTTGCTAAGGCACGGGATACGGATGTGGCTGGGCTTTTACGTAGCATGGGAGCAAACAGTGAAACAATTCGCATCGTTACCGGAAGCTGAAATTTTTCCGAGGCTGAACTTAGCAATAATCTCACCGTCTCGAATGTTCCCTGAAATTGATTGGAACGATGGGTCGGAGCAATTGCTGACAGCGTGTTTTATCATAGACGGCACCCCGACAATAACATTAAACATCGGGCAATTAAAGACACTGCATCTGGCGACGACGCAAGAGCAGAAAGAATCTGACAAGATTTACATGGCCTTATTGTCAGAACCCTCGCATTGGGCGTGGCAGGATGATCGGAATTTTCTGGCGTACTATCCACGACACCGTGACGACATCACAGACAAGGTACGCATGAGTATCGGATTTTTTATCGGCATTATAACAAGGGGGATCGATGGACAACAAACACCAACAGCCAAAGAGAGTCAGCAAGACCTCTGGCAGTAATAGTGACGCAGTGGCTCTCATCTGGTTCATTGTAGGGACAGTTGCGGCTTTAGTCACCCGTGACTTCTACAACATCTTCACGCTTCTTTTCTTCGCACTCTGCCTGATTGAGTACACCTGTCACGCGATTCGGGTTAACAGACAGAGAGACACAGGTAGTGACGCTCACATCGCCGCCGCGCAGTTAGCGGAGGCCATCCGTGCAGGTCGTAATAAAACGGAAGACCAAGATACAGGGAAAACACCGTAACAAAGAATTTAACGAAACACGACACCAGCAGTATTATATACTATGTAGTATTAAGTCCAGTGGTGTAGCGTTTCGTTAGATTCTCTTAAACTAAAACAACGAAAGGTTGGTTGTATGCCAAAAACCCCAAGGACATATCAAATCGAGGCTGAAAGCCTCACAAAAGAATTCTTCCGAATGGGAGGAACCAGTGGAATCATCCACCTATTCACCGGAGCAGGCAAGACGTTTGTTTCCTCGATGTTGTACAAGCATATCGTTGATCTCTCGACAGAGAGAGCGATGTTTATCCCTCCTGCCAATTTGGTCGAGCAAACGGCTGCTGCAATCGTCGGCGAGTATCCTGAATTGAACTTCGGCTTCAACCGTCCCGGCCTGCAATCAAATTACGTGCCAGGTATCGGCGTGGTGAAAGGAGGCATCAACTTCCCTGACGCGGCTTTGATTGTTGCCAGTGCCCAAACGCTGTGGGATCGGAGCGATCAGGATGCGAAAGACGCGCAGATCATTTCCGATAAGAGTTGGCGCCGGAACGCTTTAAGTCAGAACGGGCTGTCAATTGCCGTGCCTCATCTGATAGAAGACAACGACATGCAGTCCACCATTCATGGGGGGGTCAGCTTACGGGCAGACTCGCTACGCTCTGTCTTAATTTCAGAACGGTTCGATGAGATTCTAGCACACGGCATCCCTGCCTTCGTTATCCACGATGAAGCCCATCACAGCATCGCTGACGGTACGCTGCTTACGATGTACCGTCTCTGGAATATATGTGACGTGTGGGGTATTCCTCGCACGAAACTGATAGGGCTGACAGCAACCCCGATCCGTGAGGATGGTCGTGCTTTGCTGTCTTTGTATCAGCGGATCATTATGTCACGAGGATTGCGCTGGGCACAGAAGAATAAGTACGCTGTGCCTTTTAAAGAGCCGATCACCCGCGTCTCTGCTG
>CAYWCJ010000103.1:0-13077 GCA_964456595.1 uncultured Gemmatimonas sp. | reverse complement strand
CGGCGATGCTGCGCACTGGCGCGTCGGCCGGGAGTCCGTAGGTGACCGTCGTCCACGTCTTGCCGAAATCGGTGGTGCGCACGACGTGCGGCGTGAAGTCGCCCGTGCGATGGTTGTCGAAGGTGACGTAGGCGGTGCCGCGGCCGGCACCCGAGGCGACGATGCGATCGACAAAGCTGCCGTTGGCAACGCTCGTGATCGCGCGGCTCAGCTCCGTCCACGTCTTTCCCGCATCCTGCGATAACTGTACGTTGCCGTCGTCCGTGCCGACCCAGAGCACCTTTGCATCGAGTGGCGATTCGGCGAAGGTGGTGATTTCGCTGAAGTTCGTTTCGCCGTCGTTGCGCGAGAGGCGGATGTCGGTGTTGAGCACGCCGGCCAGTCGCAACGTGTCGCGATTCACCTGCCGCGTGAGGTCCGCCGTCGCCGTCCAGGTGGACCCGAAGTCGCGCGAGATCAGGAGTTTGTTGGCGCCGAGGTAGACTGTGCCGGCGGTGTGTGTGGAGGCGACGACGGGGGCCGTCCAGTCGAAGCGATAGCTCTCGCCCATCGGAGCCACCGGCTGGATCTCGAAGCGATCGCCGGTCTCGGCGTCCACGCGGGTGATGCTGCCACCGCTCGACGTGGAGTAGACGAAGCGATGGCCGCGTTTGTCGACTGCTTGTCCGGTGCCGTCGCTGAATCCGATCTGCTTCCAGTCGGAGTTGAGAATGCCGAGCCAATGTGAGGTGGCGCTGGGTCCCATCCACGAGTGCGCGTCCTGCAGTCCGCCGTAGATCCAGTACGGATCGCGATCGTCGACTGCGATGCGATAGAACTGGGCGACCGCGAAGTTGTTGAGGCGGTTGTAGGTCAGCCCCAAGTCCCAGCTTTCGTGCAGACCGCCGTCACCGGCCAGCAGCAGATGCCGTGTGTCGCGCGGGTCGATCCACAGCGAATGATGATCGTCCTTGAGGCCCAGATCGTACGTGGGCGAGTTGGGCATCTGCTCGAACGTGGTGCCGCCGTTCTCGCTCCTGGAGGGCTGCACGCCAAGGAGCCACACGCGCTGGTCGGTGGTGGGGTCGAAGTAGGGATGGCTGTAGTACATCGGCCGCGGATTGGTGCGGCTCATCTGCTTCCATGTCGTGCCGGCGTCTTCCGAGCGATAGAAGCCGCCACCCGTCGCATGTTCGATCGTGGCGCCGAGGATGTTGGGATTGGACGGAGCGATGGTGAGGCCGATGCGTCCCTTGTCGCCAGCGGGGATGCCGGATTCGAGCTTGGTCCACGTCGTGCCGCCGTCGGTGGACTTCCAGAGCGCGCCGCCCGGCCCGCCGCCGTTGAACCCGTACACCGTGCGCAGACGCTGGTACGTGGCGGCATAGAGCACATCGGGGTTGCGAGGATCGATCGCCAGTTCCGTCGCGCCGGTGAGTGAGTCGACGAAAAGCACCTTGGTCCACGTGGCGCCGGCATCGGTCGTCTTGAAGACACCGCGCTCCGTCGTGGGCTTCCAGAGATTGCCCACGGCGGCGACCCAGGCGACGTTCGCATTGGTGGGATGCAGCACGACGCGACCGATGCTGCCGGTCCGTTCGAGTCCGATGCGCGTCCATGTGGTGCCGGCATCGGTGGAGCGATAGATGCCACCGCCCCACGACGAGCTCTGCCGATTGTTCTGTTCGCCCGTGCCGGCCCACACGATGCGCGAGTCGCCGGCGAAGATCGCGAGGTCGCCAAAGGCATTGTCGGCCTGGCCTTCGAAGACGGGCGTCCACGTGGTCCCCTTGTTGGTCGTCTTCCAGATACCGCCTGCCGCGGCGCCGACGTAGATGGTGGCCGGGTCGCGCGGGTCGACCGCGACGTCGTGCAGGCGCCCGCCCATGACGGCGGGTCCGATCGAGCGCACGTGCAGCGCATCGAAGGGCGACTGTGCCGCGAGCGGTGTGCGGATGACGGGCAGGACCGGTGCGGTGGCGGCGAGTGCGACGACGAGTGTCGCGACGATTGGCGTGGCGGGGCGGGCTGAGCGCGGATGGTGCGTGGAAGACATGCGACGCATGGGATGAGGCACGAGAGGGATCGCGTAGGGTCGACTGCACAATCTGCGACACAATGCGGCCGTCGGTCAGGTTTCCTCAGGCAAGCCCGGGCGCGCCATCCGACACGCACGGTACGATCCTCCGTCGGCGATCTCGGCGAGTAGCTTTCGCAGATGTCGCCGTCGAACATTTCCGCCGCCGAGGTGCCCGGAATCGCCATCGGCATCGTGACCATCTCCGATCGGGCGAGTGCCGGGATCTACGAAGACAAGTCCGGGCCGGCGATCGTGGCGGTTCTGGAGCGTTGGCTGGCGTCCCCATGGACGCCGGTCGCTCGCGTGATTGCCGATGAGCGGCCGCTGATCGAATCGACGCTTCGTGAACTGGCCGACGAGTCGCAATGCTCGCTCATCGTGACCACCGGCGGTACAGGCCCGGCGCCGCGCGATGTGACACCGGAGGCCACGGTGGCGGTATGCGATCGGATCCTGCCGGGCTTTGGTGAGCAGATGCGCGCCGTGTCGGTGCGCACGGTGCCAACGGCGATTCTGTCGCGGCAGGTGGCCGGCACGCGCGGCCGCTCGCTGATCATCAATCTTCCCGGTAAACCCGCCGCCATCGAAGAATGCCTCGGCGCCATCTTCGCGGCGATTCCATATTGCATCGACCTGATCGGTGGACCACGGCTCGAGACGAGCGCGGCCGCACCGGCACCTTTTCGTCCGCGTGGAGCCTGACTCATGACGTTGTCGCCCGAGCTGCTGAAGATCCTCGTCTGCCCGAAGAGCAAGGCTCCATTGGAGTACTGGCCCGGTCCGCCGGAATCGCTGGTGTGCCGCGAGAGCCAACTGGTGTATGCGGTGCAGGATGGCATTCCCGTCATGCTGATCGACGAAGCACGACCGCTCGACGACGCCGAGTTCCCGGTCCGGGCATGACGATCCCGCGCGAGTGGGCCGACGATGGCGCGCTCCCGGGCTACGAGTCCATCACGCTGCCGCTGCCATCGGAAGACGACGGCGTGTTGTGCGGGACGCTTGTTCGGCGCAAGCACGATGCGTCATCGCTCGATGAATCTTCGCACACGCGTCGCGCTGTGTTGTACGTGCACGGGTTCGTGGACTACTTCTTTCAGACGCACATGGCCGACGCATTCGCCGCGGCCGGATGGGACTTCTACGCCCTCGAGTTGCGTCGCTACGGGCGTTCGCTGCGCGGAGGCAATCGTCCCAACTACTGCACCGATCTGGCCGAGTATGACGCCGAACTTTCAGCCGCCATCGACATCGTTCGCGAGGAAGATGGGCATGATACGCTCGCGTTAGTCGGACATTCGACCGGTGGACTGATCACGTCGTGGTACATGCATCGCGGCGCCCGCCGTGCACAGGTGCAGGCGTTGGTGCTCAACAGTCCGTTTCTCGATTTCAACGTGCCGGGTCCGCGGCGGTGGACGCTGCCGATTGCGCGCGTGGTCGGTGCCCTGCTGCCAACGCTGGCCGATCCGAATGCGCTCTCACGGTGGTATGGCGAGAGCTTGCTGCAGGAACATCACGGCGAGTGGACGTACGATCTGCGTTGGAAGCCGTTGCTTGGCTTTCCGGCGTATTTCGGCTGGGTGCGCGCGGTCCTCGCCGTGCAGGATCGCGTGGCAAGCGGCCTATCGATCGAGAGTCCGGTATTGCTGATGCACGCGGGTTCGTCGGCGTGGCCCAAGGGCGTGTGGCGCGAGGAGTACCTCGCCAACGATATCGTGCTGAATGTGGCGCACATGAAGGCGCGCGGTCCGCGTCTTGGCACCGATGTAACGCTGCACGCGTTTGCCGGGGGCATTCACGATCTCGTGCTCTCGAAGCAGCCGGTGCGCGGGCTGGTGCTCGCATCGCTGGTGGAGTGGCTGAACGCGCGCTGCAGCTCCTCCGCGTCAGCCGACCGAGGCGCACACCCGTACGTTGCGGCTACCTATCAGATCGATCAACCGGGAACACACGGCGGAGCGCGTCATGCATGACGCCACGCGCGTGGTGCGCGCGGGACTACCGCACGCCGAGCAAGGCGCGCCGTATTTGCCGGGACCGACGTTCGCGGCGCCGTTTCATGCGGCCGGCGATCCCGCCGATTCGCCGTTCACCTACGGCCGCTATCACAACCCCACGTGGACGCGCTACGAAGCGGCGCTGGAAGAGTTGGAAGGCGGACCGTGTGTGCTGTTTGCGTCGGGGATGGCGGCGAGCGCCGCGTTGTTGGCCACGGTGCTCAAGCCCGGGCAGACGATCGTCATGCCCACCGACAGCTACTACACGACGCGACTGATCGCGACACAGTACTTCGCGGCGCAGGGGATCGCCGTAGTCATGGCGCCGACCGCGAACGATGCGCAGCAGGCGCTGTTGAGTGGTGCGTCGATGCTGTGGCTCGAGTCGCCAACGAATCCCGGACTCGACGTGTGTGATATCGCCGCGTTGAGCGCGGCTGCACATGACATGGGCGCACTCGTTGCCGTGGACAACACCACCGCCACCGTGCTCAGCCAGCGTCCACTCGCCCTCGGCGCAGACTTCGCCGTGGTGTCGGACACGAAGGCGATGACCGGGCATGCAGACGTTGTGCTCGGGCATGTCGCGGCGCGCGATCCGATGTGGGCCGACGCACTGCGCATCTGGCGCACGCGCATGGGTTCGATTCCCGGCCCCATGGAAGTGTGGTTGGCGCACCGTTCGCTCGGCACGCTCGATGTACGACTCACACGGCAGTGCGAGAGTGCGTTGCAGGTGGCGACACTGCTCGCCTCACACGCGAAAGTGACGCACGCACGCTATCCCGGATTGCCAGACGATCCGTCGCATGCCGTGGCATCGCGGCAGATGTCGCACTTCGGGCCGGTGATCGGCTTCACCCTGGCCGATCGCACCGCGGTCGAGCGGTTCTTCGCTGCCGCTACCCTGGTGAACGAAGCAACGAGTTTTGGTGGCATTCACACCAGCGCCGAACGGCGAGCGCGCTGGGGTGGCGATGATGTGTCCGATGGTTTCGTGCGCTTGAGCATCGGACTCGAAGACGTACGCGACCTGTTGAACGATTTCGAGACGGCGCTGGCCGCCGTCTGAGGAGCATGCATGTGGAAGGAAGGGCCGAAGGCGGACGCTCGCGACGACGTGGACGACGACGTGAGCGCTGTGGTGAGTGACCGCGTTGATGGAATCAACCGTCGCGCGTTCGTGGGGCGATCCATGCTCGTCGGCGCGGCGGCCGTGCTGGTGCCGCGTGGTGTGCAGGGAGCAACGCAGCCCTCGCAGAAGGGAGAGTTTGCGTATGCCGAACTGACTATTGCACAGCTGCAGTCGCGCATGCAGAAGGGCACGCTCACCTCGCGGACGCTGACGGCCGCGTATCTCGCGCGCATTGCGGCGGTGGATGTGGCCGGACCGGCGCTCAAGTCGGTGATCGAAAAGAATCCGGAAGCACTGGCCATTGCCGATCGGATGGATGCGGAGCGCAAGCGCGGTGAAGTGCGTGGGCCGCTCCATGGCATTCCGGTGCTCATCAAGGACAACATCGATACGTCGGACAAGATGGCAACGACCGCCGGTTCGCTGGCGCTCGCCGGATCGTCGGCACCGCGCGATGCGCACCTCGTGGAGCTGCTGCGTGCGGCTGGTGCGGTGTTGATCGGCAAGACGAATCTCAGCGAGTGGGCAAACTTCCGCAGTTCGCGCTCGACCAGTGGATGGAGCGGTCGCGGCGGTCAGACGCGTAATCCGTATGTGCTCGATCGCAATCCGTGCGGCTCGAGCTCGGGTACCGGCGCGGCGATCGCGGCCAATCTGGCCGTGGTTGGTGTGGGTACGGAGACCGATGGTTCGATCATCTGTCCAGCGTCGATCTGCGGACTCGTTGGCCTCAAGCCAACGGTTGGTCTGGTGAGTCGCACCGGCATCATTCCGATCTCGGCGACGCAGGACACCGCCGGCCCCATGACGCGCACCGTTGCCGATGCGGCCGTGTTGCTGACGGTGATTGCCGGTGTGGACGAGCGCGACGAGATCACGAAGGAGAGTCGCGGCAAGAAGAATCCGGACTACACGAGTTTTCTCGATGTGAAGGCACTCAACGGCGCGCGCATTGGTGTCGCGCGCAACATGGCGGGCTTTCATCCGCAGGTGGACCTCGTATTCGACGCGGCGATCGGCGCGCTCAGGAAGGCGGGCGCCACGATCGTCGACCCGGCTGATGTGCCCACGGTGGGCAAGTACGACGACGCCGAGCTCGAAGTGTTGCTCTACGAGTTCAAGGATGGCATCAACTCGTATCTGCGATCGCGCGGCGCCACCACGAAGATGAAATCGCTCGACGATCTCATCGCGTACAACAAGGCGAACGCAGGGAAGGAGATGCCGTGGTTTGCGCAGGAGCAGTTCGAACGCGCACAGTCGAAGGGGTTGCTGACCGACACCAAGTATCGTGATGCACTCGCCGCGTGTCGCACGCTGTCGCGCGAGCAGGGACTCGATGCGGTCATCAACAAGCACAAGCTCGACGCCATCGTTGCGCCGTCCAACGGTCCGTCGTGGCCCACCGATCCGCTCAACGGCGATCGATATACCGGTGGCAACTCGAGCGTCGCTGCTGTGGCCGGCTATCCGAGCATCACCGTGCCGATGGGATTCGCGTCGGAGCTTCCACTCGGCATCTCCTTCATTGGCTCGGCGTGGACAGAAGGGCGCCTGATCGCGCTGGCGTATGCGTTCGAGCAGGCAACACGTGCACGACGCGCGCCACGGTTTCTGCCGACGATGCCCACTACGCGCGCGTGACGATCACACGCAACAGTGCAACGAGCGCTTGATGCACATGGCAGAGACCGATGAACGAAACTGAGCAGGCCGCATTTCGTGGGCGCGCGTTGACGGGACTGGGAGTCGCGCTGGTGCTCGCTGTTGGTGGATGGATCTTCCTCGCGCGCGCGACCGATTCCGGCATCGCGCGCCTGGCGCGCATCGATATCGTGCGGGCGATGTGCGACGCGCGCCTGCGCGATGCGAAGACGACGGCCGATACCGTGCGCGTCGACGCAACGGCGCTGCCGGACACGATCGATCCGCGATCCGCGTCGGCCCTCAAGCGGTGTAGTGACCTGCGCGCCATGACCAGCAAGACACTGCCGAACGGACGCGAAATGTCGGGAGAACCGATGCCCAGAGGGTTGCGATGACCAGGCGCACGCGTACGACCACCATCGTGGTGATGGTGTTGGCAATCGTGCTCATGGTGGCACTGTTTCTCGCGCCGGGTATCGTGGATCGCGACATGAACACGGTGACGGAGGACCCGCTGCCGCCGGTGACCGTTGTCGCGAAGACATTGCATCAATCGCTGTTCGTGGCGGACATGCACGCCGATGAACTGTTGTGGGGACGCGATCCGCTGGTCCGCGTCGAGCACGGTCACGTCGACCTACCGCGGTTGCAGGACGGGAACGTTGCGTTGCAGGTCTTCTCCGCCGTCACCAAGACGCCGCGCGGCATCAACTACGACCGTAACACCGGCGAGACGGACAACATCCTGTTGCTGGCGCTCGTGCAGCGCTGGCCGGTGTCCACGTGGAAGAGTCTGCGCGCACGCGCGCTGTATCAGGCCGAGCGATTGCACGACGCCGCGGCGCGCTCGAACGGTGCGCTGACGGTCGTGACCACCAGGGAGGCGTTGGTGTCGTTCACGGCGAAGCGGTCGACGGCACCAACGATCGTGGCTGGCGTGCTGGCGATCGAAGGGCTGCACGCGCTCGATGGGCAGCTCGAAAGCGTCGACACGTTGTTCGCCGCCGGGTACCGCATGATGGGACTCACGCACTTCTTCGACAACGAAGTCGGTGCGAGCGCACATGGCCTCACGCACGGCGGCCTCACCCTTCTCGGCCGGAAAGTCATCGCGCGCATGGACACACTCGGCATCATCGTCGACCTCGCGCACGCATCGCCCCAGGTGATCGAGGAAGTGCTGGCGATGGCCACGCGTCCGATGGTGGTGTCGCACACCGGAGTCGCCGCCACGTGTCCGGGGCCACGCAACCTCACCGACGAGCAATTGCGCGCGATCGCGGCGAAGGGCGGCCTGATCGGCATCGGCTTCTGGGATGCCGCGGTGTGTACACTCAACGTCGAGTCGATCGTGAAGGCGATCATGCACGCCGTGCAGGTGATGGGCGTGCAGCATGTGGCGTTGGGTTCGGATTTTGACGGTGCGACGCGTACGCCGTTTCACACGGGGCAGCTCGTGCACGTCACCGACGGACTGCTCCGCGCGGGGATGCCGGCGAACGACGTGCGGCGCGTGATGGGCGGAAATGTGCTGGAGTTTCTGGCGAGTGCGTTGCCGACGGATGCGGCGGTGGGGAAGCGCATCCCACCGTGATGGCCTCAGCATTCGAGCGTGATTGGCCCGGCGATGGAATGCGTCAGGACGCAGTCAGAATCGTCTCACCAGCAGTGCGCCGACAATCACCAGCACGATCCCGGCCGCGCGACCACCGGTGACGGCACGCGCCGGTACGCCGAGCGCGCCAGAGTGATCGAGCGCGACCGCGATCAGCAGCTGGCTTGCGACGGCCAGGGTGAGCATGCTGGCGATACCGATCTTGGGCGCAGCGTACGCCGCAGCGGTGACGAAGACGGCGCCGCAGAAACCTCCCATCCACGCCCACCACGGAAGTGCGCGAAGCAACGCGCTATCGGGGACCGCACGCTGGATTGTGGCGATCGCTGCGAGCGCGAGCGTCCCCACCACGAACGACGCGAGCGCGGCGTTCACCGGCGAACCCGCCGCGCGACCGAGCGTAGCGTTGATGGGACCTTGCACGGCGATCATTGCTCCGCCGAAGAGCACCACGAGGATCGGAATAGATGCGGAGGACATGTGAGACTGGTGGAAGTGACACTACCGACAGCTCTTGAGCACCGCCAACGCATTGGCCACGGCGCGTTCGCCCGCAGCGTCGGAAGGATGCGTCACCAGGCGTGAGCCCTTCGGCGCGCGTGCATCGGTGACCACCATCGCCGATGAACCACCGCCATCGAGATTGATGGCGTGTGTGGCGCCGAGAGAGCGAAAAAGTTCGGCCGTGTGGCGGAGCGACATGCCGACGCTGTACGTCGGTTGACGGCCATCGATGACGGCGATGAGCACGCGCTTGCCGTCGCTGCCATACCCGACCGCGGTACGCGGGTTGAGTCCGCGAAAGCCGGCGTCGTTGACCGAGTCTACGGCGCCTCGTACGACACTGTCGCGCACGAGCTCGGGCATGCCACCGACAGCTTGCTGCGGCCTGAGTGGCGAGTAGAACCGTTGCACCCGAAGCGTGTCGCCTGGCTGCACCGGCGCCGAGCCACCGCCGGGCGTACGAAGCCCCACCAGCAACAGCGTGTCGCCTGTTGCAACACCACCACGCCACGTCGGGAGCGGTGAGGCAACATACGCAGGTGCATTGAGCCGCTCGAGATAGCCAGCTGGCACTGAAGGCGTCAGCTGACCTGCCGGCATCACCGGCGGACCAACCGGTGGCACCATGATCGGCGACAGCAGCCACGCACTGCGTGCGACTGCGGTGTCCAGCGGGATGCCCCAATTCGCGTCCACGACGCCGATGTTCCGCGCCGCGGGACGGTTCCAGGAACTCACATGGATGGTGGCACGCGTCGACCGGAGCTCCGCCGATATGGAGAGACGTCCGATGAACGGTCGTCCCGCACTGTCCGTGGCAAAGACGCCACGATCGATCGGGCCGCTGACGAGACGGCCGTTCTCGATGTGCGGCCCGACGGGCACACCCGGCGGTGCAAAGAGAAAGAAGTCGGCGTTCACGGCGGCGATCGGTCTGAGCGACGCGTCAATCGACGCGAGCAGCGCGCTCGTGGTGCGCCGACCGACGGCGGTGCTGCCGCCCTTCACGGCCTGAAACGACACGCACGTCCTGAGGTCGACTTCGAGCACCGAGGCACGCCACGGCGCGGCGTTGTTGACGAGGCGATGCAGCGTGACGCCGCTCGCGAGCAGCTCGGTGGTGACCGAATCGGCAATCGCGCGCGCGTTCACAGCCACTGGTGACGGCGCCGCGACGCGACGGGGTAGCAGCGCACAAGCCGACAGCACGAATGCCGACAGCACGAATGCCGACAGCGCGTTCGCGGTCATGACCAACACGACGCGCGGACGTACCGGCAAGCGACGTTGAGCGCGCATCAGACGATCGCCTACCAGTCCGTGGGCACGTAGTCCTTCAGGAAATTGCCCCACATGTGCTCACCGCTGTTGATCCCCGCAATGATCGGATCAACAATGCGCGCCGCGCCATCCACGATATCGAGTGGCGGATGGAAGCGATGCTCGGCCACCTTCCGCGCCGCGATATCGGCCGGATCTTCGTCCGTCACCCAGCCGGTATCGACCGCATTCATGTGAATGCCGTCCTGCTGATAGTCGGCCGCGGCCGTGCGCGTCATCATGTTGAGCGCAGCCTTGGCCATGTTGGTGTGCGGGTGCCGCGTCGTCTTGAACTTGCGATAGAACTGACCTTCAACAGCGGACACGTTGACGATGTGCTTGTCGTGCTCCGGTGTGCGCATCATCAACGGCTTGAGACGCGCGTTGATCAAAAATGGCGCGATCGCGTTCACCAACTGCACCTCCAGCAACTCCACACTCGGCACCTCATGCATGAGCATGCGCCACGAATTGCGGTCGCGCAAATCCACCTGCTGCAGATCCTGGTCGAGACGCCCCTGCGGAAAGAGTGCCTGCTGCGCAGCAACTTCTTCAGGCAACAGGCGCACCTGCGACAGCTGTGCGGCGTGTGTGAGTCCGGCCACTTCCGACAGCGTGTTCGATGCGACGGCCGACAACGCACCGTCGGTCACGTCGACGCTTCCGCCTTCGGGCAACATGCTATATCCGCGAAGGCCTTCGTACGCACCAATGAGTCTGCGCTCCGGTTCCGCCATCGAACTCAGCGGCGCATGCTCGCCTTCCATCATATGCGCGTAGAAATCGGGCGGACGTCGCACGGTCTGACAGGCGTTGTTGATGATGAAATCCAACCGATCGCGCGTCTTGAGCAGGTGCGTGCAAAACGCTTCGACGCTTGGCGTGTGCCGAAGATCGAGTCCAAAGATCTCGAGCCGATGTCCCCACTGGTCGAAGTCCGCTTCCTGCGCATAGCGCGCCGCCGAGTCACGCGGGAAACGCGTGGTGACAATGAGCGACGCACCGGCGCGCAGCAGCTTGATGCCCGCCTGATAGCCGATCTTCACGCGCCCGCCGGTGAGCAGCGCCACGCGACCCGTGAGGTCGGCCAGCTCTGAACGCTTGGCGTAGTTGAACTCCGCACACGTCGGGCACAGCTGGTCGTAGAAGTGATGGATCTCCGTGTACATCTTCTTGCACACGTAGCAGCACTGCGGCTCCAGCACTTCGCGGAACTCGGGGTCGCCCTCGACGTCGTGCTGCTCGAACTCCTTGGGCGGGTAGACGTTGGGCGTGGTGAACACTACCTCGCGACGGAGTTTCCGGATGCCCGTATCGGCGAGCAGCGTTTCTTCGCGATTCACTTTCTGCGCCTTGCGCTGCCGCTTGGATTCCTTGACCACCTGACGACGCTTGATGGCGTCGGGGCGCGAGACTTCGCCGGCCGCACGAAGCAGCCGGTTGCAGTCTTCTTCGGGAACGTGCGCGAGCAATGCGCGATCGTGTTGAATCAGCTCGAGCAGCTCGGCGGCCTCACGCAGACGTTCGGTCAGGGTGGCACCGCCGATCTGCGCTCCGGCAGCGCGCTCACTGGCTGATGGCGCGCTGCGGTCGGTGACGTTGCTGCTACTGATCATGAAAACTGGAAGAGACGCGGTAACGTGCGCGTGATGAACGCTTACTTGCGCAGCGTCGCGCCGGTGAGCTTGCCGAGTGCGCCGAGTGTGGTCTGCGCGGCGTTGAGTCCGAGCTTGAAGTCCTTGTCGGAGTAGGTGGAATAGAGATCGGTGGGCTGATGCCACTGCGGATCCCAGCCATTGCCCACCTGCGTGCCGCGCTCGTTCTCGCGCAGGCTGATGGCGGGGACGATGTCCATGAACGGACCGGAGTCGGTGTTCGTCATGTGCGGACCAACCTGCGCCGGATAGTCGGTGGCGTACTTCGAGTTGGCCTGATGAAACGTCCACGCCAACAGTTGCGCACCGGCGGCCTGCTTGGACGTCATCTGGAACTCGATGTTCACATCGGCTTCCGGACGCTGTTCCTTGCGCATCGTGCCATCGGGATTGGGCATGCCATGATCGAAGAGCATCATGTCATGCTGGATCATGCCCAGCCACTTGGGCTCGGCGTAGTTCCTGGACCCGGCTGGCGCCTCCTTCCCTTGCAACGCTTCACGCTGCGCGACGTAGGCGCGCGCCCCATCGAGTCCGCTCTCTTCGTTGTTGAAGAGGATGAAGCGAATTGAGCGTTCCGTGTGTACGTCCGGGTTGCTGAAGATGCGCGCCAGTTCCATCACGATCGCCGTGCCGGATCCGTCGTCGTTGGCCGCTTCGCCGTATCCGATGCCGTCCATGTGCGCGCCAACGATGTACATCTCGTCGGGGCGCGTCGTGCCGACCTTCGTGCAATACACTTGCTGCCGCTGTCCTGGCGCCGTGAACTCCGCGTTGAGCTGACGCAGCTTGAGATCGGCCTGGGCCAGCGAGTCGCCGTTCACGCCGGTGCGTGCGCGGACACCGCGCGGGCGACCGCCACCCTGCGCCACCGTGGCCTGCGGGCGCGGACCGGCGGCGGCACCACGACCACCGGCGCCTGCACCCGGAGCCGGCGCACCCGCGGGACGCGGGGCGGGCGGGCGCGGCTGCCAGTCGTAGGTGATCCGTTCGGTGTTGGTGCAGCCGTAGCTCTTGAGCTGGGACTCGATCCAATCGACCGCATCGCGATTGCGTTGCGTGCCCTGCCGGCGGTCGCCAAACAGCGTCAGCGACTTGATCGTGGCCTTGTACTTCTCCAGGTCGAGACGACCCACCATGGA